>NZ_CP046622.1:1567187-1880625 GCF_009755665.1 Variovorax paradoxus
GGCCGTTGGACAGCGGGGCGGCCGTGGCGGGGGCGTAGGCCGTCTTCGGCAGGCTGGCGCTCACCGGAGCGGGGCTCGGTGCGAGTGCCGCCGGCTGGCTCAGGTCCAGGTCGAAGTCCAGCGGTGCGACGGACGGCACGAAGGCCGGCGCGGCGACAGCAGCTGCCACAGGAGCGGGCGCTGCGGCCGGAGGCGTTGCGGCAGCAGGCTTGGCCGCCGTGGCCAGGGCGCCGGCGAATGCAGCGCTTTCGGCCGGGCTCACGCCACCCCGGGCCGTGCCCGACTCGTACAGCGGATTGCCCGGATCCAGGTCCTTGCCCATTTCGACCACGCGGTTCCAGTCGGAGCCGGTGCCGTTGGTCAGCTTGTGCACTTCGGTCGCCAGGCCTTCATAGGCTCGGACGTCGCGGCGCTTGGCGTGGATTTCGAGCAGCTTGAGGTGAATGGCCGTGCGGTCCGGATTGACGCGCAGCGCCTCGCGGAGGATTTCCTCGGCCTGCAGGTCGCGGCCATAGGCAAGGTACACGTCGGCTTCGGCCACGGGGTCGACATCGCCCGCGTCAAGTTGGCTCGGCGAGTACGACAGCGACGAAACCGTGGAATCGCCGCGGTGCTTGGTGTCGACCGATTCGCCGCCGCTGGCGCCGAAGAACGAGTCTTTGGGGATGCGGCTTTCGAGGAACACGCTTTCGCTCATTTCCTCACGCCGGCGGCCCAGCACACGGTAGAGCAGGAAGCCGATCAGCAGTGCGATCAGCGCCGCACCGGCCAGCATCAGCGGGTTCTCCATCAACTCATCGAGGAAGCTGCGCTCGACCGGGGGCGGCGGCGGGGCGGCTTTGACGACCGGCTTGGGCGTCGGCGCGGGGGCGGCTGCGCTGGCGGCCGGGGCGGGAGCGCCCGGCATGGTTTCAGCCGACGCGTTGGCGTCAGGGGCTGCGGCAGTGGGAGTGGCGGCGGGCGTTGCTGCCGCGACGGGCGCGGAAGCTTCTGCCGGGGCCGACGCAGTGGCCGGTGCCGCGGCAGGCGCTGCAACTGGAGCAGCAGGCGCTGCAGCCGGAGCCGCGGGAGCGGCGGGGGCCGCAGCCGCAGCGGGTGCTGGGGTGGCCGCTGCCGTGGCGGCTACGCCCGGATTCGGAACTGGAATGCCGGGGGTTGCCGCTGCCGGTGCTGCGCCCGCGGCGGGAGCAGCCGAACCGGTGGCCGCCTTGAGCTTGGCCAGTTCGTTGATGTTCTTGGAAAGCTCCGCAACGCGGTTGTTGCTGTCCTGCGCCTGCCGTGCCTGCGCGACCTTCTCGTCGGCCGCGCGGGCAGCCGCGCTGCCTTGGGAGATCGTCAGCTTGTCGGGTGCGCTTGCAGTGGCGTTGCGGTCTTCGACATTGGCTTGCACCTTGCCCGAGGCATTGCGGCCAGCAGCGGCCACGTTCGCCGTGGGCGCGTTCTCTGCCAGGCGCTGGCGGTAGGCGCCGAAGTCACGGCTTTGCGCGGTGATGGTGCGCTTCGCTTCCGCGGGAAGAATGGCACTGGCCTCGGCTGCGCTCGGCAGGTCGAGCACAGCGCCGGCCTTGATGCGGTTGACGTTGCCGCCGATGAAAGCATCGGGATTGGAAAGCAGTAGCGCCACCAGCATCTGGTCGAGCGAGACGTCGGCCGACTTGTGGGCTCCGGCGATCTTGCCGGCGGTGTCGCCGCGCTGCACCGTGACCTGTTCGCCGCTTGTCGGACGAATCGGCGCCGCGGCGCTGGGGGCTGGGGCAGCCGACGTAGCAGGTGCGGCGGCCGGCGGTGCGGTGACGGGCGCGACAGGTGCGACAGGTGCGCGCTCGCGGCGTGCGCGGGCTGCACGCTCAGCCGGGGTCGTGCCGATCTGCGGCGTAGAAGGAGAAATCGGCGCGCTTGGCGCTGCCTGGCGCGTCACCGGCGGGTCGAGCAGCACGGTGTAGTCGCGCACCATGCGGCCCGACGAGCCATTGGCTTCGAGCAACAGGTCGATGAAAGGGTCGTTGAGCGGACGGGTGCCCGTCAGACGCACCACGTACTGGCCGCCGGCGCGGCGCTGCAGCGTCGCCTTCACGTCGCTCAGGGCCGCGTTGTACGGAACGCCCGCGTTCTTGAAGGCGTCGGCGCTGGCAACGTTGATCTTCAGGCTGTCCGCTTCCGCGGCCGCCATCTCGGTGACGTCGATTTCAGCGCGAAGGGGCTCGCCCAGTGCCGATTGCACCTTCAGTTGGCCCAGTGCAAAAGCGCTCGCATCGGTGCTCGAAACGCCCAAGGCCACCGCCATGGCGGCACCGAGAACGGAAAGGCGGAGGCCTTTCAAAGGCAGAGAAGGGCTAGCGGCCGATGGGCGGGCCGCGGGCAACAGATGTCTTGTCATGCTGATAGGGGGCGGCTCAGGCCCAGAAATTGTAAGAGGACGTTAGCACCAACACCGGGTACTGACAAGGCGCTGCGCCTGTTCTACCCAGTACGCGCATACTTACGCACACATCTTCCGTTGTTGTTTGGCAACATTTCGGGCTTGCGGTGAGCCGGCACGCCCCCATCAAGCCTCGAGCAAGATGCGCAGCATGCGGCGCAGCGGTTCGGCCGCGCCCCACAACAGCTGGTCGCCGATAGTGAAAGCGCCGACGTATTCAGGGCCCATTGCAAGCTTGCGGATGCGGCCCACCGGGATGTCCATGGTGCCCGTGACGGCCACCGGCGTCAGTTCCTTGAGGCTGGCTTCACGGGTGTTCGGCACCACCTTGGCCCACTGGTTGTCGGCGGCGATCATGGCCTCGATGTCCGCCAGCGGCACGTCCTTCTTGAGCTTGAAGGTCAATGCCTGGCTGTGGCAGCGCATTGCACCGACGCGCACGCAGAAGCCGTCAACCGGCACTGCGGCGGTACCGAAACCCGTGCCCTGGCCGAGGATCTTGTTGGTTTCCGCGCCGGCCTTCCATTCTTCCTTGGAGGTGCCGTCGCCCAGGTCCTTGTCGATCCAGGGAATCAGCGAGCCGCCGAGCGGCGCGCCGAAATTGGCGGTTTCAGCCGCGCTCAGGTTCTGCTGCTTGTGCAGCACCTTGCGGTCGATCTCGAGAATGGCCGACTTCGGGTCGTCCAGCAGCGCGCGCACCTCGGCGTTCAGCGTGCCGAACTGCGTCAGCAGCTCGCGCATGTGCTGCGCACCGCCGCCCGAGGCCGCCTGGTAGGTCATGCTGGTCATCCACTCGACCAGCCCAGCCTTGTAGAGAGCGCCCACGCCCATGAGCATGCAGCTCACGGTGCAGTTGCCGCCGATCCAGTTCTTGCCGCCGTTGGCGAGTGCGTTCTGGATGACCGGGAGGTTGACGGGGTCGAGCACGATGACCGCGTCGTTGTTCATGCGCAGCGTGGAAGCGGCGTCGATCCAGTGGCCGCTCCAGCCCGCGGCGCGCAGCTTGGGGAACACCTCGCTGGTGTAGTCGCCGCCCTGGCAGGTGATGATGATGTCGCACTTCTTCAGTGCGTCGATGTCGTTCGCATCCTTCAGCGCGGTTTCGTTCCTGGCCATGGCCGGGGCCTTGCCGCCGGCGTTGGAGGTCGAGAAGAACAGCGGCTCGATAAGCCCGAAGTCGCCTTCGGCCTGCATGCGGTCCATCAGGACCGAGCCGACCATGCCGCGCCAGCCTACAAGGCCGACCAGAGGTTGAGATGCGTTCGCCATTTCAGTTTGCCCTTGTGAAAAAGAATGAAATTGTCTTTTTTGCCCCCGACTCGTCGAGCCGGGGAGGGGCGTGACGAAGCGGGCTGCGGTTAGCCGGTAATCGTCTTTTTGGTGATTGCTGCAACAACCGCGTCGCCCATCTCACGGGTGCCGACGCGCTTCGTACCTTCTGACCAGATGTCACCCGTGCGCAGCCCGGAGGCGAGCACATGCTTGACCGCCGACTCGATACGGTCGGCAGCTTCGGCTTGGTTGAGTGAAAAGCGGAGCATCATGGCAGCGGACAGTATTGTAGCCAAAGGATTGGCAACCCCTTTGCCGGCAATGTCGGGCGCGCTGCCGTGGCTGGGCTCATACAGGCCCTGGTTGCTCGAATTGAGCGAGGCCGAAGGCAGCATGCCAATGGAGCCAGTGAGCATGGCGGCCTCGTCCGAGAGGATGTCGCCGAACATGTTGCCGGTGACGATCACGTCGAACTTCTTGGGCGCCTTCACCAGCTGCATGGCCGCGTTGTCGACGTACATGTGGTCGAGTTCGATGTCCGGATAGTCCTTGTGCACCTCGGTCACCACGTCCTTCCAGAACTGGAAGGTCTCGAGCACGTTGGCCTTGTCGACACTGGTCACGCGCTTGTTGCGCTTGCGTGCCGCTTCGAAGGCCACGCGGGCAATGCGCTCGACCTCGGGGCGCGAATAGCGCATCGTGTCGAAGGCCTCTTCGGCGCCCGGAAAGTGTCCGTCCGCAGCGGTACGGCGGCCGCGCGGCTGGCCGAAGTAGATGTCGCCGGTCAGCTCGCGGATGATGAGGATGTCCAGGCCCGCGATGAGTTCGGGCTTGAGGCTCGATGCGTCCACCAACTGCTCGTAGCAGATGGCCGGGCGGAAATTGGCGAACAGGCCGAGGTTCTTGCGCAGGCCGAGAATCGCCTGCTCGGGGCGCAGCGGACGGTCGAGCTTGTCGTACTTCCAGTCGCCGACGGCACCGAACAGCACCGCGTCCGCTTCCTTTGCGAGCTTGAGCGTCGAATCGGGGAGCGGGTGGCCATGCGCCTCGTAGGCCGCGCCGCCGACCAGCGCAGTTTCCATTTCGAACGAGAGGTCGAGCGCGTCGAGCACGCGGATGGCCTCGGCCACGATTTCGGTGCCGATGCCGTCACCCGGGAGAACTGCGATTTTCATAAGTTGGTCTGAGGTTTGAAATTGGAGATGCGAGGCTTCAGGCGATCATCGTGTGCGCGAGCCAGGGCTTCTGCGCCAGCCGCTCGGCCTCGAAGGCCTTGATCTTGTCCTTGTGGCGCAGCGTCAGGCCGATGTCGTCCAGCCCGTTGATGAGGCAGTACTTGCGGAAGGCCTGCACGTCGAACGCGAACTCGCCGCCGTCGGGCTTCACGACCACCTGGCGCTCCAGGTCGATGGTCAGCGAGTAGCCGGGAAAGGCAAAGGTCTCGTCGAACAGCTGCGCCACCTGCGCTTCGGGCAGCACGATCGGCAGCAAGCCGTTCTTGAAGCTGTTGTTGAAGAAGATGTCGGCATAGCTCGGCGCAATGATCGCGCGAAAGCCGTACTGGTCGAGCGCCCACGGCGCATGTTCGCGCGACGAGCCGCAGCCGAAGTTCTTGCGCGCCAGGAGAATGGATGCGCCGGCGTAGCGCGGCTGGTTCAGCACGAAGTCGGGGTTCGGCTTGCGGCTGGCCGGGTCCTGGCCCGGAAAGCCCGCGTCCAGATAACGCCATTCGTCGAACAGGTTCTGGCCGAAGCCGGTGCGCTTGATCGACTTGAGGAACTGCTTCGGAATGATCGCGTCGGTGTCGACGTTCTCGCGGTCCATGGGGGCGACAAGGCCCTTGTGCACGGTGAATTTCTGCATGTGAATCTCTCTTCTTGTTCAGGCGAAGGTGCGCACGTCGACAAAGTGGCCGTGCACTGCGGCCGCGGCAGCCATGGCCGGGCTCACGAGGTGGGTGCGGCCACCGGCGCCCTGGCGGCCTTCGAAGTTGCGGTTGCTGGTCGATGCGCAGCGCTCGCCGGGCTCCAGCCGGTCGGCGTTCATGGCCAGGCACATCGAGCAGCCGGGCTCGCGCCATTCGAAGCCCGCGGCCTTGAAAATCACATCGAGGCCTTCGCGCTCGGCCTGTTCCTTCACCACGCCGGAGCCCGGAACCACCATCGCGAGCTTCACGTTTTTGGCCACCTTTTGGCCGAGCTTCTTCACCACGGCCGCGGCTTCACGCATGTCCTCGATGCGGCTGTTGGTGCAAGAGCCGATGAACACCTTGTCGATGAAGATGTCGTTCATCGCCTTGTTGGGCTCCAGGCCCATGTAGACCAGTGCGCGCTCGATGGCGCCGCGCTTGCTGGCGTCCTTTTCCTTGTCGGGATCAGGCACGCGGCCGTTGATATCGACCACCATTTCGGGCGAGGTACCCCAGGTCACCTGCGGCTGGATCTGCGTCGCGTCGAGTTCGACCACGACGTCGAACTTCGCGTCGGGGTCGGACTGCAGCGTGCGCCAGTAGGCCACGGCCTGGTCCCATTCCACGCCGGTCGGGGCGAGTGGGCGACCCTTGATGTAGCTGATGGTCTTCTCGTCGACCGCCACCAACCCCGCGCGAGCGCCGGCCTCGATGGCCATGTTGCAGACCGTCATGCGGCCTTCCATGCTCAGGTCGCGAATCGCAGAACCCGCGAATTCGATGGTGTAGCCGGTGCCGCCGGCAGTGCCGATCTTGCCGATGATTGCGAGCACGATGTCCTTGGCCGTGCAGCCGAATGGCAGCTTGCCTTCGACCTTCACCAGCATGTTCTTCGCCTTCTTGCCGAGCAGCGTTTGCGTGGCCATCACGTGCTCCACCTCGCTGGTGCCGATGCCGTGCGCCAGCGCGCCGAAGGCGCCGTGGGTGGAGGTGTGCGAGTCGCCGCAGACCACGGTCATGCCGGGCAGCGTGGCGCCCGATTCGGGGCCGATCACGTGCACGATGCCCTGGCGCTTGCTCAGGAACGGAAAGAACGCCGCAGCGCCGAATTCCGCGATGTTCTTGTCGAGCGTGGTGACCTGCTCCTTGCTCGTGGGATCGGCAATGCCTTCGTAGCCGCGCTCCCAGCCCGTGGTGGGCGTGTTGTGGTCGGCCGTGGCCACGACCGAGCTGATGCGCCACAGCTTGCGGCCGGCCTCGCGCAGCCCCTCGAAGGCCTGCGGGCTGGTGACTTCATGCACCAGGTGGCGGTCGATGTAGAGGATGGCGGTGCCGTCTTCCTCGGTGTGGACGACGTGTTCGTCCCAGATCTTGTCGTAGAGCGTGCGTGCCATGTCGTTCTCTTGTCTTTCGTGGGGAAGTGAATTGTCTTGTTTTCTATGCCGCCATCGGCTCGGCCGCATCGTGCGCGGCGGCTGGCGTGTGCAAGTGGTTGACCAGCGTGCGCGCGGCCACGGGCAGGGTGGAAAAGTCGCGCGCCACCAGCCGGATCTCGCGGTTCGACCAGGCGTCGTTCAGCGCCACGCTGCACAGGCGGCTTCCGATGCCGGCCTGCAGCAGTTCGAATGCGCGCTGCGGCATCACGCCGATGCCCAGGCCGTTGTCGATCATGCGGCACATGGCGTCGAGGCCGGTCACGTGGATGCGCAGCTTGACGCTGCGGCCCGCTTCAACCGCGGCCTGGTGCATGGCCACGTAGATCGAGCTGTTGGTGTGCAGCCCGACGTGGTCGAAGTCGAGCGAAGCCGTGAAATCGATCGAACCTTGGGTCGCAAGCGGATGCCCGGCGGGCACGATCAGCACGAGCCGGTCGTGGCGGTAGGGCAGCGTCTGCAATTCGTTCGTGCCGTCGGGAATGTGGCAGATGCCGAGGTCGGCGGCACCTTCCTGCACCGCGCGCACCACTTCGTTGCTCAGGTGCTCTTCCAGGTCGATCTTGATCGCGTCGTGCTCGCGCGTGAAGGCGCCGAGGTCTTCCGGAAGAAACTGCACGATGGCCGATATGTTGGCGTGCACCCGCACATGGCCGCGCACGCCCTCGGCGTATTCGCTGAGCTCGCCCTGCATCTTCTCAAGGCTGTAGAGCACCGAGCGCGCGTGGTGCAACAGGCTTTCGCCCGCGGGCGAAAGATCGACCCCCCGCGCGTGGCGGTAGAGAAGGGTGGTGCCCAAGGTGGCTTCAAGGTCGGACAGCCGCTTGCTGATGGCCGAGGCGGCAATGAACTCGCGTTCCGCCGCCCGGCCGATGCTGCCCAATTCGCACACGGCCACGAACAACTGCAGCGACGTGAGGTCGATGCGCCGGGCGAAGTTGCGTTCTGAAGTGCTCATGGGGTGTCGGACATCGCGTCTGGCGATGAGTTCGCCATTTTCTCTGGGTTTTGACCAACATGCCATCGTCATCTGCGATGGGTTCGTTGCCCTGAGGCGAGGAGCTCCGCGTGCAGCCCTTCGGTGCGGTGGATTTCCCCACTGCACACGGCAAAACGCCCCGCTCCTCGCTTGCGGGCGAGGGAGCGGGGCGTGCGTCAGCGCGCGGTACGCAGGTCTCGAAAGACCCTGGGTCGGTGCCTACTTACTGGCGCTTCTTGGCGGCGTCTTCGACTTTTTCGCCGCCCTTCTGAATGTCCTGGCCTGCACCCCGGAAGGTGTTGCAGCCGGACAGCGGGACGGCGAAAGCGAAGGTGACGGCAATCAGCGCGGCAATTTTCTTCATGACGGATCTCCTGAAGTCGTTGAAAAAGGCGGCCCGACCTCGGGCCTCCGATGCACAACGTACCGAGCCCGTGCTGCGAATCCTGTCAGCCAAGACGCAAAAAAGCTGCCCGAAGGCAGCTTTCCACGGTGAGCGCCGTTGCGCCTTCAGCGCTTGCCGATGGGCTGCACGTCGCGCTTGGGCGAGCCTTCGAACAGCTGGCGCGGGCGGCCGATCTTGTACTCGGGGTCGCCGATCATTTCGTTCAGCTGGGCAATCCAGCCGACCGTGCGGGCCAGCGCGAAGATCGCGGTGAACAGCGGCACCGGAATGCCGATGGCGCGCTGCACGATGCCCGAGTAGAAGTCGACGTTCGGGTAGAGCTTGCGCGAGACGAAGTACTCGTCTTCGAGGGCGATCTTTTCGAGCTCCTTGGCGAGCTTGAAGAGCGGATCGTTTTCCAGGCCCAGCTCGGTCAGCACCTCATTACAGGTTTCCTGCATCAGCTTGGCGCGCGGGTCGTAGTTCTTGTACACGCGGTGGCCAAAGCCCATGAGCTTGACGTTCGAGTTCTTGTCCTTGACCTTCTTGATGAACTCGCCGATCTTCTCGACGCCGCCTTCCTTCTGGATGTCGTAGAGCATGTTCAGCGCCGCTTCGTTGGCGCCGCCGTGGGCAGGGCCCCAGAGGCAGGCCACGCCGGCCGCAATGGCCGCGAAGGGGTTGGTGCCCGACGAGCCGCACAGGCGCACGGTCGAGGTCGATGCGTTCTGCTCGTGGTCTGCGTGCAGGATGAAGATGCGGTCGAGCGCGCGCTCGAGCACCGGGTTCACCTTGTACTCCTCGCACGGCGTGGCAAACATCATGTGCAGGAAGTTGCCCGCGTAGCTCAGATCGTTCTTCGGGTACATGTACGGCTGGCCGATCGTGTACTTGTAGGCCATGGCCACGAGCGTGGGCATCTTCGCGATCAGGCGGATCGCGGCGATCTCGCGGTGCTCGGGATTGTTGATGTCCGTGCTGTCGTGATAGAAGGCCGACAGGGCGCCCACCAGGCCGGTCATGATGGCCATCGGGTGCGCATCGCGGCGGAAGCCGCGCAGGAAGAACTGCATCTGCTCGTTGACCATCGTGTGGTTGGTCACGAGCTTGGTGAAGTTGGTCTTCTTGGCCTGGTCCGGCAGCTCTCCGTAGAGCAGCAGGTGGCAGGTCTCGAGGAAGTCGCAGTTGGTTGCGAGCTGCTCAATGGGGTAGCCGCGGTACAGCAGTTCGCCCTTGTCGCCGTCGATGTACGTGATGGCCGACTGGCATGCGGCCGTCGACATGAAACCCGGGTCATAGGTGAACATGCCGGTCTGTGCATACAGCTTGCGGATGTCGATCACGTCCGGGCCCACGGTGCCCTTGTAGATCGGCAGTTCGACGCTGTCGCCGCCGTTGCTGAACGACAGCGTGGCCTTGGTATCGGAAGCTTTCATTTCGGGTTTCTTTCAGAGAGTATTCAGGAAGGCGAAGAAGAGGAAACGGAGGCGGAAACAGAGGTGGAGGGACGCTGCGCGCCGTCGGTGCGCATCAGCTGGAGCAACTCGACCACCTCGGCCCCGGCCCATGCGGGCTCGGGCTCCTTTCTTCGCAGCAGAAGATCGAGGAGGTCGTTGTCCGACAGGTCCATCAATGTCTCCATCGCTCCCGCCTGGCCGACGGTCATGTGCGACTCGTGCCGCTCGAAGAAGCGCGCGATGAACAGGTCGTTCTCGAGCAGACCGCGCCGGCAGCGCCATTTCAGCTTGCTCAGCGCACGTTCGCTGAGAGGCTGTGCGAGTTCGGCGGCGGTTTGCATGGTTTCTCTCGGCAAAGGATCAGATGGCGCGGCGCACCATCAGTTCCTTGATCTTGCCAATCGCCTTCGTGGGGTTCAGGTTCTTCGGGCACACGTCCACGCAGTTCATGATCGTGTGGCAGCGGAACAGGCGGTACGGGTCCTCGAGGTTGTCCAGGCGCTCGGCGGTGGCTTCGTCGCGGCTGTCGGCGATGAAGCGGTAGGCCTGCAGCAGGCCGGCCGGGCCCACGAACTTGTCGGGGTTCCACCAGAAGCTCGGGCAGCTCGTGGAGCAGCTCGCGCACAGAATGCACTCGTACAGGCCGTTGAGCTCGTCGCGCTCCTCGGGCGACTGCAGGCGCTCCTTCTCGGGCGGCACGTTGTCGTTCTGCAGGTACGGCTTGATCGAGTTGTACTGCTTGAAGAACTGCGTCATGTCCACGATCAGGTCGCGGATCACGGGCAGGCCCGGCAGCGGCTTCAACACGATCGTGCCCTTGAGCGTGAGCATGTTGGTCAGGCAGGCGAGGCCGTTCTTGCCGTTGATGTTCATGGCGTCGGAGCCGCAGACGCCTTCGCGGCACGAGCGGCGGAACGACAGCGTGGGATCCTGCGCCTTGAGCTTCATCAGGGCGTCGAGCAGCATGCGCTCATGGCCGTCGAGTTCGATCTCGATGGTCTGCATGTAGGGCTTGGCGTCCTTGTCCGGGTCGTAGCGGTAGATTTGGAATGTGCGCTTCATCGTATGACCTTGTAAATATTCTTAGAACGTGCGGACCTTGGGTGGTACCGAGGCGACCGTCAGCGGCTGCAGCTTGACGGGCTTGTACGACAGGCGGTTGTCCGCGCTGTACCAGAGCGTGTGCTTCATCCAGTTGGCGTCGTCGCGGCCCAGCGGTGCGACCGGGTCGTCCGCGGGGCGCTCGTAGTCTTCCACCGTGTGGGCGCCGCGGCATTCCTTGCGGGCAGCGGCCGAGACCATGGTGGCCTGCGCCACTTCGATCAGGTTATCGACTTCCAGCGCTTCGATGCGGGCGGTGTTGAACACCTTGGACTTGTCCTTCAGGCCGATCGACCTGACGCGCTCGCGCACGGCGGCGATCTTGACCACGCCTTCGTCCATCGAGGCTTGCTTGCGGAACACGGCGGCATGCTGCTGCATGACCGCGCGGATTTCGCCGGCCACGTCCTGGGCGTACTCGCCGCCGGTTGCGGCTTCGAGTTCGTTCAGGCGCTCCAGGGTGCGGTCGGCCGCATCCTTGGGCAGTTCCTTGTGTTCCTTTTGCTTGTTGTTGAACTCGACGATGTGGTTGCCGGCCGCGCGGCCGAACACCAGCAGGTCGAGCAGCGAGTTGGTGCCCAGGCGGTTGGCGCCGTGCACGCTCACGCAGGAGCATTCGCCCACCGCGTAGAGGCCGTTCACCACGGCGCTGTTGTCTTCACCCTTCTGGATGACGACCTGGCCGTTGATGTTGGTCGGAATGCCGCCCATCTGGTAGTGGATGGTTGGCACCACGGGAATCGGTTCCTTGGTGATGTCGACGTTGGCGAAATTCACGCCGATTTCGTACACCGAGGGCAGGCGCTTGTGGATGGTCTCGGCACCGAGGTGGTCGAGCTTCAGCAGCACGTAGTCCTTGTTGGGTCCGCAGCCGCGGCCTTCCTTGATTTCCTGGTCCATCGAGCGCGAGACGAAGTCGCGCGGTGCCAGGTCCTTCAGGGTGGGCGCATAGCGCTCCATGAAGCGTTCGCCGTTGCTGTTGAGCAGGATGGCGCCTTCGCCGCGGCAGCCTTCGGTCAGCAGCACGCCCGCACCGGCCACGCCGGTCGGGTGGAACTGCCAGAACTCCATGTCCTGCAGCGGAATGCCCGAACGCGCGGCCATGCCCAGGCCGTCGCCGGTGTTGATGAAGGCGTTGGTCGAGGCCTGGAAGATGCGGCCCGCGCCGCCGGTGGCCAGCAGCACGGTCTTGGCCTGCAGGATGTGCAGGTCGCCGGTTTCCATTTCGAGGGCCGTGACGCCGACCACGTCGCCTTCGGCGTCGCGGATCAGGTCGAGCGCCATCCACTCGACGAAGAACTGGGTGCGTGCCTCGACGTTCTTCTGGTAGAGCGTGTGCAGCATGGCGTGGCCGGTACGGTCGGCCGCGGCGCAGGCGCGCTGCACGGGCTTTTCGCCGTAGTTGGCCGTGTGGCCGCCGAACGGGCGCTGGTAGATCGTGCCGTCGGGATTGCGGTCGAACGGCATGCCGAAGTGTTCGAGCTCGTACACGACCTTGGGTGCTTCACGGCACATGAACTCGATCGCGTCCTGGTCGCCGAGCCAGTCGGAGCCCTTGATCGTGTCGTAGAAGTGGTAGTGCCAGTTGTCCTCGCTCATGTTGCCGAGCGACGCGCCCACGCCGCCTTGGGCAGCCACGGTGTGCGAACGGGTGGGAAACACCTTGGAGAGCACCGCCACGTTCAGGCCGGCGCGGGCCAGTTGCAGCGAAGCGCGCATGCCGGAGCCGCCGGCGCCGACGATCACGACGTCGAACTTGCGCTTGGTGATTTGTTCTTTTGTGTAGGTCATGGTGGGGTCAGATCTTCCAAAGCACTTGAATGGCCCAACCCGCACAACCGACAAGCCAGACGATGGTGAAAATTTGCAGGGCAAGGCGGATGCCGACGGGCTGGATGTAGTCCATCCACACGTCGCGCATGCCAACCCATACGTGATAGAGCAGGGAGGCGATCACGGAGAAGGTCAGCACCTTCATCCACTGCGCGGCGAAGATGCCGGCCCAGAGGTCGTAGCCCAGCGGGCCACGCGTGAAGATCAGTTGCGCGAGCAGGATGATCGTGAAGAGCGCCATCAGGCCGCCCGTGATGCGCTGGCTGAGCCAGTCGCGCAAACCGTAATGTGCGCCGACGACGATGCGCTTGGAGCCGTAATTCACAGACATGGTTGGCTCCTTCTCAGTACAGGCCGAACAGCTTGGCGCCAAGCGCCAGCGTGAGCACGATGCTCAGGAACAGCGTGACGACGGCCGAGGTGTGGCCGAATTCCTTGGTGACCGCAGCGTGGCTCACGTCCATCCAGAGGTGGCGCAGGCCGGCGATGAAGTGGTGCAGGTAGGCCCAGATCAGCGCGAGCGCGACCAGCTTGAAGAACCAGCCCGGAACGAAACCAAGGCCGCTGTTGAAGGCGGCCTTGAATCTGGCGAACGAATAGTCGGATGAAAGCGAGGCGTCGAACATCCAGATGATGAACGGCATCAGCAGGAACATCAGCACACCGCTCACGCGGTGCAGGATCGACACGATGCCGGCCGGCGGCAGCCGGTAGGTCGTGAGATCGGTGAAGGCATTGATGTTCCGGAATTCGCGGCGCGGCGGCCGGGGAGGGGTTGCAAGCTCTGTCATTGGGGGAGGCTTTCGTGGCTTGGTGGCTTGTTCTGGTTGGTAGCGAACGCTTTTGTTTCTTCTGCGGAATGCAAACAACGCAAAATTCTATTGCAATGCACCATTGCATGGCGGAGGTGCCCGCGTCGGCGCAGTGCCGCAGTCGGATGCTATTGACTTCGGAGCATGCCGCGCACGGGGCGCGGGTGCTGCGATGCGGTTCGATCTTGGTTTCATCTGCGCGATCTCAGCCGAGCTGGTTCCGGTAATGGTGCGTGTCGGTGCGATACAGGCCGCGGCGCAATTCCATCGGCGTGTCGTGGTACGTATGCGCCAGGCGCTCCACGCTGAGCAAGGGCACTTGCAGCGACACATCGAGGAGCGCCGCCTGCTCGTCATCGGGCAGCACCGCGCGGATTTTTTCTTCGGCGCGCACCATCCGCACGCCGAATTCGGTTTCGAACATCGCGTACATCGGGCCGGGCCAGGCCCGCAGCCGCTCGGCCGTGAGGCCTTTAAACGGCGCGCCGGGGAGCCACAGGTCTTCAAGAATGGTCGGCACGCCGCCGTAGGCGAGCACGCGCCGCACCTGCAGCACTGCATCGCCGGTGCGCAGCGCCAACGCGCGCGCCACGTCGGCCGAGGCGCGCTGGCGGCGGCAATCGATGATGGTGCGCTCGGCCGGGCCTTCGGTGCTTGGCGTGCCGACATCGGGGACGAGCTTCAGAAAGCGGTACTGCACGTGCTGCTCGGCATGCGTGGCGACGAAGGTGCCCTTGCCCTGGCGCCGGACCACGAGGTTTTCAGCCGCCAGCTCGTCGATGGCCTTGCGCACCGTGCCCTGGCTCACGCGATACCGCGCGGCAAGGTCCATCTCGCTCGGAATTGGTTCGCCCGGCTTCCACTCGCCGGCCTGCAGGCTCTGCAGGATCAATGTCTTGATCTGCTGGTAGAGCGGACTGAAGGAAGGCGTCGCGGAGTCTTCGAGGACGGTGGCATTCATGGCAGCGGTGGGGTGCGCCGTGGCGGAACCTCCGAGCATATCTTATATAAGACATAAGACGGACCGCATCGATTCGGCTTAAAATGCGGGCCGGCCTGCGCCGCGGGAAGGATTTCCGCCCTGCAGGACACCGGCGCCAAGCGCGCCCGCCGATACCGTTTTCACCATCTTCTGGAGTCTTCCCATGAGCAAAAAACCCGTCCGCGTTGCCGTCACCGGTGCCGCCGGTCAAATCGGTTACGCCCTGTTGTTCCGTATCGCGTCGGGCGAAATGCTCGGCAAAGACCAGCCGGTCATCCTGCAATTGCTCGAAATCCCCGACGAGAAGGCCCAGAAGGCGCTCAAGGGCGTGATGATGGAGCTCGACGACTGCGCCTTCCCGCTGCTGGCCGGCATGGAAGCCCACGGCGACCCGATGACCGCATTCAAGGACGCCGACTACGCCCTCCTGGTCGGCTCGCGTCCGCGCGGCCCGGGCATGGAGCGTGCCGAGCTGCTGGCGGTCAATGGCGCCATCTTCACGGCACAGGGCAAGGCGCTGAACGCCGTCGCCAGCCGCAGCGTGAAGGTGCTGGTGGTCGGCAACCCCGCCAACACCAACGCCTACATCGCGATGAAGAGCGCCCCTGACCTGCCGCGCAAGAACTTCACCGCCATGCTGCGCCTGGACCACAACCGTGCCGCCAGCCAGATCGCTGCCAAGACGGGCAAGCCCGTGGCCGACATCGAAAAGCTCGTCGTGTGGGGCAATCACTCGCCCACGATGTACGCCGACTACCGCTTTGCCACCATCAACGGCGAAAGCGTTGCCAAGATGATCAACGACCAGGAATGGAACGCCAACACCTTCCTGCCGACCGTCGGCAAGCGCGGCGCCGCCATCATCGAGGCACGCGGCTTGTCGTCGGCTGCTTCGGCCGCCAACGCCGCCATCGACCACATGCGCGACTGGGCCCTGGGCACCAACGGCAAGTGGGTCACCATGGGCATTCCGTCGGACGGCCAATACGGCATTCCGAAGGACACGATGTTCGGCTTCCCGGTCACCTGCGAAAACGGCGAATACAAGCTGGTCGAAGGCCTGGATATCGACGCATTCAGCCAGGAACGCATCAACAAGACCCTGGAAGAGCTGCAGGGCGAGCAGGCGGGCGTCGCTCACCTCCTGTAATTGCAAATCGCAGCATCGGCATGCTCGACTGGAACCCCGCGCTCTACCGTCGCTACGAGGACGAGCGCACCCGGCCCGCACAGGAGCTCCTGGCGCGGGTGCCGCTGCCCGAGGCGGCCCATGTGGTCGACCTCGGCTGCGGACCGGGCAATTCCACGGAGCTGCTGTTTCACCGGTTCCCGAAGGCGCGCGTCGTCGGGACCGACAACTCCGAAGCCATGCTGGCCAGTGCGCGCGAGCGCCTGCCGCAGGCGAGCTTCGAGTTGAGCGACATCGCGACCTGGGCGCCGCAAGATCAAGCGCCCGACCTCATTTACGCCAACGCAGCCCTGCAGTGGGTGCCGGATCACGAAACGCTGATCCCGCGCCTCTTTGCTGCGCTGGCGCCGGGCGGCGTGCTCGCCGTCCAGATGCCCGACAACCGCCAGGAGCCCACGCACCGCCTGATGCGCGCAGTGGCCTCCGAGGCGCCGTGGGCCGAGCCCATCGGCGACGCCGACCGCATGCGCACGCTGCTGCTGCCGCTCGGCGGCTACTACGACCTGCTGGCGCCCGAAGCGGCCAAGGTCGATGTGTGGCACACCATTTATCAGCATCCCATGGCCGATGCCGCAGCCATTGTCGAATGGGTGCGCGGCACCGGGCTGAAGCCTTTCGTCGACCGATTGCCGGACGAGCTTCGCGCAAGCTACCTGGCCGAATACGAGCGCCGTATCGACCAGGCCTATCCCGCCCGTACCGACGGCAAGCGGCTGCTTGCCTTTCCGCGCATGTTCATCGTGGCGCAGAAAAAGGCATGACGAACCCGGTCCATCCCGCTGAAGTGCTGCTCGGCGCCCAGGCCGGCGCCGTGACGCTGCCCGTGTGCGACCACTACAGCGGGGTCGAAGCGCGCATGAAGAAGAGCCTCGCGCTCCAGGCCGAGATGGCCGAGGAGTTCGGCGCCTGCGTGTTCGATGTCACCCTCGACTGCGAGGACGGCGCCCCCGTCGGCGGCGAGGCCGAGCACGCCGCGCTCGTCACCGAACTGGCGCTTGCCGCAAAGCCGGGCATGCGTGTCGGCGTGCGCGTTCATCCGGTCGATCACCCGGCCTTCGCCGGTGACGTGGTCACCATTGCCGGGCGTGCCGGCCACCGGCTCAGCCACCTGATGGTGCCCAAGGTCGAATCCGTGGCCGACGTGGCGCAGGCCGTGGCGGCACTCGAGGCGGCCGACGCCGATGCACTGCCGCTGCACGTGCTCATCGAATCGCCGCTCGCCGTGCACAACGCATTCGAAATCGCGGCGCATCCGCGCGTGCAATCGCTGAGCTTCGGCCTGATGGATTTCGTTTCCGCGCATGCGGGCGCCATTCCGGCTGACGGCATGGGGGCCGCCGGCCAGTTCACGCATCCGCTTGTGGTGCGCGCCAAGCTGGCCATCGCGTCCGCGGCGCACGCCTATGGCAAGGTGCCTTCGCACTGCGTGGTCACCGAGTTCAACGACACCGACGCCATGCGCACTGCGGCCCGCAAGGCTGCCTCCGAATTCGGCTACACGCGCATGTGGAGCATCCACCCGAACCAGATCCGGCCGATCCTCGAGGCGTTTGCGCCGGACGAGGCCCAGATTCAGATTGCCGTAGAAATCATTACAAATGCCGCACTCGCGGATTGGGCGCCGACACAAATTGATGGCACATTGCACGACCGCGCGAGCTATCGCCATTTTTGGCAAGTGCTGACGCGTGCCCACGCAACAGGGCGCGCGTTGCCTCCAGAGGCAAAAGCCTGGTTTGCACTCGCGGCCTCCTGAAACTTACGAATCCAGCTCAAGGAAACACCCATGAAGAAAATTGCTCTGATCGCAGCCCTGGCCCTGGCGCTCCCGTTTGCCGCCACGGCGCAAACCACCCCTGCCAAGCCGGCCGCCAAGGCTGAAGCCAAGAAGACACCCCCCAAGAAGCAGGTCACCCGCAAGGCCGCCAAGGCCGTCGAAGAAGTGACGCCCATCGCCGATGAAACCAGCATCGTGCTGACCGACGCCGACCTCGAAGTCGCCAAGCGCGTGTCGCTCGGCAAGGCCCAGTGCGAACTCGGCGCCGACGTGACCGTGGCCGCCGACGAGAAGAAGCCCGGCTTCTTCAACGTGTCGACCAAGGGCCTGAAGTACCGCATGCACCCGGTCGAAAGCCGCACCGGCGCCATCCGCCTCGAAGACCCCCGCGCAGGCGCCATGTGGCTGCAGCTGGGCAACAAGTCGATGCTGATGAACCAGAAGGCCGGCCTGCGCATTGCCGACGAATGCCAGACGGCCGAGCAGGTCGCATTTGCCGAAGAAATGAAGAAGAACCCGCCCAAGAGCCTGTTCGAAGGCGCCGACGCGGCCAAGAAGTAGTCGTACCAAACACGGGGTGCGGCGCGGCTCTTGCTTGCCGCACTGCACGCCCGCCAGCCCAGTTTCCGGAGAAAAGAAGATGTTGCAAGCCTACGTTGACCATGTTGCCGAACGCGCCGCGCTCGGTATTCCGCCGCTGCCATTGAGCGCGAAGCAAACCGCCGAAGCCATCGAGCTCCTCAAGAGCGCGAATGCCAAGGACGGTGCCTTCCTGCTCGATCTGCTCACCTATCGCGTACCCGCCGGCGTCGACGACGCGGCCAAGGTCAAGGCGAGCTACCTGGCGGCCGTGGCCCACGGTACCGAAAAGAACGCGTTCATCACGCGCGCCCGCGCCACCGAATTGCTCGGCACCATGCTCGGCGGCTACAACATCAGCCCGATGATCGACCTGCTCGACGACGCCGAAGTGGGCGCCGTGGCCGCAGAGGGCCTGAAGAAGACCCTGTTGATGTTCGACCAGTTCCACGACGTCAAGGAAAAGGCCGACAAGGGCAACGCCAACGCCAAGGGCGTGCTGCAAAGCTGGGCCGATGCCGAATGGTTCACCAGCCGCCCCGAAGTGCCGCAAAGCCTGACCATCACGGTCTTCAAGGTGCCCGGCGAAACCAATACCGACGACCTGTCGCCCGCGCCTGACGCCACCACGCGCCCGGACATCCCGATGCACGCGCTGGCCATGCTCAAGAACAAGCGCGAAGGCACCGCTTTCGAGCCTGAGGAAGACGGCAAGCGCGGCCCGGTCAAGTTCATCGAATCGCTGAAGCAGAAGGGTCACCAGGTCGCCTACGTGGGCGACGTGGTCGGCACGGGCTCCAGCCGCAAGTCGGCCACCAACTCGGTGCTCTGGTTCACGGGCGACGACATTCCGTTCATTCCCAACAAGCGCTTCGGCGGCGTGTGCCTGGGCACCAAGATCGCCCCGATCTTCTACAACACCATGGAAGACGCGGGCGCGCTGCCCATCGAACTCGACGTGAGCCAGATGGACACCGGCGACGTGGTCGAACTGCGCCCCTACGAAGGCAAGGCACTGAAGGACGGCAAGGTCATTGCCGAATTCAAGGTCAAGAGCGACGTGCTGTTCGACGAAGTGCGCGCCGGCGGCCGCATTCCGCTGATCATCGGCCGCGGCCTCACGTCCAAGGCGCGCGAGGCGCTGGGCCTGCCGGCTTCCACGTTGTTCCGCCTGCCGCAAAGCCCGGTCGACACCAAGAAGGGCTTCTCGCTCGCACAGAAGATGGTCGGCCGCGCCTGCGGTCTGCCCGAAGGCCAGGGCGTTCGCCCGGGCACGTACTGCGAACCCAAGATGACCTCGGTCGGCTCGCAGGACACCACCGGCCCGATGACGCGCGACGAGCTGAAAGACCTGGCATGCCTGGGCTTCTCGGCCGACCTCGTGATGCAGTCGTTCTGCCACACCGCGGCCTACCCCAAGAAGGTGGACGTGAAGATGCACCACGAACTGCCCGACTTCATCAGCACGCGCGGCGGCGTGTCGCTGCGCCCGGGCGACGGCGTGATCCACAGCTGGCTCAACCGCCTGCTCACGCCCGATACCGTGGGCACGGGCGGCGACAGCCACACCCGCTTCCCCATCGGCATCAGCTTCCCGGCCGGCTCCGGCCTCGTGGCCTTCGCGGCCGCCACCGGCGTGATGCCGCTGGACATGCCTGAGTCGGTGCTCGTGCGCTTCAAGGGCAAGATGCAGCCCGGCGTCACGCTGCGCGACCTGGTCAACGCCATTCCGCTGTACGCCATCAAGAGCGGCCTGCTCACGGTCGAGAAAAAGGGCAAGAAGAACATCTTCTCGGGCCGCATTCTCGAAATCGAAGGCCTGCCTGACCTGAAGGTGGAGCAAGCCTTCGAGCTGAGCGACGCCTCGGCCGAACGCTCGGCTGCCGGCTGCACGGTGCACCTGAACAAGGAACCGATCATCGAGTACATCAACAGCAACATCACACTGATGAAATGGATGATTGCCGAAGGCTATGCCGACGCCCGCACGCTGGCACGCCGCATCGCCGCGCAGGAAGCCTGGCTCAAGGACCCGCAGCTGCTCAAGGGCGACGACGATGCCGACTACGCGGCCGTCATCGAGATCGACCTGGCCGACATCCATGAGCCGATCGTGGCTTGCCCGAACGACCCGGACGACGTGAAGACGCTGTCGGACGTGGCCGGCGCGCAGATCGACGAAGTGTTCATCGGTTCGTGCATGACCAACATCGGCCACTTCCGCGCCGCGTCGAAGCTGCTCGAAGGCAAGCGCGACATTCCGGTGAAGCTGTGGATTGCGCCGCCCACCAAGATGGACGCACACCAGCTCACCGAAGAAGGCCACTACGGCGTGTTCGGCAATGCCGGTGCGCGCACCGAAATGCCGGGTTGCTCGCTGTGCATGGGCAACCAGGCACAGGTGCGCGAGGGCGCCACGGTCATGTCGACCAGCACCCGCAACTTCCCGAACCGCCTGGGCAAGAACACCAACGTGTACCTTGGGTCGGCCGAGTTGGCCGCCATTTGCTCGCGCCTGGGCCGCATTCCGACGCGCGATGAGTACATGGCCGCAACGGGCGTGCTCGACGCATCGAGCGCCCAGATCTACCAGTACCTGAACTTCGACAAGCTCGACGAATACAAGTCCGAAGCGACCGCTGTCGTGGCCTGATCCACGCGCAGCTTCGCAATCTGAAGAGCCCCGCTTGCGCGGGGCTTTTTTACGTGCGGCGCAAACTCGCTTTTTTCATCCGGCCGCCAGCGCGGCCAGTGCTGCGGCGGTCTGTGCATCGGCCGGAAAGAACGATTCCACCGCCAGTTCCTGCAGCGTGACGTCCACCGGCGTGCCGAAGATGGTCGTGGTGCTGATGAAGCTCAGCACGCCGTTGGGCGTGACCAGCTGAAAGGGCACCACGACGCCCGACAGCTCCGAATTCGCGGCCGGTGCGTCGTGGCTCACGCTGGGCGTGGGGTAGGCCTCGAGCTCGTCATGCAGCGCCTGCAGCACCGCATCGCCCGTCGCGGCAATCTGCTGCTGCAGCCGTTCGAGCAGGTGGGCACGCCATTGCGCCAGATTGGCGATGCGCGAGGCCAGCCCGTCGGGGTGCAGGCTCAGGCGCAGCACGTTGATCGGGGCTTGAACCAGTTCCGGCGCCGCGCCGGCCATGAGCATCGGCACCAGCGCGTTGTGCGCCACCAGGTTCCAGTGGCGGTCGACTGCCAGCGCGGGAAACGGCTCGTGGCCTTTCAGCACCAGGTCCACGGCGCGCCGCGCCGAGGCCAGGGCAGGGTCGTCGAGCGAGCGCTGCCGGTACATCGGCGCGAAGCCCGCGGCCACCAGCAGGGCGTTGCGCTCGCGTAGCGGCACTTCCAATCGTTCGGCCAGGCGCAGCACCATCTCGCGGCTGGGTGCGGCGCGGCCGGTTTCCACATAGCTCAGGTGGCGGGTCGAAACCTCGGCCTCTTGCGCGAGGTCGAGTTGGCTCAGTCGGCGATGCGTGCGCCAGTGCCGAAGATGCGCGCCGAACGGGTCGCGCGCGCCGGGTTGGCCGGCCTTGGACGAATGAGTGCGGGGAGTGTTCATGGCCCGCATTCTGGCGCGAGGGCGTCGGCGCGCCATGACCTCAGAGGTTATCGACGCTGTGCCCGCCTTTCGAAATCATTGGGTCCAACGCGGCAGGACAGGCCTGCGGCGTACCAACCGAAGGAGATTCTCATGTCCGTCTTTGCATCCCCCCGTTTCCTCCCCAATGTCATGTGGGCCGATGCCGCTTCCTGCGCCGCGACCGGCGCATTGCAGGTGGCTTTCACCGACGCGCTGGCAGGGCTGACCGGCCTGCCGGCCCCGCTGCTCATGGGCACCGGCGTATTCCTGCTGGCATATGCCGCAGCCGCGGCCTTCATGGCCACTCGTCGCACACCGCCCCGCACACTCATTGGGCTGGTAGTGGCTGGCAATTTCGGCTGGGCCGTGGCCTGCGTGGCCCTGCTGATGAGCGGCCTGTTCGCGGTTACCGCATTGGGCATGGCTTGGGTGCTGGCGCAGGCCCTGTGCGTGGTGGTGCTGGCCGAGCTGCAGTGGACCGGCCTGCGCCGGACGCGCGGCAGCGCGAACATGGCCCTGGCCTGAGCGAAGCGGATGCCGGCGACGCCCATTTACCCGGCATTCGCGGCCATGAGGAACGTGGCGCCGCGGGGGCATTGCAGAGAAGACCGACTACAACAACTGACATCGATCCCTGCTATCTTTGAGGTGCATCCACGAACAGATCGAACCAACAGGAGTTCCTCAATGGCCAAAGCACCGGCGCACGCCTTTGCGTCCACCCTCAAGACCTTCAAGACCCCGTCCGGCGCTTCCGGCAAATACTGGTCCCTGAAGGAGCTGGCCAAGCAGTATCCCTCGGTGAACCGGCTGCCGGTGTCGATCCGCATCGTGCTCGAGTCGGTGCTGCGCAACTGCGACGGGCAGAAGGTGTCGCCCAAGCATGTCGAAGAACTGGCGCACTGGGCGCCCAACGCAGACCGCGTCGATGAAATTCCGTTCGTGGTCACCCGCGTGGTGCTGCAAGACTTCACCGGCGTGCCTCTGCTGGCCGACCTGGCCGCCATGCGCAGCGTGGCCGCCAAGCTGGGTAAATCACCCAAGACCATCGAGCCGCTGGTGCCGGTCGACCTGGTGGTCGACCACTCGGTGATGGTCGACTACTACGGCACGCCCAAGGCGCTCGATCTCAACATGAAGCTGGAGTTCCAGCGCAATAACGAGCGCTACCAGTTCATGAAGTGGGGCATGCAGGCCTTCGACACCTTCCGTGTGGTGCCGCCCGGCTTCGGCATCGTGCACCAGGTCAATCTTGAATACTTTGCGCGCGGCGTCTACAAGAGCTCGAGCGACAACGCCGAGGTGCCGGTGTACTACCCCGACTCGCTGGTCGGCACCGACAGCCACACCACCATGATCAACGGCGTTGGCGTGGTCGGCTGGGGCGTGGGCGGCATCGAGGCCGAAGCCGCCATGCTGGGCCAGCCGGTATACATGCTCACGCCCGACGTGGTGGGCTTCGAGCTCACGGGCAAGCTGCGCGAAGGCGTGACGGCCACGGACCTGGTGCTGTATGTCACCTCCATCCTGCGGGCCGAGAAGGTGGTGGGCAAGTTCGTCGAATTCTTCGGGCCCGGCGCGGCTTCGATCGGCGTGCCCGACCGCGCCACCATCGGCAACATGGCGCCCGAATACGGCGCCACCATGGGTTTCTTTCCGGTCGATGAGGCAACGGTCGCTTACTTCGAAGGCACGGGCCGCACCAAGGAAGAGGTCGAGCGCTTCGAGGCCTACTACAAGGCGCAGGGCCTCTTCGGCATGCCGGCGCCCGGTGACATCGACTACACCAAGATCGTCAAGCTCGACCTGGGCACCGTGTCGCCGAGCCTTGCGGGTCCGAAGCGGCCGCAAGACCGCATCGACCTGGGCCATCTGTCCACCAAGTTCTCCGAGCTCTTCAGCAAGCCCAACGACGCCAACGGATTCAACCAGCCGGCCGAGCGGCTCAAGCTGCGCTATCCGCTGACCACGAGCGGCCAGAGCGACGACAACGAAGCCGCGCCGCCGCCCCCCGGCGCGCCGCGCGAACTGGTCGAAATGGTGGCCAACCGGTCGACCAAGGCCGCCGCCCATGTGAACGCCACGGCGCCCGCCGCGCCCAAGGGTGGGGTGACCATCGGCAACGGCGACGTGCTGATCGCGGCCATTACCTCGTGCACCAACACTTCCAACCCGAGCGTGATGCTCGCGGCCGGCCTGTTGGCCAAGAAGGCGGTAGAGGCGGGCCTCACGGTCAAGTCGCACGTCAAGACTTCGCTCGCGCCCGGCTCCCGCATCGTCACCGAATATCTCGAGAAAGCGGGCCTGCTGCCGTATCTCGAAAAGCTCGGTTTCTACCTGGCTGGCTACGGTTGCACCACCTGCATCGGCAATGCGGGCGACCTCACGCCCGAGATCAACGACGCCATCATCAAGAACGACCTGGTCGGCGCGGCCGTGCTTTCGGGCAACCGCAACTTCGAGGCGCGCATCCATCCGAACCTGAAGGCCAACTTCCTGGCCTCGCCGCCGCTGGTGGTGGCTTTTGCGATTGCCGGCAACGTGATGGTCGATCTGATGACCGAGCCCGTGGGCAAGGGCAAGAACGGCAAGGATGTGTACCTGGGCGACATCTGGCCCACGCCGAAGGAAATCGACGAGAACCTGCGCTACGCGATGAACGCCAAGTCGTTCCGCGCCAACTACGACAAGGTCAAGACCGACCCGGGCAAGTTCTGGAGCAGCATCCAGGGCACTACAGGCCAGGTCTACGACTGGCCCACCTCGACCTACATTGCCGAGCCGCCGTTCTTCGCGGACTTCAAGATGAAGCCGCATGCATCGGACGCGGGCTTCAAGGGCGCGCGCATCATGGCGCTCTTCGGCGACTCGATCACCACCGACCACATCTCGCCGGCCGGGTCCATCAAGGAAAGCTCGCCTGCGGGCATCTGGCTCAAGGCGAACGGTGTGGCCAAGGCCGACTTCAACAGCTACGGCTCGCGCCGCGGCAACCACGACGTGATGATGCGCGGCACCTTTGCCAACGTGCGCATCAAGAACCTGATGATTCCACCGGACATCAACGGCACGCAGGAAGAGGGCGGCGTCACGCTGTTCCAACCTGGCAACCAGAAGATGTTCATCTACGACGCCGCCATGAAGTACATGGAGCAGGGCATTCCGACGGTCGTCTTCGGCGGCGAGGAGTACGGCACCGGCTCATCGCGCGACTGGGCCGCCAAGGGCACTCAGCTCCTGGGCATCAAGGCCGTGGTGGCGCGCAGCTTCGAGCGCATTCACCGCGCCAACCTGGTCGGCATGGGCGTGCTGCCGCTGCAGTTCCGCGGCGCGGATTCATGGCAGACGCTGGGCCTGACAGGCGACGAAAAAATCGACGTGGTCATCGGCGGCGAACTCAAGCCGCAGATGGACGTGAAGCTGGTCGTGCATCGTGCCGACGGCTCGCACCAGGAAGTGACGGTGCGCCTTCGCATCGACACGCCGATCGAGGTGGACTACTACAAGCACGGCGGCATCCTGCCGTTTGTGCTGCGGCAGTTGCTCGCGGCTTGATTCGCGTCGGCCTCATCTCGGACACGCACGGCCTGCTGCGTCCACAGGCCGTGGCCGTACTGCAAGGCAGCGACTTCATCGTGCACGGTGGAGATATTGGCGATGCGGCCATCCTGGACGCACTCCGGGCCATAGCGCCGCTCACGGTAGTGCGCGGCAACAACGACCGCGAGGCGTGGGCTGCCGGCATTCCGGAGACGGATTTTCTCGACGCTGCCGGAGTGCTCGTCTACGCCATTCACGACCTGTCGCGCATCGATATCGACCCTGCGGCAGCGGGCGTTCGCGTGGTGGTTTCCGGCCACTCCCACATACCGAAAGTCGAAGAGCGCGGCGGCGTGCTCTACGTCAACCCGGGCAGCGCCGGGCCGCGCCGGTTCAAATTGCCGATCGCGGTCGCCGAGCTGATCGTCGTGGATGATGCAGTCACGGCGCGCATCGTCGAACTGGCCTGAGCAGCAGCGAGAAAAGAGCAACAACTGCATACCCAAAGAGCCAAGTCACGTTTCTGCGATTCGAGAAACGATGGCATCTGGTTTTTGCTCATTTGGCGCGGTGTTTCCGACGCATCTTCTTACCGTGCATACCAACAAATTCGATGCCGCGCAGGGTTCCGTTCGCGCTGCGCCGCCCCTAAGCCGCGCTCATTCGCATGGCGCCGGAGGTGCACGCCATGTTGAGCCGCCATCAGGCAGCCAGGGCTCGCGGCCATCGCGCGGCCAGGGCGAATTGCGTGTAGTTGCTACGCGGGATTTGTTCGGTGAATGTCTCAGCGAACCTCAGCGAACCTCAGCGAGCCATCGCAGGCGCCGCATGCTGCGCGGCCTGCTGGTTGCTTTGCTGAGGAGCTTGCTGCTGCTGGATCTGCTGCACGTAGGCGAACGCCTGCGAGCTTTGGGTAACCGGCGTGTGCATCGATTCCACGGTCGGCACATCGACAAACTTGGAAAGCACCGCGCCCGGCTTGCCTTGGATTGCGAAGATCGTGCTGTTGTCGTTGCCGCCCAGCGTCATGTGGTCGATGCGGGTCAGGCCGCCGCGCAATGCAGCGACTGCGATGGCGGCTGCGGCGTTGTCGGTTAACTGATCGGGCTTGCGGCCGAACTCGGCATCGATTTTTTCGAGGCCGGATTTCGCCTGCTTGTACAGCGCATTGCCGGCATGGTGGGCATCGGTGATTTGTCCCTGCTGAGACGGAGCCACACGCTCCTTGAGCTTGGCATCGATGGCCTGCAACGTGCCCGGCCCTGCCACCCCATCGGGCTTGAGATGGTTGTCGTGCTGAAACGCTTTGACGAAGTCGCGCGTGCCCGGACCAAAACTGCCATCGGCCTTGATTGCCTTGCCATCGGCGCTGGCATAGCCCAACTGGCCGAGCTTGGTTTGAAGTTCGCGTACCGATTCGCCTTGAGTGCCTTGGCTTCGTCGATCTTCGAAGCCGATGCTTTGTTCTTGAACATCAGCGCGACCCGGGTGCGACCGGCGCAGCGGTGCCCCTGGCCTGAACCAGGATTTGCTTGCCGTCCGACGAGACGGATACGCCCTGCTGAGCGTAGATGGCGCTCAGCTCGCCCATGGCGGATTGGAGGTCGTTGGTGCGAACCTTCGCTACGGGTTGGTGGAGGGTGAAGTCGGAACCTATCTGGTAGGACAGCTCCAGTCCGTTGTCCGACGCCCAGCGTTTCAGCATGGTCCTGAGCGTCGCGTCCATGGGCGAGGCGTAGAACGTATAGGCGGGCGAGAGAGGGATCTCGGTAGCCGCACTTTGGAACCGGTTCACCGGCGCCCAGGAGCCACCATAGTCTTTGGGTGCAGGCGCGCCGCACCCGACGAGCGTGACGGCCAGAATGGACAAGGCCGTACCCGCCGAAAGGCGGGTTGTAGCGCGCACACGAGCGCCCCACGCAATAGCTTGCGTTTGGTTAAACACTGCGACTCCCTGAAGTCTTTTTATGTCCGCTGATCTTAGGTAAATCAGGCGATCGTGCCGTGCAGCGCTGTGCAGGAGTGCACGAATCAAACGCAATCAGGCCGCGTATCGTTAACACTTCGGAGCGCTGGCTTCTTCGCGGACAGCACGGGGTTCCTCGTCCTCGCGGATCGGCCGAGTAGAGGACCCTAGGGCGCAACTCGCCGACGTCGGGCAGGCAGTGATGGCCCACCGAGGCGAGGGGCGAGTCCGTTTCAATGATAATAGTTCTCATTGCTGAGATGAACGAGCCCCAACCCGCATGACCATCCCTCTTTCCGTGGCCGCTGCCCCTGCCCGTGCCTCTATCCGTCTGGACGAATTACCCAGCCATCAGTGGGCGACGGTATTGGACGTCGCGCGGTCGGCCGATGCGGAGGGGCAAGAACTGGCACTGCGCCTGACCGAAATCGGCTTCGTGCCGGGCGAGGCGGTGCGCATCGTCGCCAGCGGCCTTCCCGGACGCGAGCCCCTGGCTGTCCGGCTGGGCCACACCACCTTTGCGTTGCGCCGCCACGAGGCCGCGCTGATCCACGTGGCACCGGGCGTGCCGGAGGGCGCAAACCATGGTTGAGGCCGTCATCCAGGGGCCGGGGCGCCTCGCAGCCACCGCACAGCCCGGGCGCGTCGCACTGCTCGGCAATCCGAACTGCGGCAAGACAGCGCTCTTCAACCTGCTCACCGGCAGCCGTCAAAAAGTTGCCAACTACGCTGGCGTCACCGTCGAGCGCAAAGAGGGCACGCTTCGCACCGCATCGGGCCGCCGCGTGTTCGTGCTCGACCTGCCCGGGGCCTACAGCCTGAACGCGCTCAGCGCTGACGAGGCCGTAACGCGCGACGTGGTCACCGGCAAGAGCAGCGAGCCCTTGCCCGACCTGCTGGTGTGCGTGACCGACGCCACCAACCTGCGGCTCAACCTGCGGCTCGTGCTCGAGGCCAAGCGCCTCGGCTTGCCGATGGTGGTGGCGCTCAACATGACCGACATGGCGAAGAAGCAGGGCATTGCGGTCGACACGGCCGTGCTGTCGCGCGAACTCGGCGTGCCGGTCATCGAGACCGTCGGCGTGCATTCCGGCGGCGCGCAAGGCCTGCTCGAAGCCTTGGATGCACCCGTGGCCGCCGCCGCGCCGCAGCCCTGGCAGGCGCCGGGGCTGGACGACGTGCTTGCCACGCAGCGCGAAGTGCGCCGCATTCTCGGCATTGCCGTGCGCGAGCCGGTGGGAAGCCTTGCCACCAGCGACCGCATCGACCGCGTGGTGATGCACCCCGTGTGGGGCATGCTGGTGCTCGCGGTCACCATGTTCCTGATGTTCCAGGCCGTGTTCAGCTGGGCCAATGTGCCAATGGACGCGATCAAGGCCGCAACCGAGGGCCTTGGCGAGCTGCTGAAGACCCGCATGCCCGAAGGCATGCTGCAAAGCCTGCTGGTCGACGGCGTCATTGCCGGCGTGGGCGGCGTGGTGGTGTTTCTGCCGCAGATCCTGATCCTGTTCCTGTTCATCCTGGCGCTGGAAGATTCAGGCTACCTGCCGCGTGCCGCGTTCCTGCTCGACCGGGTGATGGGCACCGTGGGGCTTTCGGGCCGCTCGTTCATTCCGCTGCTTTCGAGCTTTGCCTGCGCCATTCCGGGCGTGATGGCGACGCGCACCATCAGCAACTGGCGCGACCGCATCACCACCATCATGATTGCGCCGCTCATGACCTGTTCGGCGCGCCTGCCGGTCTATGCGCTGCTGATTGCAGCCTTCATTCCGACGCGTACCGTGGGGGGCGTGTTCAACCTCCAGGGCGTGGTGCTTTTTGCGCTCTATGTGTTCGGCATCGTCTCGGCAATGGCGGTGGCATGGGTGATGAAGCGCTTTCGCGACAACAAGCAGCAATCGCCGCTGATGATGGAACTGCCGGCCTACCGCTGGCCGAATCTGCGCAACCTGGCGCTGGGCCTCTATGAGCGGGCATGGATCTTCATCCAGCGCGTGGGCACGATCATCCTCACGCTCACCATCCTCTTGTGGTTCCTGTCGACCTTTCCTTCACCGCCCGAAGGCGCCACGGGTCCTGCCATCCAGTACAGCCTGGCCGGCATGATCGGACGCGGCCTGGAGCACATCTTTGCGCCCATCGGTTTCAACTGGCAGATCTCGATTGCGCTGGTGCCGGGCATGGCGGCGCGCGAGGTGGCGGTGGGTGCGCTCGGCACGGTGTATGCGCTCGCGGCCAGCGGCGACGACGTGGCGGGCCAGCTCGAGCCGCTGATCGCGGGCAGCTGGTCGCTCGCAACGGCGCTGTCGTTGCTGGTCTGGTATGTGTTTGCACCGCAGTGCATTTCGACCCTGGCGGCCGTGAAGCGCGAGACCGGGTCGTGGAAATACGTGTGGATCATGGCGGGCTACCTGTTCGCGCTCGCCTATGCGGCTTGCTTCATTACCTACCGCGTTGCGGTGGCGCTCGGAGCAGGTTAAAACCTGCAATGAAAGGTTTGAAGAAGAAATGGCACAGCAACTGATCGTCGGATTGATCGTCGCGGCAGCCGCGTTCTACGCGGTGTGGCGCTGGATGCCCGCGGGCTGGCGGCGCAGCGCCGCTCGCAAGCTCGCGGCCGGCACGCACCGTGCAGGCCTTGTCGATCAGGAGCGTGCCGAGCAACTGGCGGCCGCGCTCGTCAAGACTTCGGGCTGCGGCTCTTGCGACAGCTGCGGCAGTTGCGGCTCCAAGGCCACCGACAGGAAAGACGCCGAAGAAGCCGGCCACGGCCCGCTGTCCACGCACAGCCGCTGAAGGCCGATGCCCGCGCACATCCTCGTCGTCGGCGGCGGCATCGGGGGGCTCGCTACCGCGCTGGCGCTGTCCCGCGACGGCCATCGGGTCGACGTCTTCGAACAAGCGGCTGCATTCGCCGAAGTAGGCGCCGGCATCCAGATCGGGCCCAACGTCGCGCGGCGCCTCCAGCAGTTGGGCTTGGACCAGAGCCTCGATGCCATCGCAGCGCGCCCGAATGCGCTGGTGGTGCAGAGCGCCGCCAGCGGCGCCGAACTGGCCCGCCTGCCGCTCGGCGACGCCATGCGCCAGCGCTATGGTGCTCCCTACCTCTGCGTTCATCGCGCCGACCTGCATTCGTTGTTGCTCGAAGCCGTTCGGACCAAAGGCGTGGGCGCCCTGGTGACTGATGCGCGCATCGCGCAGATCGAGATGAGCGACGATCTCGTCTGCGTGTCGAGCAGCGGCTCGCGCGCCTGGGAGGGTGAGGCGTTGATCGGCGCCGACGGCCTCTGGAGCGTTGTGCGCCAGCGACTCGAATCTCCCTCGGCCGCCGAGCCGCCTCGCATCACGGGCCACACAGCGTGGCGTGGGCTGGTCGCCCAGGCTGAACTGCCGAAGGCATTGCGCCGCCGCCGCATCGATGTATGGCTCGGACCGCGCCTGCACGTGGTGGCCTACCCGGTGCGCGGTGGCGATTGGCTCAACGTGGTGGTGATTGCAGAGTCAGCTCCGGCAGGCGATGCACGCGATTGGGACCAGGCCAGCAGCCTTGTGGCGCTGCAGCAGGCCACTGGCCACAGCGGCCGTGCCCTGCAAGCCTTGCTCGAAGCGATGCCCAACTGGCGTGCCTGGACCCTCTGCGACCGTGCGCCGCTGACCTCGGCGGCGGACATGGCCCACGAGCGCATTGCGCTGGTCGGCGATGCCGCGCATCCGATGGTGCCTTACCTCGCGCAGGGTGCGGGCATGGCCATCGAAGACGCCGTGGCCCTGGCCGAAGCGCTCGGCGGCGGCGAGGCGGCCGACGTGCCTGCGGCCTTTGCCCGCTATGCCGAGGCTCGCTGGCAGCGCAATGCCATGGTGCAGGCAAGGGCGAGGCGCAACGGGCAAGTCTTTCATGCCACCGGCCCCATGCGCCTGGGTCGCGACCTTGCCCTGCGCACGCTGGGCGCGCGGCTGCTGGATCAGCCCTGGCTGTACGGAGGCTGAGAGACTGCTGCGCCCCCGGGCTCTCAGAGCCTGAATGTCTGCAGGTGCTCGATCCGTTCGGCCAACCCCTCGGGGCCGAGATAGTGGCCGTGAGAACCGTCGCGCACCTCAAGCAGCGTGGCCTCGAGTTCGGCCAGCATCGCATCGCGCTCGGCGTCGAAAGCGGGCGCCACATCGATGCCGGCCTGCGCGCATGCATCGGCGATCAGGTGCGCGCTCGCGGGCGCGCCGCAGGCAGCGCATTTGACGATGGCCGCCACGTTCGGCTCGGCCCCGTTCGCGAGCAGCGCTCTCGTGAGCTCGGGTGAAATCTGGCCGTCGATGTTGCGCAACGCGTCGCGTGCCACGGGAGCACCCGCGCGGACCAGCGCCATGGCTGCGGCAAAGGCACCGTTGCCTATGGCAACGTCCGTGGCCAGCGCACTTCCCTGCTGCGGGCCCTCGAAACTGACGCCCGCGGCGGCGAGTTCGGCGACCAGGTCCGCGTCGTTGCTGGCAATTGCATGGTGCAGCGCCGCGCGCGCAGTGGCCGGCAGCCGGCGCAGCGTTCCGTTGGCCAGCGGTGTGCGCCAGTCGATCACGGCGCGGCAATAGAAGCTCACCAGCTTGTCCATCAGGTCGAGGTCCAGGCCATGGTCCTGGTGCCGGTCGTCCAGGTACTGGAGGAGGGCCTGGCCGGAAAAATAATCGCCCGTGGGTGCCAGCGGGTCTTCATCGAGATGCAGTGCCCCAAAGGCGCTGTACAGGTCGGGCGCGATGGTGCTCACGCCGTCTTCATGCAGCGCATGCGTCCAGGCCGGCGGCAGCCCGTGCTTCCATGCGGTGATGTGGCCGTGTTCGGGACCGGGCTCGACCACCGCATAGATGCGGTCCAGGTATTCGAAGCCACCGAAAGGCAGGTGCGTGAGCTTGCCGGTCCAGTCGCGGCCCTCTGCTTCGGCAGCCTCTTCGGCCAGCTCCTGCTCATGCTCGATCCAGCCCTGCAGATCGCGATAACCGTCGCTGCCGTTCCAGAACAGCTCCGACCAGCTGATGGATTCGATGTTCCCGTTCATCGGCAGCGACAGGTCGTAATCGAGCCGCCCGCCCGCCGTTTGCCGCCACAGTTCGAGCAGCGGCTCGGGAGTCGGGCCTGCGCACAGGGCCTGGACGGCCGCGATCTGCTGCGCGGGCATCGCCGGCTGCGCGTCGAAGATCACGCGGTCCGCGAACAGGACCACGCCATGTTCGCGCAAGGTAGCAAGCTCTTCGAGCGAGAACTGGACATCTTTCATTGCAGCGCCTCCGTTGTTGCCAATGTAGCGCTTTGTGCAAATGGAGCAAGCACTTGCATGGCGTGCCGCGCATGCGGCTGCATCAAAGGTCGGTGCGCAGCTTCCAGATCTCGGGGAACAGCACCACGTCGAGCATCTTGCGCAGGTAGCTCACGCCGCCCGTGCCGCCCGTGCCGCGCTTGAAGCCGATCACGCGTTCGACCGTGGTCACATGGCGAAAGCGCCAGAGCCGGAACGCGTCTTCGAGGTCGGTGAGCTTTTCGCCGAGCTGGTAAAGGTCCCAATGGTCGTGCGGGTTTCTGTACACCGTGAGCCATGCGGCCTCCACGCCGTCGCTGACTTCATACGGCTGCGTCCAGTCGCGCTCCAGGTGATCGGCGGGCACCGGCAGGCCGCGGCGCGCCAGCAGCTTCAGCGCTTCGTCATAAAGCGAAGGCGACCGGTAGGCTTCGTCGACCTGCGCCAGCAGATCGGGCCGGTGCGCGTGCGGCTTGAGCATGGCGGCATTCTTGTTGCCGAGCGCAAACTCGATGCAGCGGTATTGCGCGCTTTGAAAGCCGCTCGAGTTGGCCAAGTAGGGCCGCATGGCCGTGTATTCGGGCGGCGTCATGGTCGAGAGCACGGTCCATGCGCTCACGAGCTGTTCCATGATGCGGCTCACGCGGGCCAGCATCTTGAAAGCGTCGGCAAGTTTTTCTTGCGCAATGCAGGTGGTGGCGGCGCGCAGCTCGTGCAGCATGAGCTTCATCCAGAGCTCGCTGGTCTGGTGCTGCACGATGAAAAGCATTTCGTCGTGCGCGGGCGAGAGCGGATGCTGCGCGTTGAGGATCTGGTCGAGGTGCAGGTAGTCGCCGTAGCTCATCGACGCGCTGAAATCCAGCTGCGCCTTTTCTTCGTGAACGATTTTTTCGGTGCTCATGATGCTTGCCGGCCAGTCATCGCCAGACCACGGCGGTGTAGGAGGGGCGGCCCGGGACCGAATCTTTCGCGGGATAGACGAAGCGCACGACCTCGTTCTTGCGCTTGAACTCCTGGTAAGTCTCGCCGCCGGGAATACGGCCTTTTTTAGCCGGTGCGTAGCCCGCGGCGCGCACCTCCTTCACCAGTCGCTCGAAGGCGGCCTTGTCGGTCAGGGACAGCTGGATGTTGTTCGCGTCAGCGCCGCCTTCCGCGTAGGTGGACTTCATGAAGCGGATCGTGTGGTCGTCGACCACCTTGTCGTATTCGATCATGCTGACCTCGGGAGTCACGGTCTTGTCGGCGTACGAAAAGCCTTGGGCCTTGACCTGTTGCCGGAACGCGTCGGGCGTCAGGGCGACGAAGGCCTTGAGCTGGTCGAGCGTGTAGCTCGTCTGCTGTGCGAAGGCCGGCGAGGCCAGCATCAGGAGCGAGGCGAAGATGGAGATCGCTGTGTGTTTCATGGGTACGTATTGCTCAGGTCACTGCGTTCTTGCGGTTGAATTCTTCGCGCTGCCACTCGCCCGACTCGAGCACCTGCGCCAGGTGCTCGACCGAATTCCATACGTCCTCGAAGCCGAGGTACAGCGGCGTGAAGCCGAAGCGCAGGATATCGGGCATCTGCGAATCGCCGGCACGGTAGTCACCGATCACGCCGCGCGCGATCAGCGCCTGCACGATGGCGTAGGCGCCCTCGGCGCGACTCAGGCAGACCTGCGAGCCGCGGCGTGCGTGTTCTCGCGGCGTGACAAGGGAAAGACCTTGACCTGCGCAGCGCTCTTCCACGAGTGCAATGAAAAGATCGGTGAGCGCGAGCGACTTGGCACGCAGCGCGGCCATGCCGCCCTTGCCGCCGTCGAAAGCCTCGGCCGCAAGCACGGTGTCCAACCCGCATTCGAGCCCCGCCAGAGCGATGATCGGTTGCGTGCCGCAAAGGTAGCGGCCCACGCCCGGCGCTGGCCGGTAGTGCGGCGTGAATTCGAAAGGCGCCGCATGGCCCCACCAGCCCGACAGCGGCTGCTCGAACTTGCCCGCATGCCGCGTATGAACCCACACGAAAGCCGGCGCACCGGGGCCGCCGTTCAGGTACTTGTAGCCGCAGCCGATGGCGTAGTCGGCATTGCTTTCGTTCAGCGCGACCGGTACGGCGCCCGCGCTGTGCGCGAGGTCCCACACCGTGAGCGCGCCGGCTGCGTGCGCGGCGGCGGTGATGGCCTTCATGTCGTGCATGGCGCCGGTGCGGTAGTTCACGTGCGTGAGCATCAGCACGGCCACTTCTTCGGTCAGCACCGAGTCCGGGCCTTGCAACTCGTCCGCGTCGATCAGCTTGAGCGTGAATCCGCGCTCGCGGCACAGGGATTCGGCAATGTAGAGGTCGGTCGGAAAGTTGCTGCGTTCGCTGACCACCAGCTTGCGGCCGCTGTCCTTTTGCTGCGAGAGCGCCGCGAAGAGCACCTTGTAGAGATTGACCGAGGTGCTGTCGGTGCACACCACTTCGCCGGGCGCCGCGCCGATCAGCCGGGCTACCTTGTCGCCGAGGCGCTGCGGCAGGTCGAACCAGTTGGCCGTGTTCCACGAGCGGATCAGGCCTTGGCCCCATTCCTCTGCGACGACTTCGGCAATGCGTGCCGGCGCGGCCTTGGGCAGCACGCCGAGCGAGTTGCCGTCGAGGTAGATCACGCCCGGCGGCAAGGTGAATTGATCGCGCAGCGAGCGCAGCGGGTCTTGCGCGTCGAGCGCACGGCAGTCTTCAAGAGTCGTCATTGGGCGGAGTTTTCAGCGTGGAAGGTCACGCAGCACGGCGCGAACGGGGGAAGCGTCGGCGCTGACCAGCTTGAGCGGCAGCGCGATGAGTTCGTAGTCGCCTTCGGGCACGTCGTCGAGCACAAGGTTCTCGAGCACGCGCAGGTCGAGGCGGCGAATGCGCTGGTGGCTTTCCAGCGTCTTGCTGTCGGCCGGGTCGATGCTGGCCGTGTCGATGCCGATGAGCTTGACGCCCATGGCCGCCAAGCGCTCGACGGTGGAAGGTGCATAGGCCGCGAGCTGCGGGTCCCACTGGGCGATCGGCATGGCGGCGTAGGTGCGCACCAGCACGCGGGGCGGCAACTGGCTGGTGATGGCGTGCGAGATGTGCTCCCACTCGATCAGCGGGCCCTTGGCAATCGCGTGGATCACGCGGCAAGGGCCGAGGAAGGGCGTGAGATCGACGTGGCCGATGGTCTGGCCCTCGGGGTCGTAATGCAGAGGCGCATCCGCATGCGCACCCACGTGCGGCGAGAGCTTGATCTCGCTGACGTTTACCGGGCACTCCTGCGAAATGGTCGCGGCCCATCGCTGCTGGTAGGGCGTGTCGCCGGGGAACACCGGCGTGCCTTCATGCACGGGAGGCGAGATGTCCCAGATGCGGGTTTGAGGTTGCAAAGAACGCATGGCGCAAAGTTAGCGCCGGGAGCGGGGTCGTGGTGTCGGTTATTTCCAACACACGACGTGACCAGATGATCGGTTCAGGAGGACAGCGTGGGAAGCCCGTGCCTGGCGCGTGCGCGCTCGCAGGCGTCGCTGCCGGCCTGCAGCTCGTGGCATGGATTGGGCCGCCATTCGTAGATGCCGCAGGCCACCGACTGGCCGATCTTGCCGGTCAGGGCCGCGCAACGCATGGGCGTGTGGTCGGTGCCGCGCATGCGGCAGAGGGCGTCGTTCACTTCGACGGCAAGGCCCGAGGGAACCTTGCCGCCGTTGTCGTCGAGCTCGTGGACGCTGAAGTCGACCCGGTAGCTGGCGCAGCAGGCGCCGCATTGCTGGCAATGAGACACGCGGCCGCGCCTTCAGTTTTTTTTCAGAGCCTGCCGAGCAGCAAGAACTCCATCAGCGCCTTCTGCGCGTGGAGCCGGTTCTCGGCCTCGTCCCACACCACCGACTGCGGACCGTCGATGACCTCGGCCTGCACTTCCTCGCCGCGGTGAGCGGGCAGGCAGTGCATGAAGAGGGCGTCCGGCTGGGCGACGCGCATCATGTCTTCGTCGACGCACCAGTCGGCAAAGGCTTTGCGGCGCGCTTCGTTTTCGGACTCGTAGCCCATGCTGGTCCAGACGTCGGTGGTGACGAGGTCGGCGCCGCGGCAGGCTTCCATCGGGTCCTTGAAGACCTCGTAGCTGTCCGCAGAACGCAAGCCAGCTACGGATTGATCAACCTCGTAGCCGCTGGGTGTGCTCACATGCACCTTGAAGCCGAGGATCTCGCTCGCCTGCAGCCAGGTGTTGGCCATGTTGTTGCCGTCGCCCACCCAGGCCACGGTCTTCCCCTGGATCGAGCCGCGGTGCTCGATGTAGGTGAAGATGTCCGCGAGGATCTGGCAAGGGTGGAACTCGTTGGTCAGGCCGTTGATCACCGGCACGCGCGAGTGCGCCGCGAAAGTGTCGATCTTGGTCTGCTCGTAGGTGCGGATCATCACCAGGTCGACCATGCGGCTGATCACCTTGGCGCTGTCCTCGATGGGTTCGGCCCGGCCAAGCTGGCTGTCGCCGGTGGTCAGGTGCACCACGCTGCCGCCCAACTGGTACATGCCCGCCTCGAAGCTCACGCGGGTGCGCGTGCTGGCCTTCTCGAAAATCATCGCCAGCGTGCGGTCGGTCAGCGGCTGGTGCTTTTCGTAGGTCTTGAACTTCTTCTTGATGATCGCCATGCGATCGAAAAGATAGGCGTACTCGTCGGCTGTGAAGTCCGAGAACTGCAGGTAGTGGCGGATGGCGTTCGGCGTGGTGGCGGTCGTCATTGCGCTGCTGGCTCCGACAGGAATGTTTTGACGATAGGCGCGAGGATGGCGACGATTTCGTCGGCCTCGGCAACGCTCAGGATGAGCGGCGGCACGAGGCGGATCACCTTGTCGGCCGTCACGCTCAGCAGCAGGCCGGCATCGCAGGCGCGGTTCAGGATGACGCCGCAGGGCCGGTCGAGCTCGATGCCGAGCATCAGGCCCTGGCCGCGGATTTCCTTCACGCCGGCCAGGCCGCCGATTTCGCGCTGCAACGCGCTCTTCAGGTGCTCGCCCACCGCGGCGGCGTTTTCGAGCAGCTTGTGCTCTTCCATGATGCGAATGGTCTCTACGCCGGCACGCATGGCAAGCGGGTTGCCGCCGAAGGTGGTGCCGTGGTTGCCCGGGCCAAAGATGTTGGCGGCCTTGGGGCCGGCCACCACCGCGCCGATCGGCACGCCCGAGCCCAGGCCCTTGGCCAGCGGCATCACGTCGGGCTTGATGCCGGCCCACTGGTGCGCAAACCACTTGCCGGTGCGGCCCATGCCGCACTGCACTTCGTCGATCATCATGAGCCAGTCGCGCTCGTCGCACAGGGCGCGAACCTGCTTCAGGTACTCCCAGCGCATCGGGTTGATGCCGCCTTCGCCCTGGATGGTTTCGAAGAACACGGCCACCACGTTGGGATTGCCTTCGGTGGCTTTCTTGAGCGCCTCGATGTCGTTCAGCGGCACGCGGATGAAGCCCTCGACCAGCGGACCGAACCCGGCCTGCACCTTCGGGTTGCCCGTGGCCGACAGGGTGGCGATGCTGCGGCCGTGGAAAGCGGCTTCGTAAACCACGATTTCCGGCCGGTCGATGCCCTTGTCGTGGCCGAACTTGCGCGCTAGCTTCAGCGCGGCTTCGTTGGCCTCCAGGCCGGTGCAGCAGAAGAAGGCGTTGGTCAGGCCCGAAAGCTCGGTCAGCTTGGTGGCAAGCTGCTCCTGGCCCGGCACGTGGTAGTAGTTGGAGCTGTGAATCAGCTTGCTGATCTGGTCTTGCAGCGCCGGCACCAGTTCGGGGTGGTTGTGGCCCAGCGTGTTCACGGCAATGCCGCCAAGACCGTCGAGATACGCCTTGCCCGCGGTGTCCCAGACTCGGCAGCCCTGGCCGTGCGACAGCGCGATCGGCAGGCGACCGTAGGTGTTCATGACGTGGGGCGAGGTGGGCTGGGCGGTAGCGCTCATTCGGGTTCTCCAGATAGGGAACCGCGGATTCTAGGCGTCCGATCGGACAGCTTCATTGAGGATTCCGCATTACAGCAATGCCCTTGGGCCAGGCTGCAAAGTGGCGCGGATAGAATCTCTTGCTGCACCGCAGCACCTGCCTGCGGGCGCCTCATTCAACGATGATTTCCCCCACTGCCAAAGAAATCTTCATCCAGGGCATCACCCATGATGGCCGGACTTTTCGCCCGAGCGACTGGGCCGAGCGGCTGGCCGGCGTCATGTGCTCTTTTCGCCCTGGCGGCGCCTATCCCGGCAGCCATCTGAGCTATTCGCCGTGGTGCGTTCCCACCACCATCAACGGCGTGAAGTGCGTGGTTGTGAACCGGGCCCTGCGCGATGCCGAACCTATGGCCTGGGATTTTTGCGTCAATTTTGCGCGGGACAACGACCTTCAGGTGGCCGAGGCCTGCCTCGTCCCTGACGCGCCGGCCGCAACGCCCAAGACCTGAGCCCGCGGCCCGGTTTCACAAAGCGGTCGCCCATGAAAAAACCGCCCGAAGGCGGTTTTTTACACTTTGCTGCAGCGCACCCCGATCAAACGGCGGACCGGAGAATTCCGGTCCGGGCTTGCCTGACAGGTGTCAGGCGGCTGCCTTTTCAGGCGCGAGGGCGAGGGCCTTGACCTTCGCCGACAGGCGGCTCTTGTCGCGAGCTGCCTTGTTCTTGTGGAAGATGCCCTTGTCGGCGACGGTGTCGACGATGCTCTGGGCCTTGGCGAAGAGTTCGCTTGCCTTGGTCTTGTCGCCGGCCAGAACGGCCTTTTCGACATTCTTCACGGCGGTGCGGTATTTGGAGCGCAGCGAGGTGTTCGCAGCGTTGAGCTTGGTGTCCTGGCGGACGCGCTTACGGCCGGAGGCGAGGCGCGGGTTCTTTTTCTTGGGCTTGGCGGATGCCATGATTTAGTTCCTTAGGTGTCTGAGGATGATGCAGCAAAGCCCTCCATTATAGGCCGGGTTGGGTTTTTCGCCGAATCGGGGGCTTGCCGGGCCCTACACTCGCCCCGTGTCACTGCTCAAATCCGCCTCCACCGTTTCCCTTCTGACGCTCGCATCGCGGATCACGGGCCTCGTGCGCGACGTGCTTTTTGCCTCGGTGTTCGGCGTCAGCGCCCTCACCGACGCCTTCAACGTCGCCTTCCGCATTCCCAACCTGTTCCGGCGGGTTTTCGGCGAAGGCGCCTTCAGCCAGGCTTTCGTGCCGGTGCTGGCCGGGCACAAGACAGAAGCCGGGGAAGAGGGCGCCAAGGCGCTGATCGACCACGTGGCCACACTGCTCACCTGGGCGCTGGTGGTCGTGTGCGTGGCCGGCGTGGTCGGCGCGCCGTGGCTGGTGTGGGCCATGGCGAGCGGGCTGAAGGGCTTCGACGCGGCCGTGGTCATGACGCGCTGGATGTTTCCGTACATCGGTTTCATGTCGCTCGTGGCGCTAGCGGGCGGGGTGCTGAACACCTGGCGCAAGTTCGCGGTGCCGGCCGCCTCGCCGGTGCTGCTCAATATTTCGCTGATTCTTGCCATCGTGGCCGGCGCGCCGCTGTTCAGGCGCTACGGCATCGAGCCGATCTACGCGCAGTGCGCCGGCGTGCTGGTCGGCGGCGTGCTTCAGCTGGCGCTGCAGGTGCCCGCACTGCGCGCGCTCGGCCTCATGCCGCGCATCGGTGCAACCTTCGGAGCGCTGCGCGCCGCCTGGACCGACCCGACCACGCGCAAGGTGCTGAAGCTCATGCTGCCGGCCTTGCTGGGCGTGAGCGTGGCGCAGGTTTCGCTGCTCATCAATACGCAGATTGCATCGCACCTTGCCACGGGCAGCGTCACCTGGGTGGTCAATGCCGACCGCCTGATGGAGTTTCCCACCGCCATGCTCGGCGTTGCGCTCGGCGTGGTGCTGATGCCTCAGCTGGCGGGTGCCCGCGCCGCCAAGGACGACGAGCGCTATTCGGCGCTGCTCGACTGGGGCCTGCGGCTGGTGGTGCTGCTCTCGGCGCCGTGCGCCATTGCGCTTCTGCTGTTCTCGCAGCCGCTGGTCGCGGTGCTTTTTCACAACGGCGCGTATGGTGCCGACGACGTGAAGCGCACCACGCTCGCATTGATGGGCTACGGCGTCGGGCTGGTCGGGATCGTGGCCATCAAGGTGCTTGCGCCGGGCTACTACGCCAAATACGACATGCGCACGCCGGTGATCATCGCGGTGTGCGTGCTGGTTCTGACCCAACTGCTCAACGTCTTTCTGGTGCCGGTGCTGCAGCATGCCGCGCTCACCCTCACCATCGGCATCGGCGCGGTGGTCAATGCCATCTGGCTGCTGGTGGGTTTGATCCGGCGCGGCAGCTACAAGCCCGAGCCGGGCTGGGGCAAGTTCATCCTGCAGGTGGCGGCGGGCACGCTGGTGCTGGCCGCTCTGCTGGCGTGGGGTTCGTACTATTTCGACTGGATCGGCCTACGGGCCCAGCGCTTGCACCGCATCGGGCTGCTGGCGGCGCTGATCACGGGGGCGGGGCTGCTGTACTTTGCCGTGCTGGCCGCCGTGGGCGTGCGGCTGCGCAGTTTCATGCGCCGCTAAGGCACCGGTAAAGCGGCCGAAAAAAAGGCCGATAACAGGGGCTGGACCAAACCGCCGTCGGCTCCCTCAGCCGCGGCGTTTTCGCATTGCGCAAGCTGAAAACACCGCCTTGACGCTCCCCGAATGCTCCTCTACAAAGACACATGACGTTCAGCTTTCAGGTTCCCACGGCATTGGCGTATTTCGAATCGCTGGTGCAGAGCGACGACCACTTTCCGCTGCTCGAGGCTGCCGCCAGCCTTGCGCAGGACGAATACCCCGACCTCGACGTGCAGCAGGTACTCGGCGACGTCGACCAGCTGCTGGCCCGCCTCAAGCGCCGGCTGCCCGCCGACGCCGCGCCGCTCGCCCGGCTGCGCGCGCTCAACCAGTTCTTCTTCAATGACCTGAACTTCGGCGGCAACGTCAACGACTACTACGACCCGGACAACAGCTACCTGAATGCCGTCCTGCGCACGCGGCGCGGCATTCCCATTTCGCTGGCGGTGCTGTGGATGGAACTGGCCCAGGGGCTCGGCCTGCAGGCGCGCGGCATCGGGTTTCCGGGGCATTTCATGCTCAAGGTCACGCTGCCGAAGGGGCAGGTGGTCATCGATCCCTTCACCGGCAAGTCGCTATCGCGCGAAGAGCTCGGCGAGCGCCTCGAGCCGTACAAGCGCAGCAACGGGCTGGTGGGCGATTTCGACGTGCCGCTGGGCCTTTACCTCCAGCCCGCCAGCTCGCGCGAAATCATCGGACGCATGCTGCGCAACCTGAAGGAAGTGCACCGCGCCCAGGAAGACTGGCAGCGCGCCATCGCCGTGCAAGACCGGCTCATTGCGCTGCTGCCCACCGCCTGGGGCGAATACCGCGACCGCGGCATTGCGCATGCCGAGCAGGGCAACACCGCCGCCGCGGTGAGGGACCTGGAAACCTATCTGGAGCACGCGGAAGACGCGCTGGACGTCGACGTCATTGCGGAGCGGGTGGCCGCCTTGCGCCGAGCGGCCAACTGATGAGCGCCAGGAGCGGCGTTGCCGACGCCTCCGATCTCGGCACGCTTCACGAATTTCACGGCGTGCAGCCGGTGCTGCCGGTGTCCGACGTCACGCGTGCCGCGCGCTGGTTCCGGGACATCCTGGGTTTCGAGCTCGATTTCATCGCCGGCGAGCCACCCAGCTATGCCCGGGTGAAGAAGGGCGACCGCAGCTATGGCGATCCGGTCTACCTGCGCTTGTGGCAGTGCAACACGCGCGGGGCCGCACCCTGGCGCGGCGAAATCGTGATCCACGTGGGCAAGGACATCGACGGCCTGCACGCCGCCTATGTGAAGCGCGGCGTCACCGTGGTGGAGCCGCCCACGTCGCAACCCTGGGGCCTGCGCGAATTCGCGATCCGCGAACCCGATGGACACATCCTGCGCTTCTGCGGCTATTTGCCCTGAATTGCTGATACAAAAGATTACAAATGGACCGGCGCCGACGTGTCGATCCGGCTTCCGCTCGTCCGACGTGTGAACAGGAGCGCGCAGTTTTCAGCGTCTCCCGCTTCATTCAACAACCTTCAGGAGAAACGACATGCGATTCATGGTTCTGGTCAAGGCCAACAAGGATTCCGAAGCGGGCGTCATGCCCAGCACCGAAGTGCTCACCGCCATGGGCAAGTTCAACGAGGAACTGGTCAAGGCCGGCGTGCTGCTGGCGGGCGAAGGGCTGCATCCGTCTTCAAAGGGCGCGCGCGTGCGCTGCGAAGGCTCCAAGCGCACGGTGATCGACGGTCCGTTTGCCGAGACGAAGGAGCTGCTTGCGGGTTTCTGGCTGCTTCAGGTCAAGTCGAAGGAAGAAGCCATCGAATGGATCAAGCGCAGCCCGTTCCAAGAGGGCGAGATCGAGATCCGCCAGGTGTTCGAGGCCTCCGATTTCGGCGACTCCATGACGCCCGAGCTGCTGGCGCAGGAAGACCGCCTGCGCGCCGAGACCGAGGCCCGTACCAAGGCCGGCAACTGAATCAAGAAACCGCATCAAGGAGACCTGCCATGCGATTCATGCTGCTGATGATTCCCCACGGCTACGAAACAGCCGCCCCTGGCACCATTCCGGATGACGTCGAAGCGGTCGGGGCCATGATGGCCTACAACGAGTCGATGCAGAAGGCCGGCATCCTGATCAGCTGCGACGGCCTGCATCCGCCCTCGATGGGCGCACGCGTGAGCTTTCCGGGCCGCAAGCCCAAGGTGGTGGACGGCCCCTTTGCCGAAGCCAAGGAAGTGCTCGGCGGCTACTGGATCATCGACGTGCCTTCGCGCGCCGACGCGATCGAATGGGCCACGCGCTGCCCCGGCAGCGAAAACGAGGTGATCGAGGTCCGCCAGATCCAGGAGATTGCCGACTATCCGCCCGAAGTGCAGGCCTTGACCGCCGAGATGGCGTCGATGCAGGCGGTCAAGAAGACCTAGGCATGAGCACTCGCCCGGCCGCTCCGAAGGGGGCTCCCGCCGCAGTGCGCAGCGCGGAGCTTGCCCAATGAGCGCCGCGCCTCGGGACGACGCCGCCATCCACCGCACTATCGAGGCGGTGTGGCGCATCGAGTCCGCGAAGATCATCGCCACCGTTGCGCGCATGGTGCGCGACGTGGGCCTGGCCGAAGAGCTGGCCCAGGACGCGCTGGTCTCGGCCCTGGAGCAATGGAGCGAAACCGGCGTGCCCGACAATCCCGCCGCCTGGCTCACCGCCGTGGCCAAGCGCCGCGCACTCGACCGGCTGCGCCATCGGCAGTTGGCTGAGCACAAGGCCGGCGAGATCGGCCGTGAACTCGACGCACAGCACGCCATGGCGCAGGCCGATTTCGCCGAAGCGGTCGATGCCGCGCTGGACGACGACATCGGCGACGACCTGCTGCGGCTGGTGTTCACGGCGTGCCACCCGGTGCTTTCGACCGAGGCGCGCGTGGCGCTCACGCTGCGGCTGATGGGCGGCCTCACGACGGATGAAATTGCCCGCGCGTTCCTCGTGCCCGAGGCCACGGTGGCGCAGCGCATCGTGCGCGCCAAGCGCAGCCTTCTCGAGGCGCGCGTGCCCTTCGAGGTGCCGCGTCGGCACGAGCTCGAGGCGCGGCTCGCCTCGGTGCTCGAGGTGCTCTACCTGATCTTCAACGAAGGCTATTCGGCCACGGCGGGTGATGACTGGATGCGGCCCGCGCTGTGCGACGAAGCCATGCGCCTCGGCCGCATCGTGGCCGAGCTCGTGCCCGATGCGGCGGAAGTGCACGGCCTGGTGGCATTGATGGAAATCCAGGCGTCCCGCACCGCGGCGCGCGTCGGCCCGTCGGGCGAACCGGTGCTGCTGCTGGAGCAGAACCGCGCGCGCTGGGACCACATGCTGATTCGCCGCGGCCTGGCGGCGCTTGCCCGTGCGGAGGCTCTCGGAGGAGCCTTGGGGCCCTATGCCTTGCAAGCCGCCATTGCCGCTTGCCATGGGCGCGCGCGCACGGCCGGGGAAACCGATTGGCCCCGCATTGCGGCGTTGTACGACGCGCTGGCCGAGCTTTCTCCGTCGCCTGTCGTCGAGCTCAACCGCGCCGTGGCGCTGTCCATGGCGTTTGGGCCGGCGACGGGGCTGGAGGTGGTGGATGCGCTGCTCGGCGAGCCCGCATTGCAGGGCTATCACCTGCTGCCGGCGGTGCGCGGCGACCTGCTCTTCAAGTTGGGCCGCTACGAGGAGGCGCGCAAGGAATTCGATCGCGCCGCCGCGCTTACGCGCAACACGCGAGAGCGGACGCTGCTGCTGGCGCGGGCACGCGCCTGCCTCCTTCCGCCTGCCTGACTGCGCACCGCGCCGCTAGGCGGTCGGCGCAGGCGTGGCGGCCGAAGGCGAGCCCGGCAATCCGAACTGATGCCAAGCGCGGCGCAGTTGCGTGTCCGAGCCGAAGCCCGAGATTTCCGCCGCTCGCGTCACGCTGGCGCCAGAGGCCAGCGCGAGCTGTGCCGCCGCCAGCCGCAGCCGCCGCAGATAGGCCAGGGGCGCCACACCCGCGTGTTCCACGAACAGCCGCGTCAGGTGCCGCGCCGAGGTGTGGGCCACTTCCGCCATGCGAGGCACGTTCCAGTCGGCCTGGGGCTGCTCGCTGACGGCGTCCTGCACCCGGTGCAGGGCGGCATGCAGATGGTTCCGGTACGCGAGAAAGGGCGAAAGCTCCGGGTCGTGCGGGCCGCGCCGCTGCGCCACCACCATCGTCTGCGCCACCTGGGCCGCGAGCGCTTCGCCGCACACATCCGCGATGCGGTGCAGCACCAGGTCGATGCCGGTCGTGACGCCCGCGCTGCTGTAGACGGGCGGATCGATCACGAACACGCGGTTGGCGACCACGTCGCAGCGCGGCTCCACCGAGCGCAACTCGTCCAGGTGATGGTGGTGCGTGGTGGCGCGCCGGCCGGCGAGTGCGCCCGCATGCGCCGCCAGCAGGGCGCCGGCGCACACGGTGACCAGCTCGAGCCAGCCGCGTTCGAAGCGCTGGCCGCGCAGCCAGTGCAGCAGGTCTTGCGTCTCGGCGTTGTCGATCGCGATGAAGTCGCCGGGCAGTCCGACCAGCACCACCCACGCGGGCCCGTGCCATTGCACCGGCAACGGCGCAAGGTTGGCAAGCGCCACGCCCACCGAGCCGACAGAGGTCGGCCGCGGGCCCGCGAATTCGATCTCGAAGCGCTCGGGCTGGCCCGCGGCGCGCAGCCGCTGGTTGGCGATGCGCAACGCCTCGGCAGGCCCAGCCCAGTCGAGCACCAGGCTGCCCGGCAGCAGCACGAACACTACGCGGATGGGCTGCTGCTGGAGATCCATGTGTAGTCCATCTGGCGCGCCGTGCGTTCGGCCAGCGCGCGGCCGGCCAGCCGCTCGACCAGGTACAGGCTCATGTCGATGCCTGCGCTGATGCCTGCGGAGCTGACGATGCGGCCGCTGTCGACCCAGCGTTTGCCCTCGCGCACATCCAGCAGCGGAAACTGTTCGCGCAGGTCTGCAATGTCTTCCCAGTGGGTGGTGACGGCCTCTCGCGTGACCACGCCGCTTTTCACTAGCAGGAACACGCCGGTGCATACCGAGGCCACCAGCTGTGCGCCGGCCGCGCAGTCCGCAATCCAGCGCAGGGTGGCGGGGCTTGCCATCGGCGCATCGACCACGCCGCCGGGCACGATCAGGAGGTCGGCTGCGGGGTTGTCGGCCAGGTCGTGGTCCGCCAGCAGGCGCAGGCCGGCTCGGGCCTGGACGGGCTGGCCCGAGCTTGCGAGCGCCACGGAGGCGACCTCGAACGGTGCCTCCGTGCCGGGATTCAGGCGCTGGCTGACGCGGCTCGCCGTGGTGAACACCTCGAACGGGCCCGCAAAGTCGAGCGCCTCGACACCGTCGAAGGCAAGGATCAGTACCCGCAACGTCATGCGGCGACCGTCCCGGCGGAGAGGGCGCCGGCGCGTTCGAGCGCCTGATCCACGGTGCAGACGGTGGCGAATCGGCCATCCAGCACAGCCGCCGTGCGAGCCTTGATGTCGGCCGCGGCAAGCGGACGGCCGTCGGGCTGCACCATGTCAAAGGTGAGCGTGGCCTCGGTCACGTAGTCGACTTCCCAGCCCAGGTCGGAAGCATGGCGCGTGGTGGTTTCGCAGCATTGCTCGGTGCGGATGCCGCTCACGATCAGCCGGCCGATGCCCTGCTGCGTGAGCCAGATGTCGAGCCCGCTGTTGACCAGCGCACTGTGGCGGTGCTTGGTGAATGTGGCTGCGGCTTCGAATGCCGCCAGGCCGTCGATCGGCCGCACCAGTCCGGATTCGACGGCGAAGGGGTGGCTTGCCACGGCAGGCTCATCGACATGGAAGACCCGCACGATCGGAATGCCGGCGGCCGCGCAGCCTTCGATCAGCGCGTTCTGGGCCGCGAAATAAGACCGCGCAACTTCTTCGGACCAGTAGCCGCGCTGGCGGAAGGATTCCTGCGCGTCGATCACTATCAGACACGATTTCATGGGCATGGGGCTCGAAGGGCGGAGTGAATGATGCCGCCTATTCTTGTGCGCCGCCAGTCCATGGTCCGCGCCGAAGCGGACCAGAACCGATCAAATCAGGACATTGGAGCTAGACCAGGCCGGCGGCCTGCAACTCTTTCTTGAGGTAAGCGTAGAAAAGCGGCGCCGCCACCAGCCCGGCCGGGCCGAACACCGCCTCGGCCACGAACATCACCGCCAGCAGTTCCCACACCCGCATCTGCGTGCGGCTGCCGACCACCTTGGCGTTGATCACGTATTCCGCCTTGTGGATGATGATGAGGAAGACAAGGCAGGCCAGTGCCGTGATCGGCGAGACGGACAGCGCCACCAGCGTGATCACCGCATTGCAGACCAGGTTGCCCACGATCGGCACCAGGCCCGCCACGAAGGTCAGCGTGATGAGCGCCGGCGTGTAGGGCAGGTGCGGCCCCCAGAGTGGCAGCAGGAACAGCAGGAAGATGGCGGTCAGCAGGGTGTTGAATGCCGCAATCCAGAACTGCGCCGCAACGATCTGCCCGAACGCTTCGCCGAAGATGGTGATGCGCCGGTACAGCTGCGCGGCCAGGGGCCGGCGCTGCAGCGGCGGCGGCGCAATAGCCGCCAGCCCGCCCACGATGAGGCCCACATAGGCAAACAGCAGCCCGCCCAGCCACGCGCGCCCGGCCAGCGCCAGCGAGCCAGCCTGCGCCCGGAGGTAGTTGGCCACCACGCGCTGTACCTCGGCCGCGCCCTCCGGCAGGTAGACCGCAATTTCGGGCGGCAGCTTGAGCCGCAGTTCCAGCACCGTGCGGGCCGTGTAGTCGAGCAGTTCGCGGTACTGGTCGGGCGCGTCGACGATGTACTCGCGCGCTTGCGAAAGCCCCACCGAGATCAGCGCGATGGGCGCCAGCAGCACCAGCGTGACCGCCAGCACCCGGGCGAGCACATCGGCACGGGCTTGCGGCAGCCTTGCCCTGGCGAGGCCGCCGCCGATCAGGCGTGCAAACCGGCGAGTGGCCAGAAAGCCGATGCATACGCACAGCAGCCCCGGCAGCAGGTGCTGCCACATCACCAGCAGCAGCGCGGCCGGCATCAGCAGGTAGCTGGCCAGCACCACGTTGCGCGAGGCGGGCTGGGACTTGGTGTCGATGTTGACGACGAGCGGTTTGGACATCAGGGTCCGGGTGCTGCGCTTGTTGCGAGACTCGGAAGGAAGATCAGCCGACCACCACGGCGGCGCCGGTGCCGCGGTCGGCGATGGTGCCGATCTCGTACACCGCCTCGCCGGCCGTGCGCAGCGTGGCTGCACAGGCGGCGGCCTCGGCCGAGTCGATCACCACCACCATGCCGATGCCGTTGTTGAAGGTGCGGTTCATCTCGATGTCGTCGATGCCGGCCACCTTCTGCAGCCAGGCAAAGAGCTCGGTCTGCGGCCAGCTGCCCTTCTTGAGGTGGGCCGCCGTGCCTTCGGGCAGCACGCGCGGAATGTTCTCGAGCAGGCCGCCGCCGGTAATGTGCGCCAGCGCCTTGATCGGGTGCTTGGCCAGCGCCTCGAGCACCGGCTTCACATAAAGGTGGGTGGGCTCCATCACGGCCTGGCGGAACGGCTTGCCGTCGAGCGTGGCGGGCAGGTCTGCGCCGGCGCGTTCGATCACCTTGCGCACCAGGCTGAAGCCGTTGGAATGCACGCCGGCCGACGCCAGGCCCAGCACCACGTCGCCGGGTTTGACGTTCTGACCCGTGAGAATTTTCGATTTTTCGACCGCGCCGACCGCAAAGCCCGCCAGGTCGTATTCGCCGGCCGGATACATGCCGGGCATTTCGGCGGTTTCGCCGCCGATCAGCGCGCAGCCCGAAATTTCGCAGCCGCGGGCGATGCCGCCGATCACGGCCGCGGCCGTGTCCACGTCGAGCTTGCCGCAAGCGAAGTAGTCAAGAAAGAACAGGGGCTCGGCGCCTTGCACCAGCACGTCGTTGACGCTCATGGCCACCAGGTCGATGCCCACGGTGTCGTGCATGTTCCATTCGAACGCCAGCTTGAGCTTGGTGCCCACGCCGTCGGTGCCGCTCACCAGCACCGGCTCCTTGTAGCGCTTGGGCACCTCGAACAGGGCGCCGAAGCCGCCGATGCCGGCCAGCACGCCTTCGCGCAGGGTCTTCTTGGCCAGGGGCTTGATGCGGTCGACCAGGGCGTCGCCGGCATCGATATCGACACCGGCATCCTTGTAGCTGAGCGGGGTGGGCGTAGGGGAAGTCATGGTCAGACGGTGTCGGGAAAGGGACGGGAAGGAGGCGAAGAGGTGGAGGCGCCGGCGACCGAAGCGGCCGGGCCGATAGAATTCCTCACGATTTTAAGGGCCCCAGCGGCCCCTTCCATGAACCTTCCCGGGATGAAACAGCTCGCGCTCGATATCGGCATTGCGACGGGCCCCAGCTTCGACGCTTTTTTTGCCGGCCCGAACGAGGCGGCGCTGCGGCACCTGCAACTGTGGGTGGGCGGCGCCGGCAATTCGGTGCCGCACTCTCCTGTGCCTACCTATCTGTGGGGCGAAGGCGGCAGCGGCAAGACCCATCTGCTCGAATCGGTGCGTGTCGCACTGCGCGAGCAGGGCGCGAGCGTGGGCTGGCTGCACGCCGGCCTGCTGGAGCCGCCCGAGTTCGACGAGCGCTGGGGCGCCGTGCTGCTCGACGACGTGCACCTCTACACCGCCGTGCAGCAGCACGCGGCCTTCAACTGGTTCGTCAACGCGCAAACCCTGCAGCGCGGGGTGGTGGCCGCCGGCGCCCTGCCGCCGGCCGACCTGTCGCTGCGCGAAGACCTTCGCACCCGGCTGGGCTGGGGCCATGTGTTCCACCTGCAGGTGCTGAGCGAAAGCGAACGCCGCGCGGTGCTGCGCCAGGCGGCCGATGCGCGGGGCGTCATGCTGTCGGACGACGTGCTCGACTACATGCTGCACCGCTTCAGCCGCGACCTGGGCAGCCTGATGGAGCTGCTCACGCAGCTCGACGGCTATGCCCTGCAGACACAGCGCGCGATCACGATCCCGCTGATCCGATCCATGCTCGAAAACGAATAAGAAGAGCTTCAACCAACAATGATCAAGAAATTCATCGACAAGCTGCTCGGCAAATCGGCCGGCGGCGCGCAGGGCAAGAGCCGCTTCGGCAAGCGCCAGGAGGTGCCTGCGGAGGTTCACAAGATCGATCCGGCCCTGGTCGACGAACGCGCGAAAAACGTGGTCACCACGCTCCAGCAGGCAGGCTACGAGGCCTATGTGGTGGGCGGCGCGGTGCGCGACCTGCTGCTGGGCCTGCGCCCGAAGGACTTCGACGTGGCCACCAACGCCACGCCGGAGCAGGTCAAGTCGCTCTTCAGGCGGGCTTTCATCATCGGGCGGCGCTTTCGCATCGTGCACGTGGTGTACGGCCGGGGCCGCGAGCACGAGGTGATCGAGGTCTCGACCTTTCGCGCGTACATGGACAACGCCGCCGCCGAGCAGGTGGCCGGCAACGAGCGCACCAGCAAGGGCGAGCTCGCAAGCATGAAGCACGCAGTGGACGCCAGCGGCCGCGTGCTGCGCGACAACGTGTGGGGCCCGCAGGAAGAAGACGCAGCGCGCCGCGACTTCACCGTGAACGCCATGTACTACGACCCGGCCAACCAGATCGTGGTCGACTATCACAACGGCATCAAGGACGCGCAGAAGCTCACGCTGCGCATGATCGGCGACCCGGCCACCCGCTACCGCGAAGACCCGGTGCGCATCATTCGCGCCATTCGCTTCTCGGCCAAGCTCGCGGCGCTGGGCTTCAAGATGGAAGCCAAGACGGCCGCCCCGCTGGTCGAGTCGAGCAAGCTGCTGGCTGACGTGCCGCAAAGCCGCCTGTTCGACGAAATGCTCAAGCTGCTGCAAACCGGCCATGCCATTGCCACGGTCGAGCAGTTGCGCAAGCTGGGCCTGGTCACGGGCATCTATCCGCTGCTCGACGTGGTGGTGGAGCGCGCCGATTCGCCTTTCGTGAAGGCCGCCCTGCAGGACACCGACCGCCGCGTGGGCGAAGGCAAGCCCGTGGCGCCCAGCTTCCTGCTGGCCTGCGTGCTGTGGGCGGATGTGCGCGACGGCTGGGCCCAGCGCATCGAAGGCCGGCACGGCCAGCGCCCGCAGCCGCCTTTCCCGGCGCTGCAAGACGCGATCGACGACGTGTTCAACGCCCGCATCGGCGACGTATCGGGCCGCGGCAAGCTCGCCGGCGACATGCGCGAGATCTGGATGATGCAGCCGCGCTTCGACAAGCGCACCGGCTCCACGCCCTACAGCCTGGTCGAGCAGGCGCGGTTCCGCGCCGCCTTCGACTTCATGCGGCTGCGCGCCGACGTGGGCGAGGTCAGCGAGGCCATTGCCGAGTGGTGGCAGGAGTTCAGCACCGCTGACGACGTGCGCCGGCAAGACCTGCTGGAGCAGGTGCGCGACGAACAAAAGACCAGGCAGCGCGTGCGCACGCGCGACCCCGTGGCGCCGAAGCCTCGCGGCGAACCGCCTGCGCGCCAGCGCCAGGCCGATGCCGAGCCGCGGCAGGACGACGACGAGGCGGAAGCGGAAGTCGAGGCCGGCGCCGTGCCGCCCGATGGCGAAGCGGCCGCACCGCGCAAGCGCCGCCGTCGCCGCAAGCCGCGCACCGGCGGTGGTGGCGGTAGCGGCGGCGAGGGCGGCGGGAGCGCCGCAGCCGAATGAGCGCGCCAAACCGGCCGAAGGACGGCAAAAAGAGCAGCGGCAGCGATCGCGCGCCCTCGCGTGGCGGTCCGTCGTCCAAGCCGAAGAGTGGGCCGGCGCCCGCACGGCGTGCGCCCAGCCGGCCTTCGGGCAAGGTGGCGCCGGGAAGCCCCGCCGCGCGCCGTACGCGCGAGGACTATCCGACCGTGCAGGCCTTCGTCGCCATCGGCGCCAACCTGGGCGACGCCCAGGCTGCCGTGAAAGCGGCCATGGACGCCATCGGCGCCATCGAGCGCACGGTGGTCACTGCGCGCTCGTCGCTTTACCGCAGCGCGCCGGTCGATGCGACCGGACCAGACTTCATCAACGCCGTGGTGGCTGTAAGAACCGGACTCACGGCCGAGGCGTTCCTGTCCGAGTTGCATCTGCTCGAAGAACATGCCGGCCGCGAGCGGCCTTTTCCCAACGCGCCACGCACGCTCGATCTCGACCTGCTGATGCACGGAAATGCGATCAAGGACACCCCCGCCCTGAGCTTGCCGCACCCCCGCATGCGCGACCGCGCCTTCGTATTGAAGCCGCTCGCAGAAATTGCGCCGGACAAGGTGCCGCGCGCGGCGCTCGCCCGGGTGTCCTCGCAGGTGATCGAGCGAATTCGCGACTGACCGTGGGAAGGGGCTGGAACCCCGTGGAACGGGCGTCTTTGCTCCGCCCATTACACTTGCGCGGTTTTTCATGACGTTGTCACGCAATTGTGGCAACAGCGAACCCAGGAGAGCGCCATGTTCGGCAAGCTGCTGCCCCGCGAGGGGAATTTTTTCGAGATGTTCAACCAGCACGCCGAGCGCATCGTCGAAGCGGCGCGGGCGTTCGAGCAACTCGTGGCCAATTACAGCGACGTGCACCTGCGCGAGCAGTACAACCGCGACGTCGACAATGCCGAGCGCGCGGCCGACCGCGTGACGCACGACGTCAACCGGCTGATCCACAAGACTTTCATCACGCCGATCGACCGCGAGCAGATCCACAAGCTCATCAATACGATGGACGACGTGGCCGACCTGATCCAGGACTCCGCCGAGACCATGGCGCTGTACGACGTGCGGCACATGACCGACGAGATCGTGCGCCTCACGGCCCTGAGCGTGAAGTGCTGCGACCGCCTGAAGGACGCCGTCAAGTTTCTCGGCAAGATCGCCGATCCCGCGGTGGCCGAGGCCACGCTGAAGACCTGCGAGGAAATCGACCGCCTCGAATCCGACGCCGACCGTGTGATGCGAAGCGCCATGAGCAAACTGTTCCGCGAGGAGCCCGACGTCCGCGAAGTGATCAAGCTCAAGGCGATCTACGAATTGCTCGAGACGATCACCGACAAATGCGAAGACGTGGCCAACGTGATCGAGGGCATCGTCCTCGAGAACTCCTGAGCGGTAGCGATCGATGGCAACGGTTCAGGTCGCCCTCTGGGTGGTGATATTGCTGGTCGCGCTCGCGATCGCCTTCGACTTCATGAACGGCTTCCACGACGCGGCGAACTCCATCGCCACCGTGGTGTCGACCGGTGTGCTCAAACCGGGGCACGCGGTGCTGTTCGCTGCCTTCTTCAACCTGATCGCGATCTTCATCTTCCACCTGAGCGTGGCGGCCACGGTGGGCAAGGGCATTGCCCAGCCCGGGGTGGTGGATGTGCACGTGGTCTTCGGCGCGCTCATCGGCGCCATCAGCTGGAACCTGGTGACCTGGTACTACGGCATTCCCAGCAGCTCCTCGCATGCGCTGATCGGCGGCATTGTGGGCGCCGTGATCGCGAAGACCGGTGCGAGCGGCCTGGTGGCCACCGGCATCTGGAAGACCGTGGCCTTCATCTTCGTTTCGCCGTTCCTCGGATTCGTGCTGGGCTCGCTGATGATGGTGGTAGTGGCCTGGGGCTTCCGGCGTGCCACCCCGTCGCGGGTCGACCGGTGGTTCCGGCGGCTGCAGCTGGTTTCAGCCGGGGCCTATAGCCTGGGCCACGGCGGCAACGATGCGCAGAAGACCATCGGCATCATCTGGATGCTGCTGATTGCCACCGGCTATGCCGCGGCCGGCGACGCGGCGCCGCCCAGCTGGGTCATCGTGAGCTGCTACGCCGCCATTGCCCTGGGCACCATGTTCGGCGGCTGGCGCATCGTGAAGACCATGGGCCAGAAGATCACCAAGCTCAAGCCCGTGGGCGGCTTCTGCGCCGAAACCGGCGGCGCGCTCACGCTGTTCCTGGCCACCGCGCTGGGCATTCCCGTGTCGACCACCCACACCATCACCGGCGCCATCGTCGGCGTGGGCTCCGCGCAACGCGCGAGTGCCGTGCGTTGGGGCGTGGCGGGCAACATCGTCTGGGCCTGGATCTTCACGATTCCGGCCTCCGCTTTTGTGGCCGCAATCGCTTATTGGCTCAGCCTGCAGATTTTCTGAGGCCGGCAGAGCTGGCACGCTCCAGCTACTGCGAGATCTTCCGGCCTTCTTCGACCTGATGTTCGAAGTAGCGCTGAAAGCTGAAAACAATGCTGGCCATGAGCACGGTGCTCCCGAAGAAGAGCGCAAGCACCACGGCGCCGATGGTGGCCCAGTTCGTGCGGCCCGGCTCGGCGTCCGGCGGCGCGCCGGCGTTGAAGCGGGCGTTCCACCTCTCCGGCGTCATGAGGCCATAGATGATGGCCATCAGCGCGCAACCCGCAATGGTGAAGCCCAGCAGCGGAATAAGCACCCAGCTCCAGCCGTCGTCCACGCCGTACATGCGCACGCGCTCCATGCCATAGAGGCCCAGCGCCGTGGGAACGGGCAGCAGCCAGCCGAGCCAGTCGCCCATGCCGCGCAGATAGAAGCGGTGCAGGCCCAGCGGGCCGCCCAGGAAAGAGAGCCAGGCGGCAATGGTCTTGTTTTTCATTCGGGTTTGGTGGTGCTGCCTTCGCCGAGCACTTTTTCCATCAGGACCACGTCTCGCCACTCGCCGAACTTCCAGCCGCAGTCCTTGAGCACGCCCACGTGGGTGAAGCCGTTGCGGCGGTGCACCCCTACGGAGCCGGCGTTGGCCGAGTCGCCGATGACCGCGATCAGCTTGCGGACGCCTGCCGCTTCGGCGGCTTGCGAGAGGGCGGCCAGGAGCTGCCCGCCAAGGCCCTTGCCGCGCGCGGCTTCGGAGATGTAGATCGAGTCTTCCGCCGAAAACCGGTACGCCGGTCGCGGCTTGAACCAGTTGCAGTAGGCAAAACCCAACACTTCTCCGTTTTCTTCGGCAACAAGGTAGGGCAGGTTCTTGCCGAGTACATCGGCGCGCCGCGCAGCCATGTCGGCGGCGGAGGGAGCTTCGGTTTCGAAGGTGCCGGTGCCGTTCAGCACGTGGTGGGCATAGATGGCCGTGATGGCCGCGATGTCTTCGTCGCGGCTGGGGCGGATGGTGAGGGTCATGCAGGTCGCAAGCAAACGGCGCAAAGGCCGGAATTCGGAGAAAACACAGGTCGGGCTATAATCGCAGGCTTTTCAGCGTGTCGCTGGCCGGGTGGCCATGTCGCGTGTCTCGACGTTGAAAGAACACTGTGAGCGGGCTTCTTGTTTAGAAAACGGGCTTGCTGCACCACCCAAGGATAAATCATGGTCGTCATTCGACTCTCCCGCGGCGGCTCCAAAGGCCGTCCGTTCTTCAACATCGTCGTGTCGGACAAGCGCGTTCGCCGCGATGGCCGTTTCATCGAGCGCCTGGGTTTCTACAACCCGACCGCCAAGGAAAACGAAGAAAGCATCCGTATTGCCCAGGACCGCCTGGCCTACTGGAAGAGCGTCGGCGCACAAGCTTCGCCCACGGTTCTGCGCCTGATCAAGCAAGCCGCTGCCGCGGCCCCCAAGGCAGCAGCCTAAGCTGCCCGACACGGCGATGTTGCCCGCACTCGAAGCCGCCGAATTGCCGGCGGATGCGATCGAGGTAGGACGCATCGCCGATGCATGGGGCATCAAGGGCTGGTTCAAGGTCCTGCCCCACAGCGCCCAGCCCGAGGCGCTTTTTTCTTCCAAGCGCTGGTTCCTGCAGGCTCCCGGAGCCTCGGCAACCGCGGCTTTCCGGCTCGCAATCCGCGAAGCCAAAGAACATTCCGACTGCATCGTCGCGTCATCCGAAGACGTGCCCGACCGCAATGCGGCCGAGGCGCTGCGCGGCGCGCGCGTGTTCGTGCCGCGTTCGAGCTTCCCAACGGCCGGCGACGACGAGTACTACTGGGTCGACCTGATCGGCCTTTCGGTGGTCAATCGCGAAGGCGTCACGCTCGGCACGGTGCGCGAACTGCTCGCCACCGGCCCGCAGACCACGCTGGTGCTCACGGCCGAAGAAGACGGCAAGACTGTCGAACGCATGGTGCCGTTCGTCTCGGTCTTCGTCGACAAGGTCGACTTGGTCGGCCGGCTGATCACGGTCGACTGGCAGCCCAATTTCTGATTCCGCCGATACGGGCCTTGCGCGCATGCGCTTCGACGTCCTCACGCTCTTTCCTGAACTGTTCGCGCCTTTGATGGCCAGCGGCGTGACGCGCCGCGCCTACGAGTCGAAGCAGGTCGAGGTCGTGCTCTGGAACCCGCGCGACTTCGCACAAGGCAACTACAAGCGTGTGGATGACCGGCCCTTCGGCGGTGGTCCGGGCATGGTGATGATGGCGGAGCCGCTCTCCGCCTGTCTCGACGCGGCGCTGGCCGCGCGAGGGGCGCAAGCGCCGGTGGTGCTGTTTTCTCCCATCGGCGAGGCGCTTCGGCATGAAGCGGTCGAGCGCTGGTCCGCCAGCGAGGGCGCGGTACTTGTCTGCGGCCGCTACGAGGGCATTGACCAGCGCTTCATCGACACGCGCGTCACGCACCAGATCAGCCTCGGCGATTTCATTCTTTCGGGCGGCGAAATTGCCGCCATGGCGCTGCTCGACGCCGTGGCCCGTCTTCAGCCCGGTGTGCTGGGCGACGAAGCCAGCCACGTGCAGGACAGTTTCAACCCGGCGCTGGACGGCCTACTCGATTGCCCCCACTACACCCGGCCCGAGCAGTGGAACGGGCATGGCGTGCCTGCACCGCTGCTCTCTGGGCACCACGTGCAGATCGAGCGCTGGCGGCGCGACCAGCGGCTGGCCATTACCGCAGCCCGGCGCCCCGACCTGATTGCCGCCGCGCGCGCTGCGGGCCGCCTGAGCAAGGCCGACGAGACGGCGTTGAAAAAAAAGCTATAATCGTCGGTTCCCCGATCCTCTGCCCGGCCGCGCCCGGCTTTCATTGTTCACTCACAGTGAGCACTGCAATGAAACCAACGGCGCCTTTTGTGTAGCGCGAGCATGATCGAATATCAGGAAATCATGAACCTCATCGCAACCCTCGAGCAGGAAGAAATCGCCCGCCTCGGCAAGAAGATCCCCGATTTCATGCCCGGTGACACGGTCATCGTCAGCGTGAACGTCGTCGAAGGCACCCGCAAGCGCGTGCAGGCCTACGAAGGCGTCGTGATCGCCAAGCGCAATCGCGGCCTCAACAGCGGCTTCACGGTGCGCAAGATCTCCAGCGGCGAAGGCGTGGAGCGTACGTTCCAAACCTACAGCCCGCTGATCGCCGGCATCGAAATCAAGCGCCGCGGCGACGTTCGCCGCGCCAAGCTGTACTACCTGCGCGAGCGCAGCGGCCGTTCGGCACGCATCAAGGAAAAGCTGCCGGGCAAGTCGCAGGCTGCCAAGTAAGCACTGCCTTCTGCCTTGCAAAAAGCCGCCGCTCTGGCGGCTTTTTGCGTTGTGGCGCCGTGCATGCTTCTTGCGATCTTTCTGCAAAAAGACAGTGCCGCCTTTTCAAGCTCTACTCCTTCACTGAAACTCCAGCACTTGACCGACTCCACCGCTCCCATGCAATTTGCTCCCGTCGAACCCGTCAATGCCGTGGTGCCGCCCACGCTGCTGCCGATCGATCCGCGCAAGGCGCCTGTGGTCGGCGGTCCTGACGGCCTGCCTGCTGTCGCACCCGCACAGCTGACGCCCGATGCCCTGCGCAGGCGCTTTGCCACCCCGCCGGAGTGGACGCCCGAGCTGCGGCGCGAGCCGCGCCTGACCGACCGCGCCCCCGCGCAGGCGGCCGTGCTGGTGCCCATCGTGCAGCGCCCGCAAGGCGCGGCCGTGCTGCTGACCGAGCGCACCGCGCACCTGTCGAATCATTCGGGGCAGGTCGCATTTCCCGGCGGCCGCGTCGATCCGGAAGACGCGAACATCGCGGCGGCTGCGCTGCGGGAGGCCTGGGAAGAAGTGGGCTTGTCCGCCCATTTCATCGAGGTGCTTGGAAGCCTTCCGACCTACACGACCGTCACCTCGTTCGTCGTGACGCCGGTGGTCGCGCTGGTGAAGCCGGATTTCGAACTCACCATCAATCCTTACGAAGTGGCACTGGCCTTCGAGGTGCCGCTGGCCTGGCTCATGGACCCGGCCAATCACCGCCGCCACACCGTGCCCGCACCGGACGGCACGCGGCGCGAGTGGTACTCGATGCCCTACCAGGACGGCGCCGAAGAGCGCTTCGTATGGGGCGCCACCGCAGGCATGCTGCGCAACCTCTACCGCTTTCTCGCCGCCTGACCTTCGCCTGAACCGGGATCGCCCCGGGCGCTCTCGCTATCATCGAAGGATGAGCTTCTTTGCCATCCTGTGTGCGTTGCTGATCGAGCAGGTGCGGCCGCTCGCCTCTCACAACCCGGTGTATGGCGGCGTGCTGGCATGGACCCGCTGGACAAGCCGCAATTTCGACGCCGGCAAGCCGCATCACGGATGGGTCGCGTGGGGCCTTGCGGTGCTGGTGCCCACGCTGTTGACGCTGGGCATTCACTTGCTGCTGGTGTACACGCTGGGGTTGCCGTTCGCGGTGCTCTGGAGCATTGCCGTGCTCTACGTCACGCTCGGGTTCCGGCAGTTCAGCCATCACTTCACGGACATCCGCGATGCGCTCGACGAAGGTGACGAGCCGCTCGCGCGCTCGCTGCTGGCGCATTGGCAAGGCGTCGACGCGGCCGAGCTGCCGCGCAGCGAGATCGTGCGGCACGTGATCGAGCATTCGGTGATTGCGGCGCATCGCCATGTGTTCGGCGTGCTGGCGTGGTTCTCGATACTCGCCGCCATGGGGCTCGGCCCGGCCGGCGCGGTGTTCTATCGCATGAGCGAATTCGTGTCGCGCTACTGGATGCACAAGAACGGCGCGGCGGTGCAGCCTTCGAGCGTTTCGGTGCAGCGTGCCGCCGAGCGGGCCTGGCATGCCATCGACTGGCTGCCCGCGCGCATCACCGCGCTGGGCTTCGCCGTAGTCGGCAGCTTTGAAGAAGCGATCGATTGCTGGCGCAACGATGCGCGTCGTTTCCGGAGCGAGAACGACGGCGTGATCCTCGCCGCCACTTCTGGCGCGGTCAATGTGCGGCTGGGCGGCGGAGCGTTGAGTCCGATCCCGGTAGCCGACCCCCTGCCGCGTGCCCAGGCCGGCGATTCGCTGGCCGATGGCCGCCGGCTCGACAGCGGCAGCACGCCTGGCCGCGAGCCTGAGCCAGGTCATTTGCGCAGCGTGGTCGGCCTGGTCTGGCGCTCGGTTGTCATGTGGATGGTGTTGCTGGCCCTGCTCACCCTGGCTCGCCTGCTCGGCTGAGCGCCCGAACCGTCATGACCGCAGCAATACCGGCCTTCTGGAGCCCGCGCATCGGCGCGCTCGAACCCTATGTACCCGGCGAGCAGCCGCGCATCGAAAATCTCGTCAAGCTCAATACCAACGAGAACCCGTATCCGCCGTCTCCGTCGGCTGTCGATGCGATCCAGCAGGCGGCCGCAAGCGGCCTGGAGCGCTACCCCGATCCCACCTCCCTGGCGCTGCGCGAAGCGGTCGCGCGGCGCCATGGTTTGCAGGCCGACCAGGTCTTTGCGGGCAACGGCTCGGACGAAGTGCTGGCACACGCGTTCTTCGCTTTCTTCCAGCACGCCGAGCCGCTGTTGATGCCCGACGTGAGCTACAGCTTCTATCGGGTCTATGCGCAGCTGTACGGCATCGATTGCGAATTGCTGGCGGTAGACGAAGGGCTCCGCATCGACGTCGGTGCCATGGCCGCCAGGGCCCGCTGCGGCTGCGCAGGCCTGGTCATCGCCAACCCCAATGCGCCTAGCGGCATCGGCCTGCCGCTCGCGCGCATCGAGCAATTGCTCGCGGCGTGCCCTGAGCGCGTTGTGCTGTTGGACGAGGCGTATGTCGACTTCGGCGGGGAGAGCGCGCTGCCGCTCGTCGGCAAGTATCCGAACCTGCTGGTGGTACAGACCCTGTCCAAGTCTCGCTCGCTGGCCGGTTTGCGTGTCGGCTTTGCCTGCGGCCAGGCGCACCTGATCGATGCGCTCGTGCGCGTCAAGGACAGCTTCAATTCCTATCCGCTCGACCGGCTTGCTACGGCAGGTGCCGTGGCCGCCTTAGAGGATGAAGCGTGGTTCGAGTCCACCCGCGACAAGATCGTCGATACCCGCGAGGGGCTCAGCCTGCAGCTCGAGGACTTGGGCTTCGAAGTCTTGCCTTCGCAAACCAACTTCGTGTTTGCGCGGCATCCGGAGCGCGATGCGGCCGAGTTGGCGGCGCTGTTGCGCGAGCGTGCGGTGCTGGTACGGCATTTCAAGCAGCCGCGCATTGCGCAGTACCTGCGCATCAGCATCGGCTCGCGGGAGCAATGCAGCACGCTGGTGCAGCGCCTGCAGGAAATCCTGCTCGAAAACACTTGAAGGAAAGCACTTCGTCGATGTTGACCACCACTGAGGACCCGCGCGCGGCCGCATGCTCCGCCTTCTGGCAAGCCGTGAGCGCCAATCTCGAGAGATTGAACGACTTGACCGGACGCGATCTGGTCGATGCGTTGAACGAGCTGCTGGCGCCGTTCTTTCCGGACCTGGCTGCCGAAGCGATGGGCGATCCACCCGCGTTCAAGCTGGTGCTGACGGCGCACGGCTCCAAGGCCCACTTCGAAGACCTGATGGCATTGGTGCAGAGCGCTCCCTCGATGCCGCAGATCGAAGTGGAAGCATTCCGCCAGCGTGCCGACGGAGGATTCGGCATGCGCATGAACGACTTCGAGCTGGCCAGCTCCGACGTTCTCGTCAAACATGAACCGTACGACGGCTTGATTGCGTTGGAAATCGGCTTTGCCAGACCCATTCCGATGGACATGCGGGACCATGCCCGCCACATGAGTTTCATCATGCTCGACCACATCCTGGGGGAATACGACTTTGCAGTGAAGGTCGGCCCGGTCGACTTTGTCGACCCCGGCGAAGACGCTTCTTTCGACGGCATGCCGCTCGACGATTTCGCCCCGGTCTTCGATACCTGTTGGCGCGACGAACTTGGCCATACCGGCATTTTCCCGGGAGGTGAGCATTCCTGGTCGAGCCTCACCGCAACGCGCGCTGCCGAGGACGGCAGCGAGATCAAGGCAATCGTGAGTCGCAATGACGCCGCCAATGCCTTGGTGGCGCGTGCGGATCTGTCGCACCGCATCTCTGCGGCGGTTCTGGTCGAATCAAGCGAGCAGCTCGAGCATGCCCAGAACTACGAAGACCGATTGACGACGCTGCTGCAAAGGCACGAGGAAGGCTGCTGCACGCACGTGATGCTGGAGCAGCGCGTTCGCACGGTTTTTTACCAAGTCGCCAACCCATCCACGGCGTTGGCGCATGCACACTCGCTCGAAGCGGACGCAGGCTTGCCGGTTACCGTCGATGTCGTATTCGACCCTGCGTGGGACGCCTACAGGCAGTGGCTCGACGCGTCTCAGTAACGCGGCTGGCTCAGCTCCGCGAAGAGCTCGCCGTAGATCTTGTAGCGGGTGGCGCTGATCGGCCCCGGCCTGGCGGGCGAATCGACGTTCGCGATCACGCCGCATCCCGGCTCGTGCAGATGGGTGCAGTTGTAGAACTTGCAGTCGTTCGCGTGCTCGGCAATGTCCGGCATCAAGCTCGCGAGCTGCATTGGTTCGATGTGGTTCAGCCCGAATTCCTGAAAGCCCGGCGAGTCGATGAGGCCTGTGGTGCGCGCTTCGTCCACCCAGTACCACGTGGTGCTCGTGGTGGTGTGCTTGCCTGAATTCAGCGCCTGCGAGATCTCACCCGTCAGTGCCGTGGCACCCGGCACCAGCAGGTTGATGAGCGTGCTCTTGCCAGCGCCCGAGGGCCCCAGCACCAGCGTGCTCTTGCCGGCCAGCAGTTTCATGAGCGATGCGTAGTCGGCCTCGGCGGAAGCCTTGAGCGACAGCGGCAGCACGCCATGGTGCATGCGGCGGTAGGGCGCAAGCTTGCTCCATGCGCGCTCGAAGGGCTCCGCCAGGTCGCTCTTGTTGAGCGCGATGATGGGCGTGATGTGTTCGGCTTCGGCGGCGATGAGTGCGCGCGCGAGCTGGTGCTCCGAGAACTCCGGCTCAGCCGCGATCAGGATCAGCACATGGTCGAGATTGGCTGCAAACGACTTGGTGCGGATCTCGTCCTGCCGATAGAAGAGATTGCGGCGCGGCACCACCTCTTCGATGGTGCCTTCGTCTTCGCTCGCCTGCCAGCGCACCCGGTCGCCGACCACGGCCTGGCTCTTCTTGCCGCGCGGATGGCAGATCAGGCGGTCGCCCTCGGGCGTTTCAACCAGGCAGTGCCGTCCATGGCTCGCAATAACCAAGCCGTCATGCAGAACGCGTGCGGATGTGCCGCCTCCCTTGGCGGGCGTGCGGGCCGGCTTAGCCAACGGCGGGTGTCCTCATCACGGCGCCGGGCTGCTCACGAGGGCGTCGGCCTGACGCGCGCAATCGAAGTCCGTGACCGAGAGTCCGCCCACGTCGTGCGTGTTGAACCGGACCACGCAGCGGTTGTAGTGCACCGACAGATCGGGGTGATGGTCTTGCGTATGGGCGACGAAGGCCAGCGCGTTCACGAAGGCGATGGTTTCGAAGTAGTTGGCGAAGGTAAAGGTCTTCTCGATGGCGACGTCGGCGCCGTCTCCGGTGAGCTTCCATCCGTCGAGCTTGGCCAGGCCGGAAACGATCTCGGTGGCGCTCAGTGCGTGGCGTGGAATGGCTTTCCAGTCTTTGGGCTTGAACATGCTGCTCATGGGCTCGGCTTCCGGGGACAAATATCGTGGTTCAGGCCGCCGTCATGCGCGCAAGGCGCTCGGAGGCCGGAGGGTGGGAATAGTAGAACTTGACGAACACCGGGTCGGGCGTGAGCGTCGACGCATTGTCCTGGTAGAGCTTGAGCAGTGCGGCCGACAGGTCGGCGCTGCTGGTCTGGGCCACGGCATAGGCGTCGGCCTCGAACTCGTGCTTGCGCGAAAGCCGGGCGGGCAGGGGGGCGACGAAGAAGCCGAACACAGGCACCGCGAGCATGAACAGCAGCAGCGCGAGTGCATTGTTCGGCGCCGCGGGCGTCATGTTCGGCTGCACGCCCAGGCCGGTATAGAACCACACCTGGGTGGAAACCCAGCCCAGCAGAGCGAAGCCCGCGAGGCTCATCGCGAACATCGCCGCGAGCCGCTTCACGATGTGGCGGTGCTTGAAATGGCCGAGCTCGTGCGCGAGCACCGCCTCCATTTCGGCCGCGTTCAGCTGGCGCAGCAGCGTGTCGTAGAACACCACCCGCTTGCTCGCACCAAAGCCCGTGAAATAGGCATTGGCATGTGCGCTGCGCCGGCTGCCGTCCATGACGAACAGGCCCTTGGCACGAAAGCCGCAGCGCGCCATCAGCGCGGTGACGCGTTCCTTGACGGTGGGATCGTCGAGCGGCTTGAACTTGTTGTAGAGCGGTGCGATGAACATCGGGTAGCCGATCATCAGCAGCAGGTTGAAGCCCATCCAGGCCACCCAGGCCCAGAGCCACCACATGGTGCCGGCGGCGCCCATGATCCACAGGATCAGCGCCGCAATAGGCAGCCCGATGGCCGCGCCGATCAGCGTGGAGACGACGGTGTCGCGCAGCCACAGGCCGAACGTCATCTTGTTGAAGCCGAAGCGCTCTTCGAGCCTGAAGGTCTGCCAGAGCGTGAAGGGCAGCTCGAGCAACCCGCCGATGACCGCAAAGGCCGCCAGCAGGGCTAGCTGCTGCACCATGCCGCCGCCCAGCCAGGCGAGCAGCAGCTTGTTGAGCACGTCGAGGCCGCCCAGCAGCGTCCAGCCCAGCAGCAGTGCCGTGCCCCACGCCATCTCGACCATGCCGAAGCGGGCCTTGGCAATGGTGTAGTCGGCGGCCTTCTGGTGGGCGGCGAGCGTGATCTTGTGCTCGAAAGCGGGCGGCACGGCGCTGCGGTGCCGTGCGACATGGCGCACTTGCCGCGATGCGAGCCAGAACTTCACGAGCAGGCCAAGGACCAGTGCAGCCGCAAAGGCAGTGGTGAAGATGAGTGAATAGGACATGGAGCGTCGAGTTTAGCCCTCGGGTCCGGCCGGCGCAGACCTTCGACGACAATCCTGCAATGCCTGAATCCCTTGACCCCACGATCGTCACGACCCCGCCGGTCCTGAAGAAAAGCGACCAGAACCTGGTCTGGCTCGACTGCGAAATGAGCGGCCTCGACCCCGAAAAGGAGCGCCTGCTCGAGATCGCCGTGGTCGTGACCGGCCCCGATCTCACCCCCCGCATCGACGGCCCGGTGCTGGTCATTCACCAGAGCGACGCGGTGCTGGACGCCATGGACGCCTGGAACAAGGGCACGCATGGCCGCAGCGGCCTGATCGACAAGGTGAAGGCCTCCACGCTCGACGAAGCCGCGGCCGAGCAGCAGCTGCTCGAATTCATTGCCAAATACGTTCCGCGCAGCGGCTCGCCGATGTGCGGCAATACCATCGGGCAGGACCGGCGGTTCCTGGTCAAGTTCATGCCCAAGCTGGAGGCGTACTTTCACTACCGCAACCTCGACGTCAGCACCCTGAAAGAGCTGGCCAAGCGTTGGAAGCCCTCGGCCTACAGTGCCTTCAAGAAGCAGCAGGCGCACACTGCGCTGGCCGACGTGCACGAGTCCATCGAGGAGCTCGCGCACTACCGGGAAACCTTCCTGAAATTGACGGATTAGGTAAAAACCCCGAGCCGTGCCATAATCGAGAGCTTCGCTGATTCGGGTTTTCCGGCCAGCGTCTCTTGCATCTCCCTATCTTGCACACCGCGCCCGATCGCATCCGCTGATCAAAAAGGGCCGCAGCCTCCGGCGAAAGCCAGAAGTTGAATGTCGTTGGATGGTTGATGTTTTTAACCACCAACGGGGCGCCGCCTACGGCAGCGCTTGCGTTTGAGATTGATATTCACATGACCGACGCTTTTGAAGCGCAGGGCGAGTTCGCGCCTGTGCAATCCACCAACAACAACGAATTTGTCGCTGCCGCGGACACCATGTCCGAGGCGCCGATCCTCGAGGCGCTCGACGCCGCCGCTCCCGAGGCCGCCGTGGCCGACGAAGCCCGCATCCCCAACGGCTTCATCAAGCTCGGCCTCGCGCCTGAACTGATCGCCGCCGTGGCGGACCTGGGCTTTACCCAGCCCACCACCGTGCAAGACAAGGTGATTCCGCTCGCCATGGCCGGTGAAGCTGGCCAGGACGGCAAGGCCCGCTTCGTCGACCTGATGGTTTCGAGCCAGACCGGCTCGGGCAAGACCGCTGCCTTCCTGCTGCCCGTGCTGCACACGCTGCTCAAGCGCCAGGCCGAAGCCGAAGCCGAAGCCAAGGCCGAGTTCCAGCGCCTGGCTGCCGAAGCCGCCGCCCGCGGCGAGGCCGTGCCCAAGAAGCCGAAGCGCAAGGACCCGACCAACGCCCGCCATTTCAAGGCCGCCACCCCTGGCGCCCTGATCCTGTGCCCCACGCGCGAACTCGCGCAGCAGGTTGCGCACGACGCCATCGAACTGGTTCGCCATTGCCGGGGCCTCCGCGTTGCCAACGTGGTGGGCGGCATGCCTTACCAATTGCAAATCGCCAAGCTGCAGAACGCCGACCTCGTCGTGGCCACCCCCGGCCGCCTGCTCGACCTGCAGCGCTCGTCGCAGCTCAAGCTCGACAAGGTCAAGTTCCTGGTGGTCGACGAAGCCGACCGCATGCTCGACCTCGGCTTCTCGGACGACCTGGCCGAAGTGAACCAGCTCACCATCGAGCGCCAGCAGACCATGATGTTCAGCGCCACCTTCGCGCCGCGCATCCAGCAGCTGGCCACGCGCGTCATGCGCGAGCCGCAGCGCATCACCATCGACAGCCCGCAGGAAAAGCACGCCAACATCAAGCAATCGCTGTACTGGGCCGACAACAGCCAGCACAAGCGCAAGCTGCTCGACCACTGGCTGCGCGACACCAGCATCAACCAGGCCATCGTGTTCGCGAGCACGCAAGTCGAATGCGACGGCCTCGCCAACGACCTGCAGCAAGAAGGCTTCAGCGCCGTGGCGCTGCACGGCGCCCTGAGCCAGGGCCTGCGCAACCGCCGCCTCATGGCACTGCGCCAGGGCCAGGTGCAGATCCTGGTGGCCACCGACGTCGCCGCCCGCGGCATCGACGTGCCGACCATCACCCACGTCTTCAACTTCGGCCTGCCGATGAAGGCCGAGGACTACACCCACCGCATCGGCCGCACCGGCCGTGCAGGCCGCGACGGCCTGGCCATCACGTTTGCCGAGTTCCGCGATCGCCGCAAGATCATGGACATCGAGCAATACAGCCGCCAGCAGTTCAAGGCTGAAGTGGTCGCCGGTCTCGAGCCGCAGCAGCGCATGCCGCAATCGCGTCCGCCCATGGGCGAATACCGCGGCGGCCGCGGCGACAACCATTCGCGCGATCGCAAGTTCGGCAATGGCGGTGCAGGCGGCGGCGGTGGCTATCGTGGCAACAACGGCGGCGGCTATGCCGGCGCCAGCGGCTTCAACGACCGCAATTCGCGCGGTCCGGCGCAGGGCCAAGGCGCGCGCGGCTTCCAGGGCGGCAACAACGCCGGCTTCGGCGGCGGCCGCGATGACGGCGGCAACGGTGGCGGCGGTGGTTATGGCCGCAAGCCGGGCTGGGGCGACAGCGCTCCGCGCGGCGGTCATGGCCACGGTGGCGGTCGCGGCGACGGAGGTTTCGCGCCGCGCGAAGGCTTTGCACCCCGTGAAGGTTTTGCTCCGCGCGGCAATGGCGCAGGCCATGGCGGCCCGGGCAAGGTCTTTGTGCCCCGCGACGCACAAAAGCGTGCGTTCAAGCCCACGCGCTGATCCATCCCAGAGCGGTCGACCGGCCGCTTTGCCCCAAAAGAAAGCCCGCGCTTCGCAAGAAGCGCGGGCTTTTTACTTGAGGGTTTCCGTGGAGACGCCAGCCATCGAATTTGATTGACACATGAACAGATGAAAAGTAATGTAATAAGGCATTGCTTCCCCGGTCCGTACCGCGGCTGCCGGTTCATCGACATCTGCCTTTCAAATTTCGAATATGAAAATTGCGATTCTTGGTGGTGGTCACGGCGCCTACGCGGCTGCCGCAGACCTGTCCGAAGCCGGCCATGAGGTGCGCCTGTGGCGCCGGGATGCCGCAGCACTCGAGCCGGTGGTGCAAGCGGGCGCCATCACGCTGAAAGATGCCGACGGCACGCGCGAGGTGCCGCTCGCACTCGCCACCGCTGACATCGCCGCGGCAGTGAAGGGCGCCGAGCTGATCGTTCTTCCCACGCCTGCCATTGCACAGCACGACATCGCTCTGGCCATGGCGCCGCACCTTGTCGACGGCCAGGTCGTCTTTCTGCCGCCCGGTACCTTCGGCAGCTACGTGATGGCACGAACGGTGAAAGAGGCGGGCAGTCGAGCCGACGTGGCCTGGGCCGAGACCGGCACGTTGCCGTATCTCGCGCGCAAGCACGGCGAGCGCGAAGTGAACGTCACCATCCGTGCCATCCGCCTGCCGACCGGCGTCTACCCGGCCCGCAAGGAGGCCGAGGCGATCGAAGTGATCCGCAGAGCCTATCCCGCCGTGCATGGCTGCGGCGATGCGCTGTCGGGCGCGCTCATGAATGCCGGCCCGGTCATCCACCCACCGCTCATGGTGATGAACGCCGCGCCGCTCCAGCACTTCGAGCGCTGGGACATTCACAACGAAGGCACCCAGCGCGCGGTGCGCGACGTGACCGACCGGCTCGACCGCGAACGCATGGCCGTGCGCGAAGCCTTCGGCCACCGTGCGCCGCACTATCCGCTGGCCGACCACTACAACAACGACCAGTGGATGTACGGCGATGCGCACAAGCAGCTCGTCAAGTCCGGCGACTGGCGCGAGAACATCGACCTGCACACGCATCGTTACATCACCGAAGACACCGAGCTCGGCGTCGCATTCCTCGCCTCGGCCGCACGCCATGCGGGCGTGGATGCGCCCATCGCGCATGGGCTGCTCGCCATCGTCGGCGGTTTTCTCGGCCGCGACCTGCGCCAAGGCCCGCGCACCTTCGAAAGCCTGGGCCTCGCCGGCCTGAGCGCGGCGCAGCTCAAGCAAAGGCTGCACGATGGCGAATGAACGCGCGCCGTTGCCCCGCTTCGCAGCCGTCGGCGCCGGCCGCATGGGGCGCGGCATCGCGATTGCGTTCGCCTACGCCGGACACCGCATCTCGCTGATCGATCTGCGCCAGCGCAGCGACGAAGCCTGGCAGCGCCTGCAGGGCGAGGCTCGGGCCGAGATCGAAGCAAGCCTTGCGGGCCTGGCGCAGCTCGGCGTGATCGATGCAAAGCAGATACAGGTCATCGCCGAACGGGTGAGCCTGATGAACGCCGCCGAAGCACCGCAGGCATTGGCCGCCGCCGAGCTGGTGTTCGAAGGCGTGCCAGAAACCATGGAGGCCAAGCGCGATGCGTTCGAGCAGATCAACCACCATTGCCGCGACGACGCGATCCTCACCTCAACCACCAGCAGCATCCTCGTGACGCAGCTCGCGGCACTCGTGCGGCTGCCTGAGCGCTTCCTCAACATGCACTGGCTCAACCCGGCGTATGTGATTCCCGTGGTCGAACTCAGTTGCCACCCCGGCACCGATGCGGCCGTGCTCGCACGCACCAAGTCGTTGATGGAAGAAATCGGCAAGCTACCCGTGGTCTGCGGTGCATCGCCGGGCTACATCGTGCCGCGCCTGCAGGCGCTGGTCATGAACGAGGCGGCCCGCATGATCGAGGAGGGCGCCGCCACCGCCGAGGAGATCGACAAGGCCACGCGATACGGCCTGGGCCTGCGCTTCGCCGCGCTCGGCGTAGTCGAGTTCATCGACTTTGGAGGCTGCGACATCCTGCACCATGCCAGCCGCGAAATGTCGGCTTCGATCGACAAGGGGCGCTACACCGCGCCGGCCATCGTCGATCGCATGGTGGAAGAAGGGCGGCTCGGTCTCAAGACCGGCAGTGGCTTCTACAGCTACGAAGGCCGCGACATCGCCGCCTACCGGCGCGACGTGCTTTCGCGCACGCTCGGCAAGCTGAAGCATGCGGGCCTGTGGCGCGCACCGGCCGACGAGACGCTGTCATGACCATCCGCCGCGCCTTTGCCGACCTGTCGGTGGGGCAGGTGCATTACGCGGCGTGCGGCGATGCTGATGCACCGGCCGTGCTGCTGCTGCACCAGTCGCCACGCAGCTGGGCCGAGTACCGGGCGGTCCTTCCACTGATCGGTGCGCGGTACCGGGCCATCGCGATGGACACCGCGGGCTTCGGCGATTCCGCTGACGGCGGCATGCCGGCGAGCATCGAACAATGGGCGCGCGTGGCGTGCGAACTGCTCGATGCACTGGGCATCGCGCGTGCCGATGTCGTCGGGCATCACACCGGCGGCGTCGTGGCCATCGAACTCGCGGCCGCCTTTCCCGATCGCGTGCACGGCCTGGTGCTTTCGTCCACGCCGTTCACCGACGAAGCCTTTCGCCGCGCAAGGGCAGAGCGGCCGCCCATCGACGAAGTCGCGCCGAGTCAGGATGGAAGCCATCTCGCCGCACTGTGGCAAAAACGGCAGGGTTTCTATCCGTCCGAGAGGCCCGATCTGCTCGAGGCCTTTGTGCTCGATGCTTTGAAGGTCGGCCATCGGCTTGAAGAGGGCCATCGCGCCGTTGCCTCATATCGCATGGAAGACCGCATCGGCCGCGTGACGCAACCTGGGCTCATCATCCGCGCAACCCACGATCCGTTCGCCGCGCCGCATGCGGCAGAGCTGCAGCACCATCTGCCGCAGGCGCGCATCGTCGACATCGAAGGGGGCATGGTCCCTTTGCCCGACCAGATGCCCGAGGCTTTTGCACAAACGGTGCTCGACTTTCTTTCGACGCTGCCATGAGGGCCGTTCGCATCCACGGCTTCGAGGCACAGCCCGTGCTGGAAGAAGTGCCCGACCCGGTACACAGGCCGGGCCGCACCATCGTGCGCATGCAGGCGGCCACCGTCGGCCACATCGACCGCACCGTGTGGCGCGGCAGTTTCCTGCGGCATCCGCCGCTGCCGTACACACCGGGCGTGGAAGCCGCCGGCATCGTCGTCGCAAGCGAACGCTACGCCGCAGGCCAACGCGTCTGGTTGCGCGGCAGCGGCCTGGGGACGCTGTTCGACGGCACCTGGTGCGAGCTGATCGATGCGCCCGACGAAGCGCTCGGCGTGCTGCCCGATGCATTGCCGATGCCCCTCGGCGCTGCGTTCTTTTCGCCCACCACGTCGGCGTGGGTGGCGCTGCATGAAGTTGCCAGGCTGCAGGTCGGCGAACAGGTGTTGGTGACAGGCGCGAGCGGTGCCGTCGGCTCGCTGGCCGTGCAGCTCGCAATCGAAGCCGGTTGCACCGTGACGACGGTCGATCCTGATGCCGGGCCTCCACCTGTCGCGAGTGCGGACCTGCTGATCGACACGGTGGGCGGAAGCGTCCTTTCGGCGGTACTTCCCGCCGTGCGGCCGGGTGGCCGGGCCGTGCTCATCGGCTACACCGCGGGCCCAATGCTGCAGCTGGACATCGCGCACTTTCTGCAGCGCGACGTGGCGCTGCTGCCGCTCAACATGTTCAGGCGCGAGGCCGCTGGCCGTGCCGCCGCGCCCGGGTTGCTCGCCCGCCTGGCCGACGGGCGGCTGCACCTCGACGTGCGCAGCTTCGCGCTGGCCGATGCCGCCACGGCACTCGAATGGATTGCGCAGCGCGGCCACCGCGGTCGCGCAGTGCTGGAGCCCTAGTCCTCCTCTGGCTCCTCGACCGGCACATGCACGTGCAGGTCGATCATCTGCCGCAGCGTCTGCTTGAGTTCTTCGGCACGGCGCAGGCCGAAGGGTTCGAGCACGCGCCGCTCGTGGTCGCGCGCGAGCTCCATCAGATGCTCCACCGCCTTCAAGCCCTTGCGCGTGATGCGCACCAGCGTGATGCGGCGATCACTCTCATGGGGCAGCCGCTCGACCTGTCCGCGCGCTTCCATGCGGTCGAGCAGACGCGTCACGGTGGGCTGCTTGGTCACCGTTACCTGCGCAAGCTGGCCGATGCTGATCGGCTCGCTGCCGGCAAGCGACGCCATCACCCGCCACTCGGAAACCGAGAAGCCCTGCTGTCGCGCCACCTCGTGGAACTCCGAGGAGATCAGCTGGCTGGCCTGCGCCAACAGCGCCGGCAGGTAGTCATCGACGAAGCGATGTGTTTCAGCAGGTTGCTCAGCCATGAATGCACCTCATGGCAACGCGCTTCATACCGGCCGCAGGCACGCTGCTTGCATGTCTAGGGTAATTCATGATTGTGGATACATTCATTTGTCAACATTATAGAAAGCGTGATGTGGCAGCTGAAGCGCATCCTCCCACGAGAAAGAAGAAGGACCCACATGGCTGAGCGTTCATTCGTCGAAGAAGTCAAGAAGTTGCGACTTTCCGGTGGCGAGGTGTTCCGCGGTGAAGGCATTCTGGCCGTCACCAAGGCCTTGCTCGAATCGGGGGTTTCCTATGTGGCCGGCTACCAGGGCGCACCCATCTCGCACCTGATGGACGTGCTGGCCGATGCGCAGGACATCCTCGCCGAGCAGGGGATCCGCTTCGAGAACAGTGCGAGCGAAGCCACCGCCGCAGCCACGCTGGCCGCCTCCGTCAACTATCCGCTGCGCGGCGCCGTCACGTTCAAGGCGACCGTGGGCACCAACGTGGCGTCCGACGCACTGGCCAACCTGGCCTCGGGCGGCGTCACCGGCGGCGCGCTCATCATCGTGGGCGAAGACTACGGCGAGGGCTCTTCCATCATGCAGGAGCGCAGCCACGCCTTCGCAATGAAGTCGCAGATCTGGCTGCTCGATCCGCGGCCCAACCTGCCAAGCATCGTCGATGCTGTGAAAACGGGCTTCGATCTTTCCGAGGCCAGCAACACGCCCGTGATGCTGCAGTTGCGCATTCGCGCCTGCCACGTGCACGGCCACTTCATCGCAGGCGACAACAAGCGCGCCAAGTTCACCCTGCAAGAGGCGCTGGAGAACCCGCAGCGCGACGTCAGCCGCATCGTGCTGCCGCCCGCCAGCTTCGTGCATGAACAAGAGAAAGTGAAAGACCGCTGGCCCGCCGCGGTGCGCTTCATCGAGGAGCGCAAGCTCAACGAATTTTTCTCCGAAGACGCCGACGACATCGGCATCATCGTGCAGGGCGGCAGCTACAACACACTGCTGCGCGCGCTGGAGCGCCTGGGCCTGGCCGACGTGTACGGCAACACCCAGGTGCCTCTCTACGTGATGAACGTGGCCTACCCGGTCATCCAGAGCGAGGTCATCCGCTTCTGCGAAGGCAAGCGCGCGGTGCTGATCGTCGAAGAAGGGCAGCCCAACTTCGTCGAGCAGAACCTCGCGACCATCCTGCGGCAGGCGGGCTCTGCGACCGTGCTGCACGGCAAGGACATGTTGCCCGTGGCCGGCGAATACACGGCGTCCGAGCTGCTGAAGGGCGCACGCGCCTTCTGCGAGCGCTACGAGCGGCTCGCGCCATTGCCCGTACCGGCGCCGGTGCGCAAGGTGATCCCGCTGAAGGAAGTCGCCGCCATCGGCGTCGATGCGGCACCCGAGCCGGCCATGCCATCCACGGCGCTCGGCGACGTCGTGCACGCGCGCCCGCCAGGCTTTTGCACCGGCTGCCCCGAGCGCCCGATCTTCAGCGCAATGAAGCTGGTCGAGCGTGAACTCGGTGCGCACCACGTCAGCGCCGACATCGGCTGCCACCTGTTCTCCATCCTGCCGCCCTTCAACATCGGCAACACCACTATGGGCTACGGCCTGGGCGGTGCCGGTGCGGCGGCGCTGAATGCGCCCGCCGGCAAGCGCGCCATCTCGATGATGGGCGACGGCGGCTTCTGGCACAACGGCCTCACGAGCGGGGTGGCCAACGCGGTGTTCAACAAGAGCGACAACCTCACCATCATTGTCGACAACAACTACACCTCGGCCACCGGCGGGCAGGACATCCTTTCGTCGAACGCCATCAACAAGACGCGCAGCACCGGCCACGAGATCGAGCGTGCCGTGCGGGGCGTTGGCGTGGAGTGGGTCAAGACGATGCGCCGCACCTACGACGTTGCAGGCATGCGCGATGCGCTGAAAGAAGCGCTCACCACCACCAAGAAGGGTCCGAAGGTCCTCATCGCCCAATCGGAGTGCATGCTCAACAAGCAGCGCCGCGAGAAGCCGCTCGTGCGCAAGGCCATTGCCGATGGCAAGCGCATGGTGCGCGAAAAGTTCGGCGTCGATTCGGATACCTGCACCGGCGACCACTCGTGCATCCGCCTGTCGGGCTGCCCGTCGCTCTCGATCAAACCCAACCCCGATCCGTTGCGCGTCGATCCCGTGGCCACCGTGCTCGACAGTTGCGTGGGCTGCGGCAATTGCGGCGACGTTTCGCATGCCGCCGTGCTGTGCCCCTCGTTCTACAAGGCGCAGGTCGTGAGCAACCCGACAGGCTGGGACAAGCTGCGCGAGCGCGTGCGCAGCGCCGTCATCGGCTGGCTGCAGCGCGGCGACGCGCGACGGCGCGAAGCCTATGCCTTCTGAAGCGACGATGACGACCAAGGCACAACCCATCAAGATCGCGATCCTCGCCATGGGCGGGGAGGGCGGCGGCGTGCTGGCTGACTGGATCGTCGACATGGGCGAAGCCAACGGCTACGTCGCCCAGACCACCTCGGTGCCGGGCGTGGCGCAGCGCACGGGCGCCACCATCTACTACGTCGAGCTCTATCCAACGGCACAGGCCGAAGCGGATGGCGGCCGCCCCGTGCTGGCGCTGATGCCGCTGCCTGGCGATGTGGACGTGGTGCTCGCTTCGGAACTCATGGAAGCGGGTCGGGCGGTGCAGCGCGGGCTGGTCACCAGCGACCGCACCACGCTCATCGCGTCCACGCACCGTGTGTTCTCCATTGCCGAGAAAAGCGCGCTGGGCGACGGTCGCGTCGACAGCACGCAGTTGCTCGCGCACACGGCCCGGGCCGCCAAGCGCTTCATCCGTTTCGACATGGCCCAGGCCGCCGAGGCCTCGGGCAGCGTGATCAGCGCCGTGCTGTTCGGTGCGCTGGCGGGCTCGGGCGTGCTCCCGTTCAGCCGCGCGCAGTTCGAAGCAACCATCGAGCGCGGCGGCGTGGGCGTCAAGCCCAGCCTCAAGGCCTTTGGCGGCGCATTCGCTCGCGCGCAGGCCGGCGACGATGGTGAGACACCGCCGGAAGCCGCGGCGGCTGTGCCCACTCCGCAACCACGCCACCCCGCCGTCCGTGCGCTGGTCGAACGCGTGCAACGCGACTTTCCTGCAGCCGCGCAAGACTTCCTGCTCGAAGGTGTGCGCCGCCTCATCGACTACCAGGACCCTGCGTATGCCGGCCTCTACCTCGATCGCATGGCTGCCATTGCGGCGCTGCCCGGCGACAGCGCGCACCGGCTGCTGCGCGAAACGGCTCGCCACCTCGCACTCTGGATGTCGTACGAAGACACCGCCCGCGTCGCTGCGCTCAAGACCCGCGCCACCCGCTTCGAACGCGTGCGCGGCGAGGCCCGCGTGCAGCCGGGGCAGGTGCTCGCCATCAACGAATACATGCATCCGCGCCTGCAGGAAATCTGCGAAACCCTGCCGGGCGGCATCGGCCGGTGGCTCATGAACTCCACATGGCCGAAGAAGCTCGTCGAGCGATTCACGCAGCACGGCCGCTTGATCCAGACCAGCTCGCTGCACGGCTACCTCATGCTGCGCATGGTTGCGGCTTGCAGGCGCTGGCGCCTGTCGACGACGCGCTATGCCGAGGAAAACCGCCGCATCGAGGAATGGCTGCAGCGCATTGCCACTGCCGCACGACACAACCCCGAGCTGGCGGTGGAGCTCGCGCAGTGCCAGCGCCTCGTCAAGGGCTACAGCGACACGCACGAGCGCGGTGTCCGCAACTACGACACGGTGATGCGCGCGGTGGAGCGCGCCGGTGAACGGCTAGCGCCTGCCACCCTGCGCGAACTGCGCGACGCGGCGCTCGCCGACGAACACGGCCTCAAGCTGCAAGCCGCGTTGGCGCAGCACGCGCTGGCCTGAAGAGACAACCGACGCACGATGACCGCACCCACCGCCACGCTCCAGCTCCGCGTTGCCGAGGCACGCCAACTCAAGCCGCTCATCCGCATGCTGCGTCTGCGCGCGGAAGATGGCCGCCCGCTGCCCGGCTTTGCAGCCGGCGCGCACATCCGCGTGCAGGTGAAGCTGCCCGATGGCAAGGCCGACTGGCGCCACTACTCGCTGATCAACTTTGCGACCGCGCGCAATGCCACGAACGCGCCGACCGAATACGTGATTGCCGTGCGCAAGGAGGCCGAAGGCCGCGGCGGCTCGCGCTTCATGCACGAGCAACTGAAAGAGGGCGACACGCTCGCCATCGAGGCGCCGAAGAACGACTTTCCGCTGCACACCGGCCCCGGCGGCTCGGTGCTGGTGGCGGGCGGCATCGGCGTGACGCCGCTCGCCACCATGGCCGCGCGCCGCCGCGCCGAAGGGGCGCCGGTGCGCATGCACTACGCCGGCCGCAGCCGCGAGCTGATGGCCTTCCTGCCCGAACTGCAGACGCTGCTCGGCGACGACCTGCGCGTGCATGCCGATGCCGAAGCCGGCGCACCACTCGACATCGACACGCTACTCGACGATGTGCCCGCCGGTGACCGCCTCTACGTCTGCGGACCCAAGGTCATGCTCGACGCCGTGCTGGCCCGCACCCAGGCGCGCGGGTGGGAGCATGACCGTGTGCACTTCGAACTCTTTACCGAGCCCGTCGCCGAAGACGGCGACCAGCCTTTCGAAGTGGAGCTTGCCCAGACTGGCCAGCGCTTCACCGTTGCGGCCGACCAGAGCATTCTCGATTGCCTCATCGACAACGGCTGCGACCCGATGTTCGACTGCAAGCGCGGCGAATGCGGCGTGTGTGCCGTGCCCGTGCTCGAAGGCGAGATCGATCATCGCGACTACGTGCTCACCGCCCGAGAGAAGGCCGAGGGCAACGTCATGCAGATCTGCATCTCGCGCGCCAAGGGTGCGCGCCTGGTGCTCGACATGTGAAGGAGCCACGAGAACCATGCCTTCGTACCGAGACAACCCTGATGCCGTTCGTGCGCTGGTGCAGAACGACCGTGTGCACCGCGACCTGTACACCAGCCAGGAACTCTTCGAGGTGGAGCAGGAGCACTTCTTCGCCAACACCTGGAACTACGTCGGGCACGAGAGCCAGGTGCCCAAGCCCGGCGACTGGATCAGCAACGAGATCGCAGGCCGCCCGCTCATCGTCGTGCGCCACACCGACGGCAGCGTGCGCGCAATGATGAACCGCTGCGCCCACAAGGGTTCGCGCCTGGTGAGCGCACCGTGCGGCAACACCGGCAAGTTCTTTCGCTGCCCGTACCACGCGTGGACCTTCAAGACCGACGGCTCGCTGCTCGCCATTCCACTCAAGACCGGCTACGAGAACACGGCGCTGCATGAGTGCGAGTCGGCCAAGGGCCTGACCACGCTCAAACACGTGCGCAGCCACCGCGGCTTCATCTTCGTGAAGATCAACGATGCGGGGCCCGACTTCGACGAGTATTTCGGCGATTCGCTGAGCTCCATCGACAACATGGCCGACCGGTCGCCCGAGGGCGAGCTCGAGATTGCCGGCGGGTGCCTGCGCTTCATGCACCAGTGCAATTGGAAGATGTTCGTCGAGAACCTCAACGACACGATGCACCCGATGGTGGCGCACGAATCGTCGGCCGGCACCGCCAAGCGCATGTGGGCCGACAAGCCCGCCGACGAGCCCAAGCCCATGGCCGTGGAGCAGTTCGTGCCCTTCATGTCCGACTACAAGTTCTTCGAGGACATGGGCATTCGCACCTACGACCACGGCCACAGCTTCACGGGCGTGCACTTCAGCATCCACAGCAAGTACAAGGCAATTCCCGAGTACGACGACGCCATGAAGGCGCGCTACGGCGAGGAAAAAACCGCGCAGATCCTCGGCATGGCACGGCACAACACCGTGTACTACCCGAACCTCACCATCAAGGGCGCGATCCAGGCGATCCGCGTGGTGAAGCCGATCTCCGCCGACAAAACGCTGATCGAGAGCTGGACATTCCGCTTGAAGGGCGCCCCGCCCGAACTGCTGCAGCGCACCACCATGTACAACCGGCTCATCAACTCGCCGTTCTCGGTGGTGGGTCACGACGACCTGCAGGCGTATCGCGGCATGCAGGCCGGGCTGCACGCGAGCGGAAACGAGTGGGTCAGCCTGCACCGCGACTACGACCCGTCCGAGCTGAAGGGCGGAGAGATCACCACCGGCGGCACCAACGAGCTGCCGATGCGCAACCAGTACCGCAGCTGGGTGCAGCGCATGACGGAGACGATGTGATGGCCGGCACCGACGCTTCGACCCAGATCACCCGCCAGGACCTGATCGACTTCGTCGTGAACGAAGCACGCCTGCTCGACACGCGCCGCTATGAAGAGTGGAACGCGCTCTTCACCGACGACGCGTTCTATTGGGTGCCGCTCGTGCCCGACCAGGAAGATGGGCTCAACCACACCTCGCATCTGTACGAAGACAAGCTGCTGCGCGACCTGCGCATCGAACGCCTCAAGAGCCCGCGTGCGTTTTCGCAGCAGCCACCGAGCCGCTGCCACCACCTGCTGCAGGTGCCGGTGGTTGAGACTTTCGACGCCGAAGGCAACCGCTTCGTGGTGCGCACCGAGTTTCACTACACCGAATCGCAAGGCGATGAGCTGCAGTTCTACGTCGGCACCTTCTTCCACTACCTCGCGGTGCACGACGGCACGCTGCGCATGACGCTCAAGCGCGTGAATCTGCTCAACTGCGACGCGGCGCTGCCTGCCGTGCAGCTTTTCATCTAGGGACGCGATGCAACACGCCACCGTCCATCAAGTCTTCACGGCCACTGCAGCACGCACGCCGCGGGCCGAGTTCCTGTTCACCGAGTCGGTCACCGCCGCGGCCTACGGCATTCCGGCGGGTGCCATCCGCTGGGGCGAGGCAGCCGCCGAGGTCGACCGCCTTCGCAGTGCCTACGCGAAAGCCGGCTACGGCCACGGCCATCGGGTTGGGCTGCTGCTGGAGAACCGGCCCGCGTTTCTCTTCCACTGGTTCGCGCTCAACGCACTGGGCGTGAGCGTGGTGCCGATCAATGCCGAGATGCGTTCGGCCGAACTGGTCTACCTGATCGGCCACAGCGAGATCGGCCTGGCCGTGACGCTGCCTGAACGCGCGAACGACCTGCGCGCAGCCGCGGCACAAGCCGGCGTGCCCTTCGAGACCATGGGACCCGACGACGCGGTGCCCCGCGCCAAGGCCGCCGCGCCGCGGGCCCATGAACCCATCGGCGCCGACACCGAATGCGGCCTGCTCTACACGTCGGGCACAACCGGCCGCCCCAAGGGTTGCATCCTGAGCAACGCCTACTTCCTGCGTGCGGGCGAGTGGTACGCCGCCCTCGACGGTGTGTGCAGCATCCGCCCGGATGCCGAGCGCGTCATCACGCCGCTGCCGCTCAACCACATGAATGCGATGGCGTTCTCCACAATGGTGGTGCTGGTGGCAGGCGGCTGCCTGGTGCAGCTCGACCGCTTCCATCCGAAGACCTGGCTGGCAAGCGCTCGCGAAAGCGGCGCCACCATCGTTCACTACCTGGGCGTGATGCCCGCAATGCTGCTCTCGGCACCGCCGTCCGTCGCAGACCGCGACCACGCAATCCGCTGGGGCTTTGGCGCCGGCGTGGATCGCAAGAACCACGCACCCTTCGAGGAGCGCTTCGGCTTTCCACTGGTCGAGGCCTGGGCCATGACCGAGACCGGCGCGGCCGCCTGCATCATGGCCAACCGCGAGCCGCGCCTTGTGGGTACAAGCTGCTTCGGCCGGCAGGAAGACTTCGTGCAGATCCGGCTCGTGGGCGAAGACGGCGGCGATGTCGGAACCGATGCGCCGGGCGAACTGCTCGTGCGTTCGGCCGGCGACGACCCGAAACGCTACTTCTTCTCCGGCTACTTGAAAGACGAAGAGGCGACGCGCGAAGCGTGGGGCGATGGCTGGTTCCACACCGGCGACCTGGTGCGCCGCGACGCCGAAGGCAACTTCTTCTTCGTCGACCGAAAGAAGAACGTGATCCGCCGCAGCGGCGAGAACATCTCGGCTGTCGAGGTCGAGAGCGTGCTGAATCAGCACCCGGCCGTAAAGACCTCGGCCGTGGCCGCTACGCCCGATGCGGTGCGAGGCGACGAAGTATTGGCCTGCATCGTGATGCGCGAGGACGTTGGAGACGCATCGCAGCTCGAGCAGGTCGCGGCGAGCATCGTGCAGCACGCACTCGCGCAGCTCGCCTACTACAAGGCGCCGGGTTACGTCGCTTTCGTCGATGCGCTGCCGCTCACGCCGTCGCAGAAGATCCAGCGTGGCCAGCTGCGCGAGATGGCGCAGTCACTGCCGGGGCAGGGCCATTGCATCGACACCCGGTCGATGAAGAAAAGACAAGTGGGGCAGGCATGACCAGGCAACGGCTCTCCTACGAAGGCGTCGCGGTCGCCGTGCCCATCACCGTACCCTACGTGCGCTACTCCACCCGCACGGCTCACTGGTTCATCGGCCAGGCCATCGAAGCGCTGGTCGAGTCCAGCGGCGTTGCCAAGGAGCAAATCGACGGCCTGTGCCTCAGCAGCTTTTCGCTCGCGCCCGATACGGCCGTGGGCGTCACGCAACACCTGGGCATGTCGCCGCGCTGGCTCGACCACGTGCCCACCGGCGGGGCCTCGGGCGTGATGTGCCTTCGCCGTGCCGCGCGCGCCGTGCAGGCCGGCGATGCCGACATCGTCGCCTGCGTGGGCGCCGACACCAACCATGTCGACTCCTTCCGGCAGACGCTCGGCAGCTTCAGCAACTTTGCGCGGGATGCGAGCTACCCCTACGGCTCAGGCGGGCCGAACTCGATCTTCGCGTTCATTACCGCCAACTACATGCGCACCTATGGCGCGAAGCGCGAAGACTTCGGCCGCATCTGCGTGGACCAGCGCACCAACGCGCTCGGCAACCCGAATGCGATGTTCAAGAAGGCGCTGACGCTCGACGAGTACATGGCTGCGCGGCCGATCTCCGACCCTATTCACCTCTTCGACTGCGTCATGCCGTGTGCCGGCGCCGACGCCTTCCTGGTGATGAGCGAGGAGCGCGCACGCGACCTGGGCCTGCCGCACGCGGTGATCCGCGGCGCCATCGAGCGGCACAACGCATACGCCGAAGACCCGGTGATGGTGCAGGGCGGCTGGCGCATGGACCGCGACGACCTCTATGCGCAGGCCGGCGTTCAGCCCGCCCAACTGGACTTCGTGCAGACCTACGACGACTACCCCGTCATCGTGATGATGCAGTTCGAAGACCTGGGCTTCTGCGACAAGGGCGAGGGCCCGGCTTTCGTGCAGGCCCACACGATGACCTTCGACGGCAGCTTTCCGAACAACACGAGCGGCGGCCAGCTCTCGGCGGGCCAGGCCGGCGCGGCGGGCGGCTTCCTCGGCATGGTCGAGGCGATCCGCCAGTTGACCGATCAAGCCGACAAGCGCACGGTGCCGGATGCGCAGCTCGGCCTCGTCGCCGGCTTCGGCATGGTGACCTACGACCGCTGCCTCTGCACAGGCGCCGTCATCCTGGGGAGACCGGCATGACGATGCCTTTGATGCGCCCCCCGCGCAAGAACCCGGTGCTGCGTACCCGGCAGATGAACCTGCCGCCCGGCGCGCGCGGCCGCGTGGCGCTGGGTCTCACGGCCGCCGCTGCAGAGGGCCGCTTCGAGCTGCAGACCTGCGAAGACTGCGGCACGGTGCAGTACCCGCCGCGCGAGGTTTGCCACAAATGCCTGTCGGCTTCTCTGCGCTGGCGCGAACAGAGCGGTGAAGGCGAACTGCTCGGCAGCACCACGCTGCATCACAGCAACGACCTGTTCTTCCGAGAGCGGCTGCCTTGGCGGCTGGGCCTGGTGCATCTGGATGCCGGCCCGACGCTCATGGTTCACCTGCATGGCGAGGTCGGCGATGCGCCCCAGCGCGTGCGCGTGGGCGCCCGGCTCGACCGTGCAGGCCAGGCCGTTCTCATTGGTTTTCCGAATGAAGGGAGTCCCCACATGGCCGACGACAAGATGCTGCGCGAGATGACCAGCGACCCGAAATTCCGCAAGGTGCTGGTGACCGACGGCAAGACCGAGACTGGCCAGGCCATCGTGCGTGCGCTGGTGAAGGCCGGCGCCGACATCGTCTGGGTCGGCCATGCCGAGCCGTGGAAGAAGATGGGCGATGGGCTGGACGACATCTCCGCGCTGCCGCAGGTGACGCTTGTGCCGCTCGACCTGACCAACGGCCGCCAGGTGACCGAGCTTGCGGGCTCCATCGGCGGCAAGGTCGACATCGTGATCAACAACGCCGAGGTGCACCGCACCTTCGGCATCGGCACGCGCCGCGGCACCGACGTGGCCAAGGCCGAGATGGACATCAACTACTTCGGCCTGCTGCGCCTCGCGCAGGAGTTCGGCCCCGCGCTCAAGGGCCGCTCGGCCGATGGTGCAACGGGTGCGACGGCATGGGTCAATCTGCTGTCGATCTACGCGCTCAGCAACTTTCCGCCGCACGGCACGTTCAGCGCCTCGAAGGCTGCGGCGCATTCGCTTGCGCAGTGCCTGCGCGCAGAGATGCGCCCCGCCGGCATCCGCGTGATCAACGTGTTTCCCGGCCCCATCGACGACGAATGGAACCAGCACACGCCGCCGCCCAAGCTGGCGCCCACCGCATTGGCCAACGCCATCGTGAAGGCGCTGCGCGACGGCGTCGAAGACGTGTACCCCGGCGATGTGGCGCAGGAGTGGCTGGAGCGCTGGCGCGACAACCCCAAGGTGCTCGAACGCGAACTGGCTGCAGGCGGCTGAAGAAGGAACCCACGATGACGACGACCACCGAACTGATGTCCGCCGCCGAAATCCTCGGCGGCCTCGTGACTGCCATGGCCAGCGGCCGCATCCGCGTGATCGACCTCACGCAGACGCTCACGCCCGAGTTCCCGCAGATCGCGTTGCCGCCCGAAATGGGCCAATGCTGGCCCTTCCGCATCGAGGAAGTGTCGAAGTACGACGAGCGCGGCCCGGCCTGGTACTGGAACAACTTTTCATGCGGCGAGCACACCGGCACGCACTTCGATGCGCCGATCCACTGGATCTCGGGCCGCGACCTGCCGAACAACTCGGTCGACACGATTCCGGTGCAGAACTTCGTGGCGCCGGCCTGCGTGATCGATTGCTCGCCGCAGGTGAAGGATGATCCTGATTACCTGCTGACGCTGGAAGACATCGAGGCCTACGAGGCCGCGCATGGCCGCATCCCCAAGGGGGCATGGGTGCTGATGCGTACCGATTGGTCCAAGCGCAGCGACCCAGAGGCGTATCAGAACTTCGACGAAACCGGACAGCACACGCCCGGCCCGAGCACCGAGGCCGTACGCTTTCTGGTCGAGCAGCGCGACGTGCTGGGCTTCGGCTCCGAAGCCATCGGCACCGATGCAGGCCAGGGCTACCACCTGCGCCCGCCGTATCCGTGCCACTACTACATGCACGGTGCGGGGCGCTATGGCCTGCAGTGCCTGAGCAACCTCGACCTGCTGCCACCCGCCGGCGCAGTGCTGATCTGCCCGCCGCTCAAGATCGAAAAGGGCAGCGGCAGCCCGCTGCGCGTGCTGGCGCTGGTGGGAGCGCAGGCATGACGGCAAAGGTTGCAGCAGTCACCGGCGGCAGCGCCGGCATCGGCAAGGCAATCTGCGAAGACCTGCTCGCGCAGGGTTACGACGTGGTGTCGCTCGCGCGCCGCAGGGCCGAGATCGATCACCCGAAGCTGCACAACATCGAGGTCGACCTGAGCGACCGCGCGGCGACGGGCGAGGCGGTGCGCGAACTGGTCGAGCGCTTTGCGCCCACCACCATCGTGCACAACGCCGGTGTGATTCGCGCCGCGTTGCTGCCCGACGTGAAGTTGGACGATCTCGATGCCCTCGTCGACCTGCACCTGGGTTGTGCCATCCAACTCGTGCAAGGTGCATTGCCAGCGATGCGTGCACAGCGCTTCGGCCGCGTGGTGCTGTTGTCGTCTCGCGCGGCGCTGGGCCTGGCTACCCGCACCAGCTATTCCGCGACCAAGGCCGGCATGCTGGGCATGGCACGCACCTGGGCGCTCGAGCTTGCGGCCGACGGCATCACAGTGAATGTGGTCGCACCCGGACCGATTCGCACCGACATGTTCTACGACGTGGTCGAGGCCGGCAGCGAGAAGGAGCGCGCGCTCGCGGCTTCGGTGCCCGTCAAGCGCCTGGGCGAATCGGCCGATGTGGCACGCGCCGTGCGTTTCTTCGCCGCGCCCGAGAACAGCTTCGTTACCGGACAGGTTCTGTACGTCTGCGGCGGCACCAGCGTCGGCAGTCTCGCCCTCTAGTTTTTCAGCGTTCGTTTCGTTCACCACCCACAACACCCTGGAGCACCGCCATGAAAGTCCTGAACCGAATTCGCACCCTCGCGGCCATTGCCGCGGGCCTCGGCGCACTCAGCGCCGCCAGCGCGTGGGCCGCAGATCTCAAGGTCGGCTTCATCACGTCGCTGTCGGGGCCGGTGTCTTCGCTGGGCATCCCTTATGAAAAGGGCATGAAGGCCGCGCTCGCCTACAAGGCGGACCTGGGCGGCCGCAAGATCCAGCTGGTGCAGCTCGACGATGCGTCAGACCCGACGACTGCGGCGCGCAATGCCCGCAAGATGATCGACGAGGACAAGGTCGACGTCATCATCGGTACAGCGGGCTCTCCCGGTGCGCTGGCCATCGCCGGCGTGGCGCGCGAAACGAAGACGCCGCTGATCTCGATTGCCAACGCCAACCTGCCAGGCGAAGAGGGTGCCTGGATGGTGACGCTGCCGCAGCCCGCGCCGTTGATGGTGAGCGCAGTGGTCGAGCGCATGAAGAAGTCGGGTGTGAAGACGGTGGGCTATATCGGCTTTTCGGACGCGTGGGGTGACCTGGTGTACAGCGCGCTGCAAAAGAGCGCAGAGCCGGCGGGCATCAAGATCGTGTCGAACGAGCGCTATGCGCGTGGCGATTCGTCGGTGACCGGCCAGGTGCTGAAGATCGTCGCGCTGCGCCCCGACGCGGTGATCACCGGCACCTCGGGCACACCCGGCGCGCTGCCCTACCTGGCGCTCTCGGAGCGCGGCTACAAGGGCCAGATCTACGGCATGCACGCGCTGATCAACCCCGACTTCGTGCGGGTGGGCGGTGCGTCGGTCGAAGGCTTGCTGGCCCCCACCGGGCCGGTCATCGTGGCTGAGCAATTGCCAAGCGAGAACCCGATCCGCAAAGTGTCGATGGACTTCCGCGCGGCCTACCAGAAGGCCAATGGCGCGCCGCCGACCGATGCCTTCTCGGCCTACACCTTCGATGCATGGCTGCTGTACCTCGACGCGGCTCAGCGTGCACTCGCCACCAAGGCCGAGCCGGGCACGCCGCAGTTTCGCGAGGCTCTGCGCGACGCCATCGTGAGCACGAAGGAATTGGTGGGCACGCACTCGGTCTACAACTTCAAGCCGAACGACCGCTACGGCTCCGATGAACGATCACGTGTTGTCGTGAAGCTTGAGAAGGGTCAGTGGAAGCTGGTGCCCTGAGATGAGGCCTTGTTTTTCGCACGAAGCAACGCAAGCCGGAGTAACCAAGATGAAAAAAAGCCTAGTTCGAATCTTCAGCCTCGCCGCAATCGCAATGGCGGCGGGCCAAGCCATGGCAGCCGACCTGAAGATCGGCTTCATCAGCTCGCTTTCAGGTCCCGTCGCCGCGCTAGGCGTCCCGTACGAAAAGGGCATACGCGCAGCCATTGCGGAGCACCCGGAAATCGGCGGCCGCAAGGTGCAGCTCATCGTGCTCGACGACGCCTCCGACCCCACCACCGCCGGGCGCAACGCACGCAAGCTCGTGACTGAAGACAAGGTCGACGTTCTCATCGGCACTTCCGGCGTGCCAGGCGCCATGGCCATCGCCTCCGTCGCGCGCGAACTCAATACGCCTCTCATCTCGCCCACGCCCGTGACCATTGCCGGCCCGGAGGGTGCGTGGACCGTGACCGTGTCGCAGCCGTTCCCGCTCATGGTCGCAGGCGTGGTGGAGCGCATGCAGAAGTCGGGCGTGAAAACGGTGGCCTTCATCGGGTTTTCCGACGCGCTTGGCGACCTGGCTTACGACTCGCTTGTGAAGAGCGCAGACAAGGCTGGCATCAAGGTGGTGGCGAACGAGCGCTATGCGCGCAGCGATTCTTCGGTGGCTGGGCAGGTGCTGAAGATCGTCGCGGCCCGGCCTGATGCCGTCTTCGCGGGCAACTCCGGCACGCCCGGTGCGTTGCCCTACATCGCGCTTGCCGATCGCGGCTACAAGGGAAAGATCTACGGCACGCATGGCCTCATCAACGCCGACTTCGTGCGCGTGGGGGGTGCCTCCATCGAAGGCCTACAGGTGCCGAGCGGCCCGGTGCTCGTGGCCGACCAGCTGCCCGATAGCAACCCGATCAAGAAGGTGTCGATGGGCTTTCGCAACGCCTACCAGAAGGTGAACGGCGCGGTGCCGACCGATGCCTTCTCCTCGTACACCTACGACGCCTACCTGCTGCTGGCCGACGCCGCCTCGCGCACCAAGGGCGAGCCGGGCACGCCGCAATACCGCACCGCGCTGCGCGACGCCATCGTCGCGACGCGCGAGCTGGTCGGCACGCACGGCATCTACACCTTCAAGCCCGACGACCGCTATGGCTCCGACCAGCGCGGCGTGGTGATCGTGCAGATGAACAAGGGCCAGTGGAAGCTGGTTCCCTGACAGAAAAACCGAGCGTCCGCCGATGACCAGCTACCGCCATCATCCCGACCGCATTGCCGCCCTGGTGCAGGACGACCGCGTGCACCGCGACCTGTACCTGAGCGAGGAGATCTTCGCATTGGAGCAGGAGCGCCTGTTCGCGAACACCTGGGTCTTTCTCGGCCATGCGAGCCAGGTGCCGGAGGCGGGCGACTTCGTGACGCAGGAGGTCGCGGGCCGGCCGCTCCTCATGGTGCGGCAGCCCGATGGCGCGGTGCATGTCATGTACAACCGCTGCGCCCACAAGGGCACGCAGCTGGTTACGGACGAGAGCGGCAACGTCGGTCGCTTCTTCCGCTGCCCGTATCACGCGTGGACCTATAAGCTCGATGGCGCGCCGCTCGGCCTGCCGCTGAAGAACGGCTACGAGGGCACTCAGCTCAAGGCCTGCGAATCGGGCCAGGGGTTGTCGGTGGTGAAGCATGTGAAGGTGTACCGCGACTTCGTCTTCGTGCGCCTCTCTGATGCTGGCCCTTCGTTCGAAGACTATTTCGGCGCGGTGCTCGGCGCCATCGACAACATGGTCGACCGTTCGCCCGAGGGCAAGCTCACGGTAGGCGGCGGCGTGCTGCGCAACATCGTCCGCTGCAACTGGAAGATGTACCTCGAGAACATCAACGACACGGTGCATCCGATGTCCACGCACGAGTCGGCCACCAAGGCGGCCGAGGCGCTGTGGGAGGGCCACGCGCCCACCGACCCCAAGCCGATGGCGATGGAGCAGATCCTCCCCTTCGGCTCTGGCTACGAGTTTTTCGACAAGATGGGCGGGCGGGTGTTCACCAACGGCCACAGCGTGCTGGGGGTCAACTTCAGCATTCACTCCAACTATGCGCAGCTGCCCGAGTACGAAGCCGCGATGCAGGCTGCGCACGGTGCGGAGCGCGCAGCCGACATCCTGCAGCGCTCGCCGCAGAACTCGGTGCTGTATCCGAGCCTTTCGGTAAAGGGCTCTCCGCAAGCCATCCGCGTGATCCGGCCCCTGGCCGCTGATCGAACATTGATCGAAGCCTGGAGCTTCCGCGCAGCGGGCGCGCCGGCGCTGCTCTTCGAGCGGGCGATGAGCTACAACCGGCTCGTGTTCTCGCCGATGTCGGTGGTGGCGCACGATGACGTGCACCTTTTCGAAAGCATCCAGCAGGGCTTGCGCGCTGGCGGTAACGAATGGGTGAGCCTGCACCGCAACTTCGATGCGGCCGAGCTCGCACAAGCCACCATCACCACCAACGGCACCAACGAGCTGCTGATGCGCAACCAGTTCCGCGCATGGGCGAAGGCGATGGCTTCGGAGGTGGCTGCATGACCGGCGACCCGCGTGATTTCGTTGCGCATGAGGCCGCACTGCTCGACGAGCGGCGCTTCGACGACTGGCTGGCGCTCTTTGCCGACAACGGCCACTACTGGGTGCCGCTGCTCGGCGCGGCTCAGGCCGATCCTTTCTCGCACAACTCGCTGGCCTACGAAGACCGGCTGCTGTTGCAGCTGCGCGTGGACCGGCTGAAGAACCCGCGTGCCCATTCGCAGCACCCCGCAAGCCACAGCCAGCATGTGCTGCAGCCCTCGCGCATCGAGAGCGAGACGGGCGATGAGGTGCGCCTTCGCACGCCGTTCCTCTACGTCGAGGCGCGCGGCGAATCACAGATATTGCTGAGCGGCACGGCCCGCCACCACCTGGCGCAAACACCCTCGGGCTGGCGCATTCGGGAGAAGCGCCTCGACCTGCTCAACGCCGGGCGCGCTCTGCCGGCCATTCAGTTGTTCATCTGAGTTTCCGTTCCTTCCATTCTTTCTCACTGGAGCTACGACATGAAGAGCCTGATGCTGACCTTGACGCGCGGTGCCATCGCCGCGGCGCTGACTGCCTGCAGCGTTGCGAGCGCGTTTGCGGCCGACCTCAAGGTCGGCCTGAGCGTGTCGCTTTCGGGCCCCAATTCTTCGTTGGGCGTGCCGTATGCGAAGGGCATGCAGGCGGCCCTGGCCTACAAGCCCGAGATCAACGGACGCAAGGTGCAGCTCATCGTGCTGGACGACGGCTCCGACCCGACCACGGCCGGGCGCAATGCGCGCAAGCTCGTCGAAGAGGAGAAGGTCGATGTGCTCATGGGCACTTCGGGCGTGCCGGCGGCCATCGCAATGGCGCAGGTCGGCCGCGACGCGAAGACGCCGATGATCGGCCTCACGCCCATTCTGCTCGACGCGAACGAGAACCCGTGGGTCATGACGGTTGCGCAGCCCACGCAGCTGATGATCGATGCGGTGGTCGAGCGAATGAAGCGCAACAACGTGAAGACCGTAGGCTACATCGGCTTTACCGACGCCTGGGGCGACCTGGTCTACAACGCGCTCATGAAGGCCGCGCCCGAAGCCGGCATCAAGGTGGTGAGCAACGAGCGCTACGCGCGCGCCGATGCCTCCGTGACCGGGCAGGTGCTGAAGATCGTCGCGCTGCGTCCGGATGCGGTGATGACCGGCGGCGCCGGCACGCCGGGCGCATTGCCGTTTCTCGCGCTGCAGGAGCGCGGCTACAAGGGGGGCGTGTACGGCCAGCATGGGCTCATCAACCCCGACTTCGTGCGCGTGGTCGGCGCTTCCGGCCAGAACGCGTCGATGCCCACCGGCCCGGTGATCGTTGCCGAGCAGCTGCCGGACACCTACCCGACCAAGAAGATCGCGACCGACTTCCGTGCGGTGTTCCAGAAGGTCAACAACGCGCCGACCAGCGATGCCTTCTCGGCCTATTCCTTCGATGGCTGGCTGGTGTTTGCCGATGCCGCCTCGCGCGCCATGAAGAAGGCCGAGCCGGGCACGGCGGAGTTTCGGGTGGCATTGCGCGATGCGATCTTCAGCACCAAGGAGGTGGTGGGCACGCACGGCGTGTACAGCTTCAAGCCCGGCAGCCTCTACGGCGTGGACGAACGTGCCCGCGTGATCGTCAAGCTCGACAACGGCCAATGGAAGCTCGCACCTTGAACCGCTTGACGACGATGTTCTTGCCTGAGGTTTTCCCATGACGTGGGACGTCGCGCTGATCCTCATCACCGATGGCCTGGCCAACGGTGCCGTCTATCTGCTCGCCGGGCTCGGGCTGGTGCTGATCTTTTCGGTCACGCGGGTGGTGTTCGTGCCGTTCGGCGACATCGCGGCCTTTGCGGCACTGTCGCTGGCTGCCTTCGAAACCGGCCGCGTGCCCCCGACCATCGGCATGGTGGCGGTGCTCACGGCGCTGGCGCTGGTAACCGAAGTCGGCAGCCTGCTGCGGCGCGGTGAGGTCGCCCGCATTCCGAAGGCGGTGCTGATGTGGGGCGTGTTGCCCGCGATTCCCTGCGTGCTTGCATGGCTTGCGGCGCGGCCGGGCGTGCCGGTGGCGGTGCATATCGCGGTGGCGGTGCTCCTGGTGGTGCCCATCGCGCCGCTGCTGGCGCGGGTGGTGTTTCAGCCGATTGCCGACGCGTCGGTGCTGGTGCTGCTGATCGTGTCGCTGGCGCTGCACTTCCTGCTCTCGGGCCTGGGCCTGTTGTTCTTCGGCCCTGAAGGCTCGCGCACCACGCCGCTCACGAGCGCGGTGTTCACGCTGGGCGACGGGTTCACGGTCAGCGGCCAGGTGGTGCTGATGGTGGGCGCGGCCATTGTGCTGAGCGGGTTGTTCTTCCTGGTGTTCGAGCGCACGGTGGCCGGCAAGGCGCTGCGCGCCACGGCCGTCAACCGCGTGGGTGCGCGGCTGGTCGGCATCCGGCCGGTGCGCACGGCGCTGCTGGCCTACGGTTGTGCATCGCTGCTGGCCGGGCTCATCGGCGTGCTGATCGCGCCGGTGACGACCATGTACTACGACTCGGGTTTCATCATCGGCCTGAAGGCGTTCGTGGCCGCAATCATCGGCGGGCTCGTGAGCTATCCGATGACGGCCGTGGGCGCGCTCGCGGTCGGCGTGGTGGAAAGCTTTGCGTCTTTCTGGAGCGGTGCGCTGAAAGACGTGATCGTGTTCAGCCTGCTCATACCGGTGCTGATGCTGCGCTCCTTCATGGCCGCGCACTCCGAAGAGGAAGAAGACGAGGTGGAGCAATGAACGGCAACCGCAAACGCATGGGCTTGATCGCCCTGGTCGTCGTCGTGCTGGCGCTGGTGCCGGCGGTGGCGGGCAGCTTCACCGTTTCTCTGCTCAACGACATCGGCATCGGCGCGCTGGTGGCGCTCGGGCTGGTGCTGCTCACCGGCGTGGGCGGTGCAACCTCGTTCGGGCAGGCGGCCTTCGTGGGAATCGCGGCCTATGCGACGGCGTGGCTCACGACCACGCAGGGCATGTCTCCATGGATCGGCCTTCTGTTCGCGCTGCTGCTCACCGGGCTCTCGGCGCTCGCCATCGGCATGCTCACGCTTCGGCTGGGCGGGCACTTCCTGCCGCTGAGCACCATCGCCTGGGGGTTGTCCATCGCAATGCTGTTCGGCAACGTCGATGCGCTCGGGCGCCATACGGGGCTGTCGAACATTCCGGCGCTGCAGGTCGCGGGCTGGTCGCTGGCCGATCCGCGGTCGATGTACTACCTGATCTGGGTGGTGGTCGGGATCGCCTGCCTGTTCAGCCACAACCTGCTGCAGTCGCGCCCGGGCCGGGCGATTCGCGGGCTGCGCGGCGGTGCCACGCTGCTGGCCAGCGTGGGGGCGGATGCCTACCGCGTGCGGCTCACGCTGTTTGTGACGGCCGCGCTCTTTGCGGGGCTGGCTGGTTGGCTCTATGCGCACATGAACCGCTTCGTGAGCCCGTCCCCGTTCGACGTGCGCGCGAGCATCGAGTATTTGCTGATGGCGGTGGCCGGCGGGCTCGGGCAACTGGCTGGCGCGCTGGTGGGCGCGGCCCTGGTGCTGGTGCTGAAGAACGGCCTGCAAGACGTGCTGCCCATGCTCACGCAGCGTGCCGGGCAGCTGGAGGCGGTGGCGTTCGCAACGCTGTTCATTCTGCTGCTGCACTTTGCGCGGGGCGGCGTCATGGGCCTGCTGCGGCGCTGGATGCGCCGCAAGGGCGGCACCCACGGTTCATCACGCTACGACGCACCCGCGGTCGATCCGCTGCCGCATCGCCAGTTGCCCGCGCGCGGCACGCAGGTGCTGTCGGTGAAAGGCGCCGTCAAGCGCTTCGGCGGGCTCGTGGCTGTTAACGACGTGAGCTTCGAAGTGAATGCGGGCGAGATCATCGGTTTGATCGGCCCGAACGGCGCGGGCAAGTCGACGATGTTCAACCTGCTGACGTGCACGCTGCCGATGAGCGCGGGCCAGGTGCGCTTTCTGGAGCATGACATCGCCGGCATGCCGCAGCGCCAGGTGGCGCGGCTGGGGCTGGCGCGCACCTTCCAGCACGTAAAGCTGCGGCCGCACATGAGCCTGCTCGACAACGTGGCGCTGGGCGCGCATTCGCGCACGCGCTCGGGTGTCTTGAAGGCCGGCCTGCGGCTGGACCGCACCGAGGAAAAGCAGATCCTGCAGGAGGCGCAGCGCCAGCTCGACCGTATCGGCCTGGGCGACCGCGCACATGAGCTCGCAGGCAGCCTGCCGCTGGGCACGCAGCGCATTCTCGAAATTGCGCGCGCGCTGGCTGCAGACCCGGTGCTGCTGGTGCTCGACGAGCCCGCGGCGGGCCTGCGCCGCAAGGAAAAGATGGCGCTCGGCGACTTGCTTCGCAAACTGCGCGAAGAGGGCGTGACCATCCTGATCGTGGAACACGACATGGACTTCGTGATGAAACTGGTGGACCGGTTGGTGGTGATGAACTTCGGCTCCAAGCTCGTGGAGGGCGTGCCGTCCGCGGTGCGTGCCGACGAGCGTGTGCAGGCGGCCTACCTGGGGAGCGTTGTATGACCGCGATGCTGGAGATTGGCGATCTGCACGTGTCGTATGGGCAGGTGGAGGCCGTGCGAGGCGTTTCGCTCGACCTGCAGCCGGGGCAGATCATCTCGGTGATCGGCCCCAACGGTGCGGGCAAAACCACGCTGCTGGCCGCTGCCATGGGCCTGCTGCCCTGCAAGGGCACGCTGCGCTTCGAGGGCGAAGACCTGCAAGGGCTGGATGTGGAGGCGCGCGTGGAGCGCGGCCTGTGCCTTGTGCCCGAGAAGCGGGAGCTGTTCGGCGAGCTCACCGTGCTCGACAACCTGCAGCTCGGCGCCTATGCCAAGCGGCTGCGAGGCGACGCGATGAAGAAGCGGCTGCAATCGGTATATGACCGTTTTCCGCGGCTCGCGGAGCGACGTGCGCAGCGCGCCGACACGCTCTCGGGCGGCGAGCGGCAGATGCTGGCGGTGGGCCGTGCGCTCATGTCCGCGCCGCGCCTGCTGATGCTCGACGAGCCCAGCCTCGGCCTTGCACCGCTGATCGTGCGGGACATTCTCACCATCGTGCGCAAGCTGCGCGAAGACGGCGTATCGATCCTGCTGGTGGAGCAGAACGCGCGCGCCGCACTCGAAACCTCGGACCACGGCTACGTGCTGGAAACCGGCGAGATCGCGCTTTCGGGCGCTTCGGCCGAACTGGCGAGCGACCCTCGTGTGCAGGCCACCTATCTTGGCGGAGGCACGCACGATGACGAGTGAACCGCGCTCGGTGCCACCGGCGCAGCGCACGCTGCCCGCCATGCTGCAGCGCCAGGCCGCGATGTTCGGCACGCGCCCATTGCTGCGCATTGCGGGCTCTCGCTGGTCGCACGCCGACGCGGCAGAAGCAGCCGGCGCTCGCGGCGGCGCGCTCACGCAAGCCGGTGTCGAGCGGGGAGACCGCGTGGCCGTGATGTGCGGCAACCGCATCGAGTTTCTTGAAACCTTTCTCGGTGCCGGTTGGATCGGCGCTTCGACGGTGCCGATCAACACTGCCTCCATGGGGCCGCAGATCGGGTACTTTCTTGCGCACAGCGAAGCGAAGCTGCTGGTCATCGAGGCCGGCTTTCTGAACCGCCTGCAGGCTGCGGACCTGGAGCGAACGAAGCTCAAGGAAATCTGGGTCGTCGGCGAGGCGGCCGACGGCGAACCCGCCGCGTGGCTGGCACCGGCCGGCGTGCGCGTGCTGGCGTATCCCTCCGGCAGCGCAGCTGTTGGGCCGGCCGATGTTCAGCCCGGCGACCCGCTCGCCATTCTGTATACCTCGGGCACTACCGGTCCCGCCAAGGGCGTGGTCTGCCCGCACGCGCAGTATTTCTGGTGGGGTGTGAACAGCGCCGAGGTGCTCGGCGTGGCGGCGGACGACGTGCTGTGCACCACGCTGCCGCTCTTTCACATCAATGCGCTCAACACCCTTGCGCAAGCTGCGCTTACAGGCGCTGAAGTCGTCTTCGAAACGCGCTTCTCGGCCTCGGGCTTCTGGCCTTCGATGCATGCGAACGGTGCCACCGTGGTCTACCTGCTGGGCGCCATGGTGCCGATACTGCTTGCGCAACCCGCGGGCGAGGGCGAGCGCAACCATCGCGTGCGCATCGGCCTCGGGCCTGGTGTGCCCGATGCCGCCGGCAAGGCGTTCTTCGAGCGCACCGGCGTGCGCCTGCTTGAGGGCTATGGTTCCACCGAGACCAACTTTGCCATTGCCACCGCGCCCGATTCGCCACGCGGCGGCGTCATGGGGTGGCTGCGGCCCGGCTTCCAGGCGCGCGTTGCCGATGAAAGCGACGTAGAGCTGCCCCCCGGAGAAGCCGGTGAGCTGCTGCTGCGCGCAGACGAACCGTATGCCTTCGCGAGCGGCTACTTCAACATGCCCGAAAAGACGGTGGAGGCCTGGCGCAACCTCTGGTTTCATACCGGCGACCGCGTGGTGCGCGAAACCGACGGAGCCTTCAGGTTTGTCGACCGCATCAAGGACGCGATCCGCCGGCGCGGCGAAAACATATCGTCGTTCGAAGTGGAGCAGGTGCTGCTGAGCCATCGCAGCGTTGCGTCTTGCGCGGTGTACCCGGTGCGTTCCGAACTGGCAGAAGACGAAGTCATGGCCGCGCTGGTGCCGCGCGAGGGCGAACGCATCGATCCGCTCGAACTGATGAGCTTCTGCGAAAGCCGCCTGCCGTACTTTGCGGTGCCCCGCTATGTCGATGTATTGCCCGACCTGCCGCGCACCGAGAACGGCAAGGTGCAGAAGTTCAAGCTGCGCGAGCGCGGTGTCAGCACGCAGACCTGGGACCGTGCGCTGAACAGGCGATGAGCCACAATCGCTAAAATAGTTCAGAACTAAACATTTCAGGCATGCAAGCAAATTCATTGAAGGGCCGCCATGCCCTGGTAACCGGCGCCGCACGCGGCATCGGCGCCGAAATCGCCCGTACCCTGGCCGCCGAAGGCGCCACGCTGACCTTGCTCGGGCGCGACATCGATTCGCTTCAACGCGCGGCTGTCTCGCTCCCGGGCCAAGGCCACGGGGTTGCGGCCGCCGATGTGGCCGATTCGCAAGCGGTGCAGGCTGCCTTCGCGCAGGCGCGCGCCGGGCGAGGGCCCGTCGCGATCCTGGTGAACAACGCCGGCGCCGCAGAAAGCGCGCCTTTTCTCAAGACTTCGGTCGAGCTCTGGCAGCGCATGCTGTCGGTCAACCTGACAGGCAGTTTCTTGTGCGCTCAAGCGGCGCTGCCCGATATGCTCGAGGCGGGCTGGGGCCGCATCGTGAATATTGCGAGCACCGCCGGCCAGAAAGGCTATGCCTATGTGGCCGCCTACACGGCTGCCAAGCACGGGGTGATCGGGCTCACGCGCTCGCTTGCGCTCGAAGTGGCCCGCAAGGGCGTGACGGTGAACGCGGTATGCCCCGGCTACACCGACACCGACATCCTGCGCGCGAGCGTCGCCAATGTGGTGGGCAAGACCGGCCGCAGCGAAGCCGATGCGCTGGCCGAGTTTGCCAACGTCAATCCGCAGCGGCGCATCGTGCAGCCCGCCGAGGTGGCCGATGCGGTGCGCTGGCTGTGCGGCGAGGGCGCTGCGTCTGTCACGGGGCAGTCAATATCGGTTTCCGGCGGGGAGGTCATGTAATGCGCAACGATGCCTCGCACGCCGCGCTCAGCGACGCCGAAGAACTCGGCCACGAGGCACGTGCGGGCCGTGAAGACCACGCCATGCTCAAGCTGTGGCTGCGCATGCTTGCAAGCACCACGCAGATCGAAGCCGAAATTCGGCGCCGGCTGCGCGAGCGCTTCGGCATTTCGCTGGCGCGCTTCGACTACATGGCGCAGCTCTATCGCTACGAAGAGGGCCTGAAGATGCGCGTGCTGTCGCGCTACCTGATGGTGACGGGCGGCAACGTCACCGGGCTGACGGACGAACTCGAGCGCGACGGCGTGGTGGGGCGCGCGCACAGCCCCGACGATCGGCGCTCGTGGATCGTGAGCCTCACGCCCAAGGGCCGCGCCAGCTTCGAGGCCATGGCCAAGGAGCACGAGCAATGGATTCTCGAAATGTTCTCGGGCCTGGACATGAAGACCGTGAAGCAGATGCATGCGCAACTCGGGCAACTTCGCGTGCACGTGATGCGCAGCGAGCCGTCGGGCGAGGAGGGCTGATGAGCGCAAGCGAGCCGCGTGCGCCCCACGCCGAGTTCCGCCGCGCGCGGATGATCCGCTTTTCCGACTGCGATCCGGCGGGCATCGTGTTCTACCCGCAGTACTTCGTCATGCTCAATGGGCTGGTGGAAGACTGGGTGAGCGAAGGGCTTGGCATCGACTACCACGCGCTCATCTCGGAGCGGCGCATCGGCTTGCCCACGGTTCGGCTCGAAGCCGACTTTCGCGCGGTGAGCCGCATGGGCGACCAGGTCGCACTCGGCCTTTCTGTCGAACGGCTGGGCTCACGCTCGATGGCGCTCGTCCTGCGCTGTTTCGAGCCTGCCAGCGGCGAACTGCGCATGCAAGTGAAGCAGGTTCTGGTGACGACTTCGCTCGAGAGCCATCGTGCGGTGGAAATTCCGCAAGACTTGCGCGCGGCCATCCTGCGCGCGTCGCGCTCTTCTGCCGCGTGAAGAAAAAGGTCAGGACTGCGGCTCTTCGCTCGGCCCGCGTGCGCGCTGCTTGAGCCAGCCGCTGAGCTCTTTTTTCCCCTTTGCATTGGCCTGGCGCCAGGCCTCGCGCGCGGCCGCAATGAAGCGCTCTTCGGCCGCGTCGGGCACTTCGGAGGCGCGGTCTTCCTTGTCGAGCCAGCCAGTTTCCACTTCGCAGTGCTGCTCGATCTGCCGCGCGAGCTTGTCGCCGATGGGCCGCGAACTCTTGATCTGGCTCCACATGCTGGGGGAGATCTCGATCTTCCTGGCAAAGGCCTGGTCCAGCCCCTTGGCGGGCAGTCCGGCTGCAATGGCCCCTTCAAGAAAGCGGCGGTGCAGCGCAAGAGCATTGCGGCGACGCGCGACGGTGAGATTGGGCACTGTTTGAAAACGACAACAAGGGGACGAGAACGATTGTCCCGGTTGTCGATGGTGCCGTAAACACTGTTTACGGCTCGAAAGGGCAAAGAACCGCGGTACCCCGGGGTGGAGGCTCAGCGGCTGAAGCCGCCGAAGACGCCGTAGGCGATGATCCCGGCGGTTGCAAGGCCGCCGACGATCAGGCAGATCACCTTGGTGGTGCGGCCGCTGCGGCGGCTTGAACGGGCCCAGTGCTCCGGACCGATAAGGTCGATGGGAACAGTGGGTTTGCCTAAGTCTGACGCCTTTTCCATGACAGGAAATATAGCGTAGCCCGCGAGGCGGAACAAAAAAATACCCGCCTAGGCGGGTGCAACGAGCTTGAGCTTCGAAACCTTATGCGCCCCTATCGTCGGAGTTCTTGTTCTTCTTGCGATGCATGACAGCAACCCGCAAGATGCCATGCCAATCGCCTTTTCGGCGCGGGACAGGGCCGAATGCTGGTGAAATCACTTTAGAAAAGTGTGAAATATTGCCGTATGGACAAAGAAATCATCACCGAAAGCCTGAAGCGAGCGTTGGAAAGCTGGGTTCGCCACGCTTCCGCCGAACAACTGTGGAGTGTGCTCCAGGCGGGCGGCCTGGGTGCTTCCATCCACGTGGAAGGCGATGCCGTTCACGTCCGCGTCGACCTTGGCGGGCCGCCCAACCCGCTGTCGGAGTTGGGCCGAACCGACGGGCGCCTGCCGGTTACCGAGGCTTTTCTAGGCGAGAGCGCTATCTGGGGCAAGCCGCCGCCGCAAGGCGACGAAACGCGCGAGCAATGGTTCTTGGCGAGCGAACTGGCCCAGCAGCATGCCCGGCAATACCTGATTGCGGAAGCGGGCGAGAAGCGCGAGCTGTTGTCGCGCTTTGCCGAAGGGTGGATGGCGGGTTGAAGGACCGCCGGCTACGGCAAGCGGCGCGGGCCTGCCTCAATCCGCCCGTGTGACAAGCACGTCGCCTATCTCCGGCCCCTCGATGATCGCGCCCGCCGAGTCGTACTCCACTTCGATGCCGACGCCGCAGCGCTCGGCGTCCATCTCCCACACCCAGCCGTAAAGATTGCGCGGGCTGCCCTTGAGTGACATGAGCGGCATGTTCATCCGCAGGCCGTGGTTGCTTCCGAGATCTACCTTGACCATCACGGTCGATTCCTCGGGATCGCCTTGCGCGCTGACCTCGATGATCGTGGCCCGCAGCGGTTCGCGGTGCACCAGGGCTTGCAGCGCGGCTGGCAGGTCTTCGAAGGGCGGGGCGGTAGTTCCGTCGGGCTCGTCGGCAGGAAAGGGATCGGTCAACCGCACGGGCCGGAAGTAGTGTTCGGACCGGCCCATCCTCCCGTCGGGGCCGATGGATGTTGCGATGTCTTCGATGGAGCCCTCCTGCAGCAGCCAAGCTTCGCCGCCGCTTTGCATGACGTACAGGCGCTCGTCGTTGGCATCGCTGCCGAGCGAATCTTCGTTCAGCACCACCTCGAGTTGAACCAGGCGGTCGCCGCCGTCTGTTTCGAAGATCTCGTACGGCCCGCTGTAGTGCCGCACTCCCACCGCCTCGCCTGTTTTTTCGTCGTTTTCCCAGAACAGCAGCTGGTAGCTGCCATTGCCGTCGAGCGCGAGCAGCCGGCGCCAGTCGATGTAGGTCGACAGGAAGAGTCCGCTTGGGCGGTCGTCGTCTCTTTCCGTGTTCTTGAAGGCCTCGCGGTATTCGGCGGGCATGGCTGCAAAAACGCTGTTGGGCGGCGATGCAGGCGGGGCGCTTTCGTGATCGACCTCCGCGCGAAGCTTCTGGTGAAGTTCCAGTGCATCGGTCTTGACGATCTTCAGCATCTGCATGGACAGCAGCATTGGATCGACGTAGTAGACCTCGCCGGCTGCGAGCGGGCCGGCTCCTCGCTGCGCCGTTTCCAGCATGTCCGGACGGATGAATTCATCGACCGAGTCCGGATCGCTCAGCACGCTGTTGAAGAAATCCACCGCGTCCCAGCTCAGGATGCTGGTGCTGCGCGTCACGGGGTTCAGCGTTGCCACGTCTTCGTCTGTGGCGGTGAGCTTCCGGTAGAAGAGCAGGGTGCCGAAGGGCGTGATCGCAAACGGCACCCGCACCACGGTGTCTCCCGGCGGAGCAACGATCCACCGGTCGAGCGTGGCTTGCCATGCATCCGGATCGATCAGGCAGATCTGCCGGTGTCCGTAAAACCCCAGGCCATGTTTGCGCCAAAGCTCGAGCATTGCCGCGGGCAGCCGGCCTTCGTACTTGCCCAGCAGCTCCTGCGTGGCGGGTGTGCAGCCGGCATGCGGCGGGTTCGCCTTGATGAATGGGTGGAGCTTGATTCGGCCGAACATGGGCTTGCGCTTTTCAGGAATGCGATGAGCCCGGATTCTGCGCGAGCCGGCTCCCCTGGGGATTGCGCCGGCAAAACCGGCGCGTCATGATCCGCACCCCGATAGCCGGGCGGCCCCGAGGCCGATTCACCAGCTCGTCATGCAGGGCGCCTAAGTTCCGCTCGCACACCAACAGGAGACTTGCCTTGAACCACCTGAAGAAGATCTGCACCGCCATGCTCGGCCTGGGCATGTTGTTTGTATCCGCCGCGCCGGCAACTGCGCACGAAGAGCGCGCGCGTCGGCGCGCCGACAACGCGCCGCTGGTGATCGGGCACCGGGGCGGCGCCAACGGCTACCTGCCTGAGCACACGCTCGAGGCCTATGCGCTGGGCATTTCGCTGGGCGCCGATTACGTCGAGCCTGACCTTGTGGCCACGAAGGACGGCCACCTGATCGCGCGCCACGAGCCCAACCTCATCGATACCACCAACGTGAAGGACCTGCCGCAGTTTGCAAACCGCCGGCGCACGGTCGTGCTCGACGGCGTTCCGACCGAGGGCTTCTTTGCCAGCGATTTCACCTTGGCCGAGATCAAGCAATTGCGCGCGGTGCAGTCTTTTCCTGAGCGCGACCAGTCCTTCAACGGCAGGTTCCAGGTTCCGACGCTGGCGGAGGTGATCGACCTGGCGAAGCGCAAGTCGCGCGAGGAGGGCCGGCGCATCGGCATCTATCCAGAGACGAAGCATCCGACCTATCACCAGGCCATCGGCCTGCCGTTGGAAGACCGCCTGCTGGCCGTGCTGAGTGCAGCGGGCTGGAACCAGCGCAATGCGCCGGTCTTCATCCAGTCGTTCGAAACCGCCAATCTTCGCTATCTGCGCAGCAAGACGAGCGTGCGGCTGATCCAGTTGGTGGACGCCAACGACGTCAAGCCAGACGGCTCGCTGGACTTCAGCAAGCCCTACGACAAGCCTTACGACTGGGTCGTGTCCAACCGCGACGGCCAGTTCAAGGACTTGGTGACGCCGCGCGGCCTGCAAGAGGTCAGGGGCTATGCCGACGGCATCGGGCCCTGGAAGCCGTACCTCATTTCAAGCGCCTGCAAGTCGGTGCAGAACGGCGCGTGCGCCGACGTGACGGGCGACGGCGTTGTCGACGATCGCGACCGCGTGCTGCTGCCGCCCACCGACGTGATCGCCAATGCGCACCGGTTGGGACTTCTGGTCCATCCGTATACCTTCCGCAGCGAACAGAAGCGGCTGACCGGCAGCTTCGGCGGCAACGCCGTCAACGAGTACCTCGCGTTCTACGAGGCTGGCGTCGACGGCTTGTTCAGCGATTTCGCGGACACGGCAGTGGCGGCGCGCGCGATGTTCCTGCTCAAGCACGACCCCGACTATGCGGGCTGCTTGGTCAACTCACGCAAGTGCGAGCGCAACAACGATTGACGCAGCGGCATTCCCGCCAGCCGGTTACCACGCCGATGCGCCCGCCTCGGCGTGAACAGGCGGCTGGGGATTCTGAGCGGAACCGGCGGGCGCCTTGCCAAGGCTGGTTGCGAACCATCGAAAGGTGTTGACCACGTGGTCGCCGCGCCCCGTGGTCCGCACGAAGAGATAACCGGATGTCGCATTGCCCAACCCGTCCACAGGAATTCCCGCGGATCGAAGCGCTGCGATTTCGGCGTCGGCGCTCATGTCGAGCGGCAATTGCAATGTGATGGTCGCGTTGTGAATGACTTGATTGAGCATTGCCTTGGCCTCCGATGAAAGCCTTCAGCATCCGCCTCCCGGGGCTCATCCGTGCGACCGTTCACGGTAAATAAATGTGAGTTTTTCACATCAATAAATACGATTCGGGTGCATGCATCGAAAACTAAAGTTTCCGGTGCCGCTGCCGATAAGCAGGTGTATTCATCTCCTGCTGTCTGCTGCCCTCATGAAGCTCCGAACCCGAATTCTCCTTTTGTGCGCTGCGGCGCTGCTTGGCATGGTCGTCTTGGCCTCCGTTTCGCTGTCGACGCTGCGCCAGTCGATGATGAAGGAGCGGACCTCACAGCTCTCCACGCTGGTGGTGCTGGCGAACGCCTCGCTGGAGCGCCTTCATGAGCAGGAAAAGTCGGGCGAACTCACGCGTGACCAGGCGCAGGCAGAAGCGAAGAAACTCATTGGCAGCCTGCGCAAGGACGAGCTCTATTTCTTCGTGCGCGGCTACACGAACGACGTCAACTACGTGCACCCGAACCCCAAGCGCGTGGGCATCGTGGACGCCAAAGGCGGTAAGGAAGCCGGCGAGCGCTACCGCGCCGCGCTGGCAGGCCACAAGGTTGCCACGCTCACGGCCTATGGCACCCGTCCGGGAGCCAAGGAAGAAGTGCAGAAGCTCTACGCCATCGTCAAGTTCGAGCCCTGGGACTGGATCGTGGGTTTTGGGGACTACATCGACGACATCGACACCGTGTTCTGGCGCAACACGGCCATCCTGCTGGCAATCGGCGGTGTGCTCATGGTCGTTGTGGGCGGCATGGCCTGGGGCATGGCGAGAAACCTCTACCGCCAACTCGGCGGCGAGCCCAGCTACGCCTCCGAGGTGGTGCGCCGGATTGGCGCGGGCGACCTGGGCATCGAAGTGCGGCTGCGCCCGGGCGACACCGCCAGCCTGCTGCATGCAATGCACCAGATGCAGCGCAGCCTGGCTGGCACGGTGACCGAGATTCGCGGTTCCACCGACACCATTGCCACGGCCAGCGGCCAGATCGCCTCAGGCAACCTCGACCTGTCTTCACGCACCGAAGAACAGGCCAGTTCGCTGCAGCAGACCGCCGCGTCGATGGAAGAGCTCACCTCCACCGTGAAGCAGAACGCCGACAACGCACGCCAGGCCAACCAACTGGCTGTTACCGCCTCCGAGGTCGCGGTGCGCGGCGGCGACGTGGTCGGGCAGGTGGTCGACACCATGGGCTCGATCAATGCTTCGTCCAGGAAGATCGTCGACATCATCGGCGTGATCGACGGCATTGCTTTCCAGACCAACATCCTCGCGCTGAATGCGGCTGTTGAAGCGGCGCGTGCCGGTGAGCAGGGCCGCGGTTTTGCGGTGGTGGCGTCCGAAGTGCGCAATCTGGCGCAGCGCTCAGCCGGCGCAGCCAAGGAAATAAAAACGCTGATCGACGACTCGGTCGACAAGGTGGGTACGGGCAGCGACCAGGTGGCCGAGGCAGGCAAGACGATGCAGGAGATCGTGGCCAGCGTGCGCCGGGTGACCGACATCATGGGCGAGATCATGGCCGCGAGCCAGGAACAGACTTCGGGCATCGAGCAGGTCAACCAGGCCATCTCGCAGATGGACCAGGCGACGCAGCAGAACGCCGCGCTGGTGGAGCAGGCCGCGGCGGCGGCAGGCTCGCTGCAGGAGCAAGCCGATAGCCTGGTTCAGGCGGTGCGCGTGTTCAAGGTCTGATCGACGTGCCAAACCCGGCGGCATAAAAAAACCTCCCTGCCTTGCAGCGGGAGGTTTTTTATTTGCGAACACGCGCTTGAATCGCAGCACGGTACTCACAAAAAAATAGCACGGAAACCGTGCTATTTTGGGTGTTGGTGGTGGGCCCTGAGTGACTCGAACACTCGACCTACGGATTAAGAGTCCGCTGCTCTACCAACTGAGCTAAGAGCCCTTGCGCTCAAAACGTTGTGCGTTTTTAGGCAAGACCGCAAGTATAGCGTAAAAATTCCGGGGCTCCACGATTTTGTGCGGGGCGGCGGTAGGATTCGCCATCATCGACGGGCCTGGCCCTCAACCAAGGAGATTTTCCATGACCGATCCAATCACCGAGCTGCCGCATGTCGTGATCACCGGGGCCGCCGGTGCGCTGGGCCGCGCGGTGGCGCAGCATTTTCTCGAGCAGGGCGCTCGCCTTGCGTTGATCGATCACCGCCTCGACCGCCTGACGGAGGTCTTTCCGGGTCTCGACAATTCGCAGCACCTGCTGCTCGCGGGAGATGTGACGTCGCCGTCCGAAATGGCGGACCTGTCGGGCCAGGCGCTCAAGGCTTTCGGCCGCATCGATGCACTGGTTCACATTGCAGGCGGCTTTGAGATGGGCGAGGCGACTCACGCGCTCTCGCGCGCAAGCTGGGACCGGATGATGAATCTCAACGCCTGGTCTTTCGTCGCGGTCACGCAGGCAGTGCTGCCTTCGATGATCGAGCGCGGCGCCGGGCGCATCGTTGCCGTTACCGCCAAGGTAGCGGCGCGCGGCCTGCCTGCCATGGCGGCCTACATTGCATCGAAGAGCGCGCTGCAGCGCCTGGTTGAAGCCATGGCCGCCGAAGCCGCACCGCATGGCGTGTGCGTCAACAGTGTTGCGCCCAGCGTGCTCGATACGCCGGCCAACCGGCAGGCCATGCCTGACGCGAATCCCGCGGAATGGGTATCGACTTCGGTGGCCGCGCAGACCATCGCCTTCCTGGCATCGCCCGCCGCCGCGGCGCTGCATGGACAGCACCTGACGCTCGACACCTGACGCGCCGCACCTGATCCATAAATGAACAAACGCCCTGGCGCAACGCCAGGGCGTTTTGCTTTGCGCTACCGCAAGAACAGCCGCTGCGCGAGGCAGGCGCTTTGTCATGGGGGCGGCAGGCGCGAGCGGGGCGATTGTCTCCCTTTGGAAGGGGCGCATCGCTCATGTGCGCAGAGCGGGCAATTTCTACAGTGACTCCACGGCAGAACGCTTCGATCCGGTTCGGATGAAAGGCGGCGCCGGTTGGCTACCTCACTGGAGAAAACGCATGGAACCGATCGAACTGCTGCCAAGAACCTTCGCGAACCTGCTGCGCGAAGACGCCGGCATGTCGTTCATGGAATTTGCGCTCATCGGTGCGCTGGTGCTGGTTGTGTGCCTGCTCCTGCTGCTGGCGATACGGCGCAGCGCCTGAAGTGCCACTGACCCTGTCCATACGGAGCAGAAAACTCATGACGGAACTCGACGCTTTCCTCGATCTGCTGATGCTCTTGGCATCGGACTTCCGCATGGGCGGGCTCTTCGTTCTGCTGGTGATGGCCGCGGTGAGCGACGTGCGCTTCTACCGTATTCCCAATTGGCTCACCTTCGGCGGCATGGTGTTCGCGATCGTCTACGGCACCTTCGCGGCACGTACGCCGACGGCAGGCGCGATGAACGCGCTGGGCGGACTGGGCACCGGCTTCGCGATCATGCTGCCGTTCTATGTGCTGAGGATCATGGGAGCGGGCGACGTCAAGCTGATGGCGATGGTCGGCGCCTTTCTCGGCCCTCAGCAAACGCTGCAGGCCATTCTGTTCACCTGTATCGCGGGCGGCTTCGCGGCCGTGGCGGTGGCCATTCACCGGCGCCGCCTGGGCCACATGCTGGCCAACGTCAAGGGCGCGGCGCAGGGCATCGTCGTTGCGGGCATTGCGGGCGTCCGGCCAAGCGGCGCGATCGACGCGCGGCAATCCATCGGAAAGCTGCCCTACGGCATCTGCATTTGCGTGGGGACGATTGCACAGATCCTGGCGCATCAGCTGGGCTTCGTCTAACCCATCCCCTCCTTCATCCATCCATCCACGGCGGAGATTCGCATGAAAAACATCAAGGCGCTCGGGCTGCTTCTGCTGGCCCTCCTGACCGGCCTGGCGGCCGCCGTCTACGCAGCGGGCTGGGTCTCTCGGCAGGGCGGCATCGCATCCAACAAGGTGGTGGTGGCTGCAGTCGACATCGAACTGGGCAGCCGCGTCAATCCCCAGATGCTGTCGCTGGTCGACTGGCCGAGCGGCTCACTGCCGGCCGGTTCATTCACGGAAGCCAAGGCGCTGGAGGATCGCGTGGTCAAGGTCGGCCTGCTGCGAGGAGAGGCCATCCTGGAAGGCAAGCTGGCGCCGGTCGGCACCCAGGGCGGGCTCTCCGCGGTCATTGCCAGCGGCAAGCGCGCCATGACCGTGCGGGTCAACGACGTGGTCGGCGTGGCGGGCTTTGCGCTGCCGGGCAACTACGTCGACGTAATGGTCAACGCGCAGCAAGACAAGAACCGCGGTGAAGAGGGTCGCCAGATCAGCAAGACCGTGCTCGAAAAAGTGCTGGTGCTGGCAGTGGCGCAAGAGGCCAACCGCGACGACACGAAGCCGAAGGTGGTCAGCGCCGTGACGCTGGAGCTCTCGCTCGAAGACTCCGAAAAGCTCGACCTGGCGCGCAGCGTGGGAACCCTCTCGCTGGTGCTGCGCAACCAGATGGACAAGACCACGGTGGCCACAGCAGGCATCACCAAGGGCCAGCTGTTCGGCGAGAAGGAAATCCTGCCGATCGCCACCACCGTGGCAGCCCGGCCGGCCCCTGCGCGAGTGCCGCGTACGGCGCCCGCGGCGTCGCGGCAATCCGAGTGCGTGGAAGTGATCCAGCACGCAGCCCGCTCGCTCACCTGCTTCTGATCACCCAGCCCGGAGGAACCACAAGTGCAATATCTCTCTTCTTCACCCGCCTGGCTGCTGGCGGCGCTCACGACCCTGGCGGCACCCGGGTTTGCGGCGGAGTTCGCAGCCCCGGCTCCGGCGCCTGCCGCGGCACCATCGGCCCCCGCGCCGGCCGCCGCACCCGCCATGCGCCGGTGCACGGCCATCATTCCGGACGACCAGCCCACCTACGCGGTGCTGGGCAAGTCGGTCGTCATTCCGCTCAAGGCACGCGTGGCGCGTATCGTGGTCAGCGGGCAGCCGCCGAACCGCGCGCCGGCCGCTGCGCCGGCGGGGCAGCCCGCAGCCGCGGCACCCGCGGCCACGAACGCAGGCGACGGCGTGGCCGATGTCGACGTGATGCTGCTGAGCCCGAACGATCTCTTCTTCCGCGGGCGTCAGGCCGGCTCGATGAACGTGGTGCTGCAAAGCACCGACGGCACCTGCTACATCAAGGACGTCCTTGTCACCATCGATCCGGGTGCACTTCAATCGAAGCTCGCCGAGTTGATGCCTGAAGAGAACCGCATTCGCGTGCGCAGCGCAGAAAAATCGATCGTGCTCACCGGCGAGATCAGCGATGCACTCAAGCTCGACGACGTGATGAGCCTGGCCATGGCCTACGGCGCCGACGGCAAGAAGGTCGTGAACCTGCTGCGCGTCACGGCGCCGCAACAGGTCATGCTCGAAGTCAAGATTGCCGAGATCAGCAAGTCCCTGCTTGACCGGCTGGGCGCGCGCGTCGGCTTGAGCCGCACGGGCAGCGGCGGCCGCGACAGCTATTCGCTGATCTCCAGCTTCCTGAGCGGGGGCGGAGGGCTGATCGAGGCGCTGAGGATCGGCCGCACGTCGATCGGCATCGACGGCCAGAAGGACGACGGCCTAGTGCGCATCCTGGCGGAGCCCAACATCATGGCCATCAGCGGCCAGCAGGCGAGCTTCCTGTCTGGCGGAAAGATCTTCATTCCGGTTGCGCAAAGCGCTGCCGGCGGCGGCGGAACGAACATCACGCTGGAAGAAAAAGAGTTCGGCATCGGGGTCAAGTTCACCCCAACGGTGCTCAACGGCGGCCGGGTCAATCTCAAGATGGTTTCGGAAGTGTCGGACCTGTCGCAGACCGGCTCGCCCTTTACCACCGTCACCGGCGTGACCGCCGTGCTGCCTTCACTGACGGTGCGCCGCGCCGACACCACCGTGCAGCTCAACGACGGGCAGAGCTTCGTCATCGCGGGGCTGATCAAGAGCAACGTGACCGAGACCATCAAGCGCTATCCCGGGCTGGGCGAAGTGCCGGTGATGGGGGCGCTGTTCCGCAGCACCGAGTTTCAGAACGACCAGACCGAGCTGATGTTCGTGATCACGCCGCGCCTGGTGCGGCCGCTCGCAGAGGTGCCCCGCGTTCCGACCGACAACCACGTCGTTCCGAGCCGCGCCGAGGTCTACCTGAACGGCAGCCTCGAAAGCGCCACGCCGGCACCGGTAGCACCGGCCGGCAACACCCAATGACACCAGCCAGGAGCACCACCATGTTCATCAAGTCGACCACTCTCGCGCTCGCGCTGCTCCTGGGCACCGGATGCTCCCACGTCACGCCCAACTACGACGCGCGCTTTGGCGATGCGGTGCGTGATGCCAGGAAAAAGATGACCCTCAATCCCGATGCGGGCAAGGACGGAAATCCGATTGCCGGCATGGACGGCCGCTCGGCGAGCGAGTCGATGAAGCAGTACCACGAGTCCTACAAGGCGCCGCCGCCAGCACTGAATGTCATCAACATCGGTGGCCAGATCGGTGGCACGGCGAAGTGACTAGATCCTTCTTGCGGATTTGTTCCACAGAGTCTTAGATGGAAAGGAGAGCACCACGAATCTCAATGAACTTTCGTCCCTACCCGTTCAATTCTTCAAACCTGATTTCCAACTGTTCAAACCTTGAAAGGAAAGAAGCATGAAAAACTTTCTCCAGGCCATCGGCCAATCGACTCGCGGCTTCATGCTCGATGAAGAGGGCGCACAGGTCGTCGAGTACGCGTTGATCATCGCGGTCGTCTCTATCGCGTTGGTCGTTGCATTGAGGGCGCTCACCACGGGGGCCACCTTCACGAACTTCATCGCTCGCGTCAACACCTGCCTGAATGGGCCGGGACCCTGCGCATAAGCGGTGCGAGGCAAGGGGAGTGGGGCCGGTCCTCCGGCCCGCTCGCACCCTCCTTCATCGGCTTCCAAGCACTCTCCCTCTACGAATCGAGGTCATCACCATGTTCAAGACATTCCTGAAAGACGAAAGCGGCGCCCAGGTCGTGGAGTACGCGCTGATCATCGCTGTCGTCTCCATTGCACTGGTCCTGGCACTGCAGCTGCTCGGGAGCGGGGCCCCCTTCACGAACTTCATCGGTCGCCTCAATACCTGCCTGAACGGGCCGGGGCCCTGCGTGTAAGTGGCGACCGGAAAACGAGTGGGTCGAGGCGTCCTGCCCATTCGTCCCGTCCTTCATCCGCTTCCACGTGAGTCTTTCTCCAATTTACGTATCAAGGCCATCACCATGATCAAGACATTTCTGGAAGATGAAGACGGTGCCCAGGTGGTGGAGTACGCGCTGGTCATTGCAGTGGTATCGATCCTGCTGATGATCGCGCTGCAGCCGCTGGTGACGGAAGCCGGCTTCACTGATCTCGTTGATCTTGTACGCACTTGCTTCGGCGGCGTGGATTGCGGCTGAAGCGCAGGGCTCTTTTCCAATCGTCACCATTGCACAGGAGCCGATCATGCTAGCCCGCATCTCCGGCCGCCGTCAGCGCGGCGCAATGATCATCACGACTGCGATGGTCCTGCTGTTCCTCCTCGGATTCATGGGCATTGCGCTCGACTTCGGCCACCTGTTCGTCGTCAGGACCGAGCTGCAGACTGCGGTCGACAGTTGCGCGCTGGCCGCCGCGCGCGAGCTGGACAAGCAGGGCACCGCAATAACGCGGGCCCAGAGCGCAGGCCAGACCGTCGGCAACGCCAACCGGGTCGACATGCAGTCCGGCACCTGGGGCGGGCAGGGGCAGTTAACCCTCGCCGACATCACATTTCGCGACGCTTCCTATGCGCCTACGACCAACCCCGCGGTGGCCACCTATGCGCAGTGCGTGCACACGCAGCCCAATATCGTCATCTGGCTCATGAAGGCCATGGTGGCCTTCTCCGGAAATGCGGCCGCCTATCCGTCGACCCGCAGTGTCGCGGCCAGTGCGGTGGCCACCCGTGCCAGTGCACAAACCACCTGTCCGATCCCCGTCGCGCTGAAGCCGAAGGCCGGAGGCGTTGCGCCGAACTACGGGCTCAACGTGGGCGACTGGGTGAAGCTGATCCAGGCGCAGAACGCATCGGCCGGCGGAGAGATCGGCTGGGCCAATCTCGACGGCAGCAACAGTGCTTCGGAAACCGCATCCGAACTGAACAACCACTGCGGAACGAAGGTGGGCGACAAGCTCGGCACCCCCGGGGTGCAGACCTCGGTGGTCGATGTCTGGAACCAGCGCTTCGGCATCTACAAGAACAGCGGCGATCCGAGCGTGCAGCGGCCCGACTACACGGGCTACGCCTATACCTCGGTGAACTGGCCTGCACAGTTCAATGCCTACGACGGCCCGGCCCCTACATCGCCGGCGAGCGCCAAGAACTTCGTGACCAAGCGGGCGGCTTTCGCGTCCTGCGGCGACACCACAAAGAAATTGAAGGACTGCGAAGACATCACCGGGCTGAAGCTCAACAGCTTCAAAGACCTGGCCGCACCGGGCAACGTTGCCGGAGGCCACAAGCAATACGGTTTCGACCGCCGCATTGTCACAGTGCCAGTGGTCGATGGCGGCGGGCGCGTGATCGACTATGCCTGCATGCTGATGCTGCAGCCGTTGACCATTCCGATGGGCGACGCATGGCTGGAGTTTCGCGGCAATGCCGGCGCGGCCGGCAGCCCCTGCACAACGAGCGGACTCGCCGGTGGCACGGCAGGGCCCCTGGTACCTGTTCTGGTGAGGTGAAGCGAATGAAAAAAACTTCGAACCACAGGCAGCGCGGCGCTGCGCTGATCGAGCTGGCACTCATCACGCCGCTCCTGCTGCTGCTCACCTTCATCACGACCGAATTCGGCCGCGCGATGTACGAATACAACCTGGTCGTCAAGTCGACACGCGACGCGGTTCGCTACCTCTCGGTGCAGACGCCGGGCACCCGCATCACCGAGGCGCGCAACCTGATGGTGTACGGCAACACCGCCGGCACCGGCACGCCGCTTGCGCGCGGCCTGAGCCTTTCGAACGTGCCCGTGGGCACCTGCTGCACCTGGCAGGAAACGGGGGCGAACCCGCTCATCACCACGGTGACGGTGCGCATCAGCAGCTACAGCTTCCACTCGCTCTTTCCGTCGGTGATGGGCGTGGTGTTTGCCAATGCGAACGGCAACATCGTCTTCAGCGACATCACCGCCACCATGAGGGCGCCATCATGAGAAATCGCACATCCGGGGCGACCACCGTGGAGTTTGCGCTCGGCCTGCTCATCTTTCTCATGCTGCTGCTGGGCATCGTGGACTTCGCGCGCATGCTGTTCACGTGGAGCATGGCCAGCGAGGCCACGCGTGCCGGCGCGCGCTACGCAGTGGTGTGCGACGACACCGCCCAGCAGGCGCTGGTGCTGGCCCGCATGCAGGCCTTGCTGCCGCAGATCACCGCGGTGAGCGTGGCCTGGACGCCGGCCAGCTGCACGGCCGCCACCTGCCAGGGTGTCACGGTGGGCATTACCGGCCTCAATTACCAATGGATCTCGCCCATCGTCGGGGCGGCCGCGCCGCTGATCCCCATGCCGAGTTTTTCTACCTTCCTGCCGCGCGAAGTGATGCGCAAGGACCCCCACAGCCCGACCATCTGCTCGTAGAGACGAAACGGAACCCGCCATGAAGATCTCCATCATCTCCCCCAATCCCGGCCACCTGCAGGACATGCGCAAGGTGCTCGAGGCCCGCTCACACGTGGTCTCGCCGTTCGAAGGCGGCAAGAGCCGCATGCAATGGGTGGTCGAGCGATCGGCGCCCGAGCTCCTGCTGGTGGACGGCATGTGCTGCGACCCTCATGAGCTGGCGATGGTGGAGCAGCTCACCATGCGCCATCCGGCGATTTCAGTGGTGTTGATGTGCGCCATGCAGACGCCCGAGTTCCTGATTCTGGCCATGCGTTCTGGCGTCCGCGAGGTGCTGCCTTCGCCGCCCGATCCCGCGGCCCTCGAAGCGGCCGTGGAGCGCATTGCGCTCAAGATGGCCGGCACCCAGGCACGCGAGCCGGGGCAGGTCGTGGCATTCATGCCGTGCAAGGGCGGCAGCGGTGCCACCTTTCTTGCGACCAACATCGGGCATCAGCTGTCCATGCGGCGTTCGGTGCTGCTGATCGACCTGAACCTGCAGTTCGGCGATGCCCTTTCCTACGTGTGCGACCTTCGGCCCACCTGCACTGTGGCCGACGTGGCACGCGATATCGGCCGGCTCGATGCCTCCTTGCTTGCTGCAAGTGCGGTGACGGTGGCGCCTGGCCTCAGCATTCTTGCCGCGCCCGAGGACCTTTCCCGCGCCCTGGAAGTCAAGGCCGAGCATATCGATGCCATCCTGCAGGTGGCGGTGGCGCAGTACGACTTCGTGCTGTTCGACCTGGGCCTTCGCATCGATCCGCTCGCCATTCGCGTGATGGACCGCGCGGACCGCATCTTTCCGGTGCTCCAGCCCAGCCTGCCGCACATCCGCAACGTGACGCGCCTCATGCAGATGTTCAAGTCGCTCGGCTACCCGGCAGGCAAGGTCGAACTGCTGGTCAACCGCAGCGCCGGTGGCACGGAGATCGGCCTGTCCGACATGCGTCGTTCGCTCGGCGGGGCCACGCTGGTCAGCGTGCCCGACGGCGGCAAGGACGTGGACGCCTCGATCAACCGGGGCGTACCGATCGCGGAGATGTCGCGCGGCAGCGCACTCAGCAAGCGGCTGGTGGAAATCGCCCAGGCGCTCAGTCCGCGCCAGAAGGAAGCGCCGGGCTTCATCGGCCGGCTTTTCCGCCGTGCATGACGTCCGCATTGCGCGCGGGCGAATCTTCTCCCTCCAACAGCAAGGCAGGTCCACATGTCATTCAGAGAACAGCTCAATGCGATCGAAGCCGAGCCGGTCGCGCGCCCTACGGTCCTGCCCGTGGCCGATGCCGCACTTTCGTCCTTCGCCTCGGATTCCTACAAGCTCCTGAAGGAGCGAATGCACCTGAGGCTGCTGGACCGTTTCGACCTGGCGGTGCTCGAAACCCTCAAGCCCGAGGTGCTGCGCCACGAAATCTCCACCATGGTCACACGGCTGCTCCAGGAAGAGCCCGAAGCGCTGAACGACATCGAACGGCGCACGCTGATCCGCGACATCCAGCACGAGATGCTCGGCTTCGGGCCCATCGAGCTGCTGATGGCCGACCCCACCGTGTCGGACATCCTGGTCAACTCGCACGACCAGATCTATGTCGAGCGCAGGGGCCGGCTGGAACTGACCGACGTGAGCTTCACCGACGAGAAGCATCTTCTGCGCATCATCGACAAGATCGTTTCACTGGTGGGGCGGCGCATCGACGAATCGAGCCCCATGGTCGATGCCCGGCTGCCGGACGGATCGCGCGTCAACGCGGTGGTGGCGCCAGTGGCGCTGGACGGCCCGATGATGTCGATTCGCCGCTTTGCAAAGATCCCGCTGAAGATGGAAAACCTGGTGGACGACCTCAAGACGCTCACGCCGCAGATGGGGCTGATGCTCGAAGGCCTGGCCAGCGCAAAGATCAACATGCTGATCTCTGGCGGCACCGGCGCCGGCAAGACGACGCTGCTGAACATTCTCTCGGGCTTCATTCCCTCCACCGAACGCATCATCACCATCGAGGACGCGGCCGAGCTCCAGTTGCAGCAGCCGCACGTCGCCCGCATGGAAACCCGGCCGATGAACATCGAAGGCAAGGGCGAGATCACGCAGCGCGCGCTGGTGCGCAATGCGCTGCGCATGCGGCCCGACCGCATCGTCATTGGCGAGGTTCGCGGCGCAGAGGCGGTCGACATGCTGCAGGCCATGAACACCGGCCACGAAGGCTCGCTGACCACCATCCACGCCAACAGCCCGCGCGATGCGCTGGCGCGGCTGGAGAACATGATCAGCATGGCCAATCTCAACCTTCCACATCATTCCGTGCGCCAGCAGATCGCATCGGCCATCACGGTGGTGATCCAGGTCTTGCGCCTGGTCGACGGGCGGCGCAAGGTCACCAGCATCCAGGAGATCACCGGCATGGAAGGCGAGGTGGTCACCATGCAGGAGATCTTCGCGTTCCGCCAGACCGGCATGGGCCCCGACGGCCGCGTGCGCGGCTACTTCCACGCCACGGGCGTGCGGCCGAAATTCGTCGAGCGCCTGCACTCCTATGGCGTGGTGCTGCCCGACACCATGTTCGATCCCGACAAGCATTACGAATAAGGAGGCCCCATGTTCCAGAACCTGGTTGGCGACACGCTCATTACCCTGTTCGTGCTGGTCTTCGTGACGGTGCTGCTGGTGATCGAAGGCCTGTACATGCTCTGGCGCGCGTACCGAGGCCCAGAGGCGCAGAAGATCGGTAAACGGCTGCAGGCGCTGTCGGCTGCCACCGACCGCATTGCGCAGGCGCGGCTCGTGAAAGACCGCGTGCTCAGCGACGCGCCGTGGATGCAGCGCGTTCTGCTGAAGCTTCCGCGGGCCCACCGCCTGGACCGCTTCATTCTCCAATCCGGGCTGAAGTGGACGGTGTCCCACGTGCTGCTGGCCTGCGCACTGTCCGGCATGGTCGTTTTCATGGTGATGATGTCGTTCGCAAACCAGCCCGCATGGATTGCCATGCTGGTGGCCGTAGCCGGCGCGGCGGTGCCGCTGCTCTATCTGAATCACCGGCGCAGCCGCCGCTTGGCGCACCTCGAAAGGCAGCTGCCGGACGCGCTCGACCTGGTGACGCGCGCACTGCGCGCGGGCCATTCGTTCGCGAGCAGCGTGCAGATGATCGGCGAGGAAATGTCCGACCCCATTGCTGGCGAGTTCCGCATGGTGTCCGACGAGGTCGGCTTCGGCGTTTCGCTGCAGCAGGCGCTCACGAACATGAGCGAGCGCGTGCCGCTCACCGAACTGCGCTACTTCGTGGTTTCGGTGCTGATCCAGCGCGACTCCGGCGGCAACTTGACCGAGGTGCTCGGCAATTTGAGCAAGCTCATCCGCGACCGCCTCAAGCTGCTGGCGCGGGTGCGGGTGCTGTCGTCGGAAGGGCGCCTGTCGGCCTGGATTCTGGGACTGATGCCCTTTGCACTCGCGGTGCTCATGAACACCTTCAATCCGGAGTTCATGTCGCCGCTGTGGACCGATCCGATCGGCATCACGGTCGTCAAGTACATGCTGGGCCTGATGGTGATCGGCGTGCTGATCCTGCGCAAGATCGTGAAGATCCGTGTCTGAAGGAGAAAATGCCATGTTGCTTCCTATCCTCGTCTTTGTTGCCGTGTCCCTGGCCGTCGGCGGATTCGCCGTCTGGATGCTGCCCACGCGCACCGAACAGCGCCTTCGGGCGGTGGCTCCTTCATCGGGCAAATCGGCCTGGACCGAGACTGCCGTCAAGCTCGTCGGCCCCTTCGCCCAGCTTTCCTCGCCCACGGGCGAGGGTGAAACATCGCCCCTGCGCCTGAAGTTCTTGAAAGCGGGTATTCGCCACCCGGACGCGAGCCTCTTCTATTTCGGCCTGAAGACGCTGCTACCGCTTGGCTTTGCGGGTCTGGCCTTTGTGGCGGTACGCGCTGCAGGCGCGGACGACGGAGTCACCACTTTGTTGTGGCTGGCGGTGGTGGCATTGCTCGGCTGCTACCTGCCAAACATCGTGCTGCGCTTGATGGTCAGGGAGCGCCAGCGCGAGATCTTCGAGAGCTTTCCCGATGCCGCCGACCTGATGCTGGTGTGCGTCGAGGCGGGCCTGGGGCTCGATGCCGCGCTGGTCAAGGTGACCGAGGAGATCCGCGTCAAGAGCGAGGCCCTGGCGCAGGAGCTGCACTGGACCAATCTCGAGATGCGCGCAGGCGGCACGCGCGAGAAATCGCTGCACAACCTTGCGCTTCGCACCGGCGTGGAAGAAATCGGTACCTTTGCGACCATGCTGACCCAGGCCGACCGCTTCGGCACCAGCATCGGCGAGTCGCTGCGCGTGTTCTCGGACGACCTGCGCCACAAGCGGCAGGTTCGCGCGGAAGAGCTTGCCGCGAAGGTTCCGACCAAGATGCTGCTGCCGCTGGTGCTGTGCATCTTTCCGTGCATCTCAATGGTCATCCTGACGCCCGCCGCCATCCGTGTGATTCGCATCATCTCGCCGATGCTCAGCGGCGGCCTTTGAGGCCCGGCGCCCGAGCTCAGTGAGGCGCGGCGTCGAGCTGGTGCTTGATGGCGTAGATGTACAGCTCGAGCCGGTTTGCCACGCCCAGTTTCTGATAAATCGACGTGAGGTGATTGCGGAACGTGTGTTCGGTCACGAACAGGCGTGAAGCCAGCGTCTTGTTGGCGGCGCCGCTGCCCTGGACGACCGCCTGGATGACCTGCCGCTCCTTCTGCGTCAGGCTGGCCAGCTTGGCAGCCTCGGGGTCGGCCTTCACGGGCTTCTTCGGCGCTGTCAGTTCGGAGAAGACACGGCTCATGGCCTGCGGGTCGACGCACAGCTCGCCCTTGTGCACGCGCTCGATCGCATCGAGCACCTGCTCCGCGGAAGCGTCCTTGCGCAGCACACCCCTTGCGCCGCGCAGCACGGCAAGATCCAGCGTCTGCTGGCTGCGCTCGCCGGTAAGGATGAGCGCACGCGACACCTCGTTCGACAGCAGCATCGGGAGGATGTCCAGCGCTGACTGGCCAGCCAGGTCCAGGTCCAGCACGATCACGTCGGGCGTGAGTTGCCCGGTTCGCTCCAGCGCGTCTTCGCAGCAGTCGGCCGTGGCAACGACCTTCATGCGCGGCTGCTCGCCGTCGATCAGCCTCGACAGTCCCCAGAGCATGGTCTGGTGGTCGTCCACGAGCATGACGCCGATGGGCTGGGTGGTAGTGGGTTGCATGGTTGCACCTCTTCCTTCTTCATCAGATGGGTATTTCGACCAGAACGGCCGTGGCGCCGCCCGCGCCCTGGCTGACTTGCGCGCGGCCGCCCAGGGCCGCCGCGCGTTCGCTGATGGAGCGGGGCCGGAAGTTCGCGAACTCCGTGCCGCAGCTCTCGTTTTCGATCCGGATGTGCAGCTTGCCGTTCGTGCAGCCGATGCGGATGCAGCCGCGATGGGCGTGCGTGTGCTTGCAGATGTTGTTCAGCCCCTCGCGCACCAGCTGAAGCACTTCGGCCGTCATCCGGTCGTCCAGGTGGACGTCGTTTTCGAGCAGGATTGCAATGTCGATCCCGTAGAGCGTCTTGATGCGGGCGGCCTGCCGGTGCAGGTGCGGAAGAATGAACTCGCAGTGCGCGTCGCCGCCGTGCTTGACGGCGCCGGCATAGCGCCGCAGGTCGGTCACCACGCTCTCGGCCATGCCGGCCAGCTTTTCCAGGTCGTCGATCAGCGGGTTGTCGGCAGCCGCCTTCTTGCGCAAGGCGCTCAGCCCCAGCTTCAGGCCGATATAGGGCTGGATCGCCGTGTCGTGCAGATCCAGCGAGAGCTTCAGCCGCTCCTTCGAAGCCGCCTCCGAAGCCATCCGGTCCAGCACCTCGATCGTTTCGATCACGGGAAAGACGTGCCCCATGATGTGCGCCAGGAAGAGCGCGTCGGACTTGCGGAACTGCCCGTCGCGCGACGACACAAAGACCCGGCCCTCGCCCAGCCGCATCGGCAGCGGCGCGCTCATGAAGGAGCGGGCCTCCAGCATTGCGGCAACGGCCGAACTGCGGCGCGCTCCGTGTTCGTCCAGCGCAAGCCAGCGGTGGTTGCGCTGCTCGCAGGCATGGCCCTCGGCCCGAAGCCAGTTCAGCGGCCAGGGGCGGCGGTTGTTCAGCACGATGCGTTCGCCGGACAGCGCCACAAGCGGTGAGTCCGTGATGCGGTTGATCGTCTCGACGCTCACGGCCTCCGCCGCATCGCCTTCCTTGAGCGCGCGCATGACCCAGACGCCGGTTTCAGAATTTCGCATCAGCAGGATGCAGTGGCTCGCCTTGAAGAAATCGAGCGTTCTTTCCATCGTGCAGGCAATCGTGCGGTTCACGCCGAACCGGGGATTCGACAGCCGGCTTACCTGGCCCAGCAGGGAGAGGCGCCGCCGCAGTTCGACCTTCGATCCGCCCCAGTGGCCGATCATGTGCCCCAGCGCCAGCAGGAACGTGGTGCGCATGAGCAGCTGCGGCGTGTAGGTGTCGGTGCCCGTGGCCAGGCTGCAGGCGGCGAACGATGCGACGGACGCCATCGTCACCCTGGCTCCTTCTTCATAGCCCCAGCGGAACGACGAGGTGAGGATGACGAAGAAGTAGAAGAGAAAGTACAGGCTCGGAAGACCGCCTGTTACGAAAATGAGCACCGTGAACCACAGCACGTCGAACCAGTGGATGGCCTTGCCGCGAAAGTAGCGCTGGCCTGTGCGCGTGCAGATGTAAACGCCGCCGCTATAAAGTAGGTAGCTGGCGAATGCCAGCCAGGTGGGGCTGCTGATGTGCTCCTGGGCCTCGCCTGCGTCAACCGCAACCGCCAGCAGGGCGGAGATCGAGAGCACCAGTCTCATCCTTGCAACCATGACCGCGTCGGCGGTAAGGTTGAAGTCGGTCCCGCAGTCCGGGTCGAAGGAGGTGACTGGCACGGCGTTGTTCCAGTGTGCTGAGCAATCTCATGCTCCGCCGTTGTGTCCGAAGGCCCGCCAGCATTGGCGTTCCGGAGAATCGAGTACTGGGCCCGCGCTGTTCACGTTTGATACCAAAGGTGTAATGTGAAGATTTCACCTTACTACTTTGGTAGTCAAATGCAATACTTTGTTTCTATGGTTACGCGTGTAATATTGTTACCAAATGAAAATTTTTGCTTATTTCGTGACTTCAGCCGGTGACTGAGGCTGGAGGGCGAAGCGGCAAAAGCACGCGATCAACGCCAGGCAAGAAAAAAGGGCTCGAAAAAATTCGAGCCCTTTCTGTATGGGTGTTGTTGGTGGAGAGGATGAGGATCGAACTCACGACCTCCGCATTGCGAACGCGGCGCTCTCCCAGCTGAGCTACCCCCCCAACGCAGGCGGATTTTAACCAGAACACCCCTGCAAGCGCATGCGGCAAACCCGGGATGCGCCAAGATGCGCGGTCTCCAAAAAAGAAGGAAGCAGGAACCGCATGGCCTCGTACGACCCCGCCTGGCTGGAAGGCATGTACAACAATCTCGCCCGGGTGAAAGACCACCCGGCGTACTTCAAGCGATGGGCGGGCGATTCCGCTGCCGCGCGCGAAGCGCTTGCCGGCAGGATCGACGTGCCCTACGGCCAGGGCGTCAACGAAACGCTCGACATCTTTCCCGCCCCCGTGCCCGGTGCGCCGGTGCTGGTGTTCATTCACGGCGGCTACTGGCGCGCGATGGACAAGCGCGACCATTCCTTCATTGCGCCCGCATTCAACGACCGCGGCGTGTGCGTGGTCATGCCCAATTACGCGCTGTGCCCCGGAACGGCGGAGCAGCCCGTGACCGTGCCGGGCATCCTCATGCAGATGGTGCGGGCGCTCGAGTGGACATGGCGCAACGCCGCGAGCTTCGGCGCGGACCCGTCGCGCATCACCGTGGCCGGGCATTCGGCCGGCGGCCACATGGCGGCCGCGCTGCTGGCCTGCAACTGGAAGGCAGTTGCGCCCGATCTTCCGGCGCAACTGGTGCGCAACGCGTTGTCGATCTCGGGCCTCTACGACCTTCGGCCGCTGCAGCGCACGCCGTTCCTCGCGAACGTGCTCAAGCTCAGCGATGCGGACGCGTTGCGCGCCAGCCCGGCGCTGTGGCCGGCACCGGCGCGCGGCCAGCTGCACGCGGTGGTGGGTGGCGATGAAAGCGAGGAGTTCCTGCGCCACAACGCGCTGATTCGCGAGGCATGGGGCCGCAACACCGTGCCTGTGTGCGAAACGCTGCCGGGCCTGAACCACTTCAGCGTCGTCGATGCATTGGCGGACCCGGCCCACGCGCTGCACCGCCAAGCGGTGCAACTCCTGGAGGCTTGACCGCCCGGCCCGGCAGGGCGCCTACATCAGCAGGTGCTCGCCCGCGTTGTCGCCGCCCAGCGTGACGTAGTTGACCTTGCGGATGTCCATCAGCGCGCGGCCGCCGGCGTAGCTGATGGAGCTCTGCACGTCCTGCTCCATCTCGACCAGCGTGTCGGCCAGCTTGCCTTTGATCGGCTCGAGGATGCGCTTGCCCTCGACGTGCTTGTACTCGCCCTTGTTGAAGTCGCTGGCCGAGCCGTAGTACTCCTTGAAGAGCACGCCGTCGACCTCGACCGTCTTGCCCGGCGATTCTTCGTGGCCCGCGAACAGCGAGCCGATCATCACCATCGATGCGCCGAAGCGCACGCTCTTGGCAATGTCGCCGTGGTCGCGAATGCCGCCGTCCGCAATGATCGGCTTGGTCGCCACGCGTGCGCACCACTTGAGCGCGCTGAGCTGCCAGCCACCCGTGCCGAACCCCGTCTTGAGCTTGGTGATGCAGACCTTGCCCGGGCCGATGCCGACCTTGGTGGCGTCGGCACCCCAGTTCTCCAGATCGATCACCGCTTCGGGCGTGCCCACATTGCCCGCGATCACGAAGGAGCCCGGCAGTTTCTGCTTCAGGTAGCCGATCATGTTCTTCACGCTGTCGGCGTGGCCGTGCGCAATGTCGATCGTGATGTATTCGGGCACTAGGCCCTCGGCCGCCAACTGGTCGACCGTGTCGTAGTCGGGCTTCTTCACACCGAGCGAGATCGAAGCGAACACGCCTTGGCCCTGCATTTCCTTGACGAACTTCACGTTGTCCAGGTCGAAGCGGTGCATCACGTAGAAGTAGCCGTTCTGCGCGAGCCAGAGGCAGATCGACTCGTCGACCACCGTCTTCATGTTGGCCGGCACCACCGGCAGGCGGAAGCTGCGCGCGCCCAGCGTCACGCTGGTATCGCACTCCGATCGGCTTTCCACGCGGCATTTGCGCGGCAGCAGCAGGATGTTGTCGTAATCGAAAATTTGCATGACCAGGCTCCTGAAAAGGAATCGTTGAAACGAACGAATGAGCGCTTGGTCCGGCCGGTCTCCGTGGCGTTCCGAAAAGAAAACGCCCACAAAAAACCGGACGCAAGAAACTTGGGCCCGGTGATTGATTTTACGCAGGGTGGTGAAGGGAGGTCTTCCAGTTCTTCATATAACCCGCATACGAGTTGGTTTCTACAATCGACGGATGTTGTTTAACGAACCTGCGGCTGATGCCAACCCCCTGGAACTGCCGTTGTTGCAGAACCTGAACCCGGAGCAGCGCGCCGCGGTCACCCTTCCCGCGGGCAATGCCCTCATTCTTGCCGGTGCCGGCTCGGGCAAGACCCGGGTGCTGACCACCCGCATCGCCTGGCTGCTGCAGACCGGCCAGGTTTCCGCCGGCGGCATCCTTGCCGTGACCTTCACCAACAAGGCCGCCAAGGAGATGATGACGCGGCTCACGGCCATGCTGCCCGTGAATGTGCGGGGCATGTGGATCGGCACTTTCCACGGCCTGTGCAACCGCCTCTTGCGCGCGCACTGGAAGCTGGCCAACCTGCCTTCCACCTTTCAGATTCTCGACACGCAAGACCAGCTTTCGGCCATCAAGCGGCTGATGAAGCAGTTCAACGTGGACGACGAGCGTTTTCCGGCCAAGCAGACGCAGTGGTTCATCGCGGGCGCCAAGGAAGACGGGCTGCGCCCGCGCGACGTGGAGATCCGCAGCGACGACGATCGCAAGAAGGTCGAGCTGTACCAGCTCTACGAAGAACAGTGCCAACGCGAAGGCGTGGTCGATTTCGGGGAGCTCATGCTGCGCAGCTACGAACTGCTGCGCGACAACGACCCGGTGCGCGAGCACTACCAACGCCGCTTTCGCCACATCCTGATCGACGAGTTCCAGGATACCAATCGGCTTCAGTACGCGTGGATCAAGATGCTCTCGGGCAACACGGTGGCGGGCCAGTTCACGCCGGGCCAGAACAGCGTGATTGCCGTGGGCGACGACGACCAGAGCATCTATGCCTTTCGCGGCGCGCGCGTGGGCAACATGGCCGACTTTGTGCGCGAGTTCGATGTGCAGCACCAGATCAAGCTGGAGCAGAACTACCGCAGCTACAGCAACATTCTCGATTCGGCCAACGAGCTCATCAGCCACAACAAGAAGCGCCTGGGCAAGAACCTGCGCACTGACCAGGGCCCGGGCGAGCCGGTGCGCGTGTATGAATCGCCCACCGACCTGGCCGAGGCGCAGTGGATGGTCGAGGAAATGCGCCAGCTCGTGCGCGACGGCTTCGACCGCAAGGAAATGGCCGTGCTCTACCGCAGCAATGCGCAGAGCCGGGTGATCGAAACGGCGCTCTTCAACGCCTCGGTGCCGTACCGCGTGTACGGCGGCCTGCGCTTCTTCGAGCGGGCCGAAATCAAGCACGCGCTGGCCTATTTGCGGCTGCTCGAGAACAAGGACGACGACACCAGCTTCCTGCGCGTGGTCAACTTTCCGCCGCGCGGCATCGGCGCGCGCACGCTCGAGCAGCTGCAGGACGCGGCGCGAACGGCGGGGCGCTCGCTGCACGATGCGGTGCATGCCGTGGGCGGCAAGGCGGGCTCGAACCTCACGGCCTTTGTGGCCAAGATCGACGTGCTGCGCGAGCAGACGCAGGGCGTCAGCCTGCGCGAGATCATCGAGCTGGTGCTCGACCACAGCGGACTTGTCGAACACTACAAGGCCGACCGCGAAGGCGCCGACCGCATCGAGAATCTGGAAGAACTGGTGAACGCGGCCGAAAGCTTCGTCACGCAGGAAGGCTTCGGCCGAGATGCGGTGGCACTGCCCGTCGACGAGTTGCGGCAGTCGCCCGCCAGCCAGGGCATCGACCTGACCCGCCCCGTGGTCGACGAGCCGCTCGCGCCCGACGCCGAAACCGGCGAAACGCTGAGCCCGCTGGCCGCGTTCCTCACGCATGCGGCGCTCGAATCGGGCGACAACCAGGCGCAGGCCGGGCAGGACGCCGTGCAGCTGATGACCGTTCACGCGGCCAAGGGGCTGGAGTTCGACTGCGTGTTCATCACCGGCATGGAAGAGGGCCTGTTCCCGCACGAAAACTCCATGAGCGACTTCGAAAGCCTCGAGGAAGAGCGCCGCCTGATGTACGTGGCCATCACCCGCGCGCGCAAGCGCCTGTACTTGAGCCACTCGCAAACCCGCATGCTCCACGGCCAGACGCGCTACAACGTGAAGAGCCGCTTCTTCGAAGAGCTGCCCGAAGGCGCGCTCAAGTGGCTCACGCCCAAGAACCAGGCGTTCACGCCATCGGCATTCGGCTACGGCGGCGGCTATGCGAGCACCCGCGGCGGTGGCGGCAGCTACAGCAGCGGCAGCAGCTACGGCGGCAACAAGGACACGTTCGCAAGCCCGCCGGTGCCGCCGCAGAAAACAGCACCCTCGCACGGCCTGCGGTCGGGCATGCAGGTGTTCCACAACAAGTTCGGCGAAGGCACGGTGCTGTCGCTCGAAGGCACGGGCGACGACGCGCGGGCACAGGTCAAGTTCACGCGGCATGGCGTGAAGTGGCTCGCGCTGTCGGTGGCCAAGCTCACGCCGGTGTAAGCGCCGCCAGGTTTGCTATTAAACAAATAGCTGACCTTGCAATAGCCACGGGCGTTTGCGGCGGTTTCTAGCGAAGCAATCGCCGTACACTCCATGCTCGCCAAAACAAGGGGAGCTGAGGATGTGGTTCATTGGCATGATTGCCGGCCTTTTCATAGGGGCCTTGGCCGAGTCGGTTCCAGCTGCGCTGATATTGGCGGTTGTCGGCGCGTTCGCATTGCCGAAAATCGTCGGCAAGAAGAGCACCGCCGAGCCTGAGCGCACTGAGGCCGAGCGCGCGCAGCCTGCCGGCATTGCCTCGGCGTCCGGCACCGCCGCATCGACTGCCCCCGCAGGCGGCATGCTGAAGCTGCAGCAGCGCGTGACCGAGCTCGAACAGCGCGTGAGCATGCTCGAGCGGCGGCTCACGCAGGGCGCTGGCGAGGCGGCGCCTGCCGATGAACAACCCATAGCGGAAGCAGTTGCTCCCGCGACGCTGGTGGCGCAGCCGGCTTCCCAAGCCGCGCCGGCCGAGCCGATCACGCCTGCCACGCCGAACCCGATCGCGCGGCCTGCCCAGGCGGCCGCAGCCGCAGCCGCCGCAGCGCGTGCCTCGATGCCGGCCACGTCGCCCGCGGCCGCCGAGCCAATCCCTGCACCGGCACCAGTCAAGCCGCCGGTTGCCGTGCCAGCGCCGCGGCGCCTGCCACCACCACCGCCTCCGCCCGCAATTCCGCTGCGCGACCGCTTGCCCGCACCCATCGCCAACCTGATCTTCGGCGGCAACATGCTGGTGAAGCTCGGCGTGCTCATCCTGTTTCTGGGGCTCGCCTTCTTGCTGCGCTACACGGCCGAGCGCGTGACGGTGCCTGTCGAACTGCGCTATGCGGCCGTCGCGCTGGTGGGCGCGGGCCTGCTCGCCCTGGGCTGGTTCCTGCGCCGCAAGCGCGCCAGCTATGCGTTGATCCTGCAAGGCGCGGGCATCGGCGTCTTCTATCTCACCACGCTCGCGGCCATGAAGGTGCACGAGCTGCTGCCACCGACCGCCGGCTTCGCCTTCCTGTTCGGCGTGGCGGCGCTCAGCGCGGTGCTGGCGGTGCTGCAGAACGCACCGGTGCTGGCCATTGTTGCGGCGCTCGAGGGCTTTGCGGCGCCGGTGCTTGCCTCCACGGGGCAGAACCGGCCCGTGGGGCTCTTCACCTACCTGCTGGTGCTCGACGTCGGCATCGTGCTGATCGCCTGGTTCAAGGCCTGGCGGGTGCTGAACCTGATCGGTTTTGTCGGCACCTTCACGCTGGCCGCGGGCTGGGCGCACAAATACTACACAGACGACCAGTACGGCATCGTGCAGCCCTTCCTGCTGGTGTTCTTCCTGATGTTCGTCGCGGTGGGCCTGCTGTTCGCGCGCCGTACGCTGTTCGACGCACCCGTGCAGCCCGCACAGCCCCTGGCCACCCGCGCGCTCGACACGCTGCGCCGCGCGGGGCGCGTCGACAGCTCGCTGGTGTTCGGCACGCCGATGGTCGCGTTCGGCATGCAGTACCTGCTCATGCAGCCGTGGGAATACGGCGCCGCCTTCTCGGCCATGGCGATCTCGGCCTTCTACCTGGTGCTGGGCCGGCTGGTGTTTGCCACGCAGCCCAAGGGCCTGGCGCTGCTTGCGGAGGCCTACGCCATCGTGGGCGTGATCTTCGGCACGCTGGCCATTCCGCTCGGCCTCGAGGGCCGGTGGACGGGCGCAGCCTGGGCCGTCGAAGCGGCCGGCATGTACTGGCTGGGCGCGCGGCAGGGGCGCGTGTATGCGCGGGCGTTCTCGTTCCTGGTGTTCGCCGGTGCGGTGTGGAAGCTGCTCGAAGCCACGCAACTCGATGCGGCGCCGGGGCATCCGCTGCTGCAGGGCTCGGTGATCGGGCCGATGCTGGTGGCAGTGAGTGCGTTCGCGATGTGGGCCATTCATCGGCGTGCCAAGCTCGACGAGGGCAACGGCTGGGAAGCGCTGGTGGGCACCGCCTTGCCGTGGCTCGGCATGGGCGCGCTCACCCTGCTGCTGTGGCAGTGGTTCACGCCGCCATGGGCTGCTGCTGCAACGGCCTTGCTCGCTTCCGCCGCCTTTGCGGTGGCGGTGCGCTTCAAGCTGCGGCCGCTGTCTTTCGTGACCTACGGCATGCAGGCGCTGGCGGTGGCCGGCTTCATCGCCACCCTGCATCGCGCGGCCGACGTGCGCGGCAGCGCCGACCAGGTGCTCGCAAGCGGCTGGCAAGGCGCGGTGGCGGCAAGCCTCATTGCGCTCAGCCTGCTCGGCAGCGCCGCATGGTCGATGCTGCAGGCGCACCGCGCCGCATTGGCACGCGGCATCCAGCCGGTGTGGTCGATCGGCAATGCCGTCGCGGTGATCGCCGGCGTAGGCCTGCTGCATCTTGCGATGCTGTTCCAGGTGAGCCTGGCGCAGGCCGCTCTGCTGTGGCCGCTCACGGCCACGGTCGTCCTTTGGGTGGCGCTACGCATTGCGCACAAGCCGCTCGCCGCGTTGGCCGGTGTGCTGCAGGTCGTCTCGGCGCTGCTGTACGTCTTCGGGCAGATCTGGACCTTCCACGGCAATACCCCGCTCGCGGCCTTCGCGCACCTGGGCTTCTGGACACCGGTGGTGCTGGGGCTCGCGGCCTTGCTGGCCGGCGCGTGGATGAGCGACGAGGCATGGCGGCGCGCCACCGAAGGCACCACCACCGCCAAGCGCACGCGCTGGATCAACGACTGGTGCGCCAACCCGGCCGCGCTGTGGGCACCGGTGATCTGGGGGCTGGGCTGGTGGCTTTTCGGCTGGTTTGCCGAAACCGCCGCGGTGCTGCAGCGCAACGCCATGGCCGGCCATGTGGCCGCGGCTGCTCTCGCCATCGTGCTCGTCACCTCGGCCCTGTCGGCCGTGGTGGCGCACCGGCGCGGCTGGCCGCAACTGGGCCGCGCGACGCTGGCCACGTTGCCGGGCTTCGCGCTGATTGCCGCCTACGGTGTTGCCTTGGCTGCGCCGCTGGTCTACGTGCCTTCGAGCGCGCTGGGCTGGGTGGCCTGGCCGCTGGCGCTGCTGTGGCACCTGCGGCTGCTGCATGCGCAAAAACGCTGGCTTGCTCCGGCGGCGCTTGCGCCTTTCCACGTGGCGGGTTTCTGGTTCTTCCTGCTGCTGGCGGCGCGCGAGTGCCAATGGCAGCTGGGGCGCATCGGCGCGGAGTGGTCTAGCTGGCAGCTGCTGGGCTGGGCCGTGGTGCCCGCGGTTGCGTTGTGGCTGCTGCGCTCCCGCGCGCTGCTGCAACGCTGGCCGCTGGCCGATTACCGCGCCGCATACCTCGAGGTTGCGGCAATGCCGGTGGCGGCTTACCTGCTCGCATGGGTGTGGGTGACCAACGGCACGAGCCCGGGCAATGCCGCGCCTCTGCCCTATGTGCCGCTGCTGAATCCGCTGGAACTGGCGCAGTGGCTGGTGCTGTTTGCGCTGGTGCTCTGGTGGCGCGCCTTGCCGCAAGGGTCGTTCGCGCGCGTGCAGCCGATGGTGGCCAAGGGCGTGCTCGGCGTTACCGGCCTGGCGCTGCTGACCGGCGCGGTGCTTCGCAGTTGTCATCACTATGCGGGCGTCGAATGGCGCTTCGATGCGCTCTATGCATCGTGGCTCACGCAGGCGGCGCTTTCGATCACCTGGGCGATCTGCGGCGTGATCGCGATGGTGCTCGGCCACTCGCGCGGCGTGCGCACGCTGTGGGTCGGCGGCGCCGCGCTGCTGGGCGTTGTGGTGCTGAAATTGTTCTTTGTCGAGCTGGCGGACAGGGGCGGCTTGTTCCGCATCGTGTCATTCATCGCGGTGGGTGCATTGCTGCTGCTTGTAGGTTATTTCGCCCCGGTGCCGCCGAAGAAAAACGAAATGGAGAAAGATGTGTTGGCCGAAGGAGGTGCAGCATGAAGACAAGTGCGAAGCCCTCGCGCCATGTGGTGCGAATTGGTCTGGCCGTGGCGTTGGCAATGGCCGGGTTCGGTGCTGCCTGGGCGCAGCCTCCCGCCACAGCGCCCATTGCCTTGCAAGGCAGCGGGCCGTACTACCGGCTCGCGCTGCCGCTCGGCATTCATGCCCACGCCGCATACGGCGATCTGCGCGACCTGCGGGTGCGCAATGCAGCCGGCAACGCGGTGCCCTACGCATGGCTGCGCAACGAGGCGGCGGAGCCTCGGCTGGCATCCAAAGAGGTGCCTATCTTCGCGCTGCCCGCAAGCGCCGCCGATGCGTCTGAAGACGCGTCGTTGAGCTTCAAGGTGCGTCCCGACGGCTCCCTGGCGCTCGCCCGCAAGCCGGCGCGCAAGCAAGACGACGCCGCGCAATGGCTCATCGATGCGAGCCAACTCAAGGGCAGCCTGCTGCAGGCGCGCTTCGAAATGGCGCCCGAGGCGCGCGGCCTGTTCGCATTCAGGCTCGAGGCCAGCGACGACCTGCGGAACTGGCGGCCGCTCGGTAGCGAAGAGCAGCTGGTGCGGCTGGCCCACGGCGGCCAGACCATCGAGCGACTGGCGGTCGACCTGGACAACGTGCAGGCGCGTTTCCTGCGGCTGCGCTGGAGCGACCCGAAGAACGGCGCGCCGCTGACCAGCGTGGCGATCGACAGCGTGCAAGAGGTCGAACCCGTCGCGCCGCTCGAATGGTCGGGCGCGCTGAGGCCGGAGCGCTGCGGCGCCGACCATTGCGACTACCCGCTGCCGCGCGGCGTTCCGGTCGAAAGCGTGCGCATCGACCTGGCCGACGTCAACACGCTGGCGCAGGTCGGGATTTCAGGCTTGCCTGCTGCCGTTCCGTCGGTTGCCTCCGAGCCGCCGCGCGTGCCGCGCAACCCGCTGTACGCCTTGCGGCACCAGCAGCGCCGGCCGCCTTCGTCTTCTTCGGGCACGCAGGGCGAAGTGCCGCTGCTCGACACCGTGGTGTATCGCCTCGCGCAAGCGGGCGGCGAAGCGCGCTCGCCGCTGCTGGCGCTCGACGGCACGAGCTATTCGCACCTGCGGCTTCGCACCTCGGGCCCGGTGAGCCTGCTGGGCGCAACGCCCCCGACGATTTCGGTGGCCGGCACGCCGCGTACGCTGGTGTTCCTGGCGCAAGGCGCCGCGCCGTTCTCGCTCACGTGGAGTACGGCGCCCGAAAAGAACGCGGTGCAGGGCAGCGCGCCGGGCGCGGCCCTGGCGCTGGCCACGCTCGTGCCGGGCTACAACCCGAACAAGCCCGTGTCGGCAGACCAGGCCACCGTCGCATTGCCGCCTCCGCTGGTGGCGGCTGTCGATGCCGTGGTGGCAGCAACGGCGCAGTTGCCGGTGCCCACGCAGCCGGATCCCTCGCGCAAGTGGTGGCTGTGGGGAGCGCTAGGCGTCGGCTTCCTGCTGCTGGCCGGCATGGCGTGGTCGCTTTTCGCCAGCCTGCGCAAGGACCGGACCCCGGCCGGTTGATGAAGACTCCGGCCCGCGGGCCGGGAGCTCGCTTCAGTTCGGGTCGAAGCTGTCGCGGAAGGTGAACCAGGTCGAGCTCATCGACATGGCTGCGAGCACCAGGGCCGAGCCCACGATCAGCACATTGCCGATGGCCGCGGCGGCGCCGCCTCCGCCCACCGAACCGACACCGATCAGCACCGTGGCAACCAGGCCCATGCCGATGCCCGCCAGCAGGAACACGCCGAGCCATGCAAGGCCGAACAGCGCATAGGCGCCAAAGTTGCGAAACACCGCCACCACGCTGAAGAAGATGCTCTTCACCGGCTCCACGCGATGCCAGTGCACGAGCGCGGGCGCATGCCACATGGCCAGCGACAGCGGCAGGTTCAGGCACATCAGGAACATGCGCGCCACCTGGAAGTCGCTGCTCGCCATGATCTCGGGCGTCAGCGCTTCGTCGAGCAGGTAGGCCTTGGCCAGCTGGCCGCCGTCGATGAACGACGTCAGCAGCACCGCGAACACGAAGTACACCGCGGAGATCACGCCCAGCTTGACCAGCGAGCGCCACTCGGTGCGCATGGCGGCAATCACCGCAACGAACATGGCGGAGCCGGTAGGGCGCTGCGCGTGGCCGGCGGTGCCGATGCCCTCGGCGTTGTCGGTGTAGGCGATCGACGTGGCGACCATCAGCCCCAGCGTCATGAAGGGCAGCAGCACCGGCGCCAGCACGCTGCCGAGCAGCGGCAGCAGCGACACCGTCGAGATCAGCGCCATCAGCAGGAAGAACAGCGAAATGAAGGCGAGCGGCTGCCGCCAGAAGGTCTTGAGTCCGAGGCGGACCCACGTAGCGCCGGTTCGCGCCGGCACGAGGTTGAGTTTCATTTTTAAGAGTCAGGCGGCCAGCGGCTCGAGCGACTGCGCCATGGCATGCGGATGGGAGGCGCGCCCGCGCAGCACGCGCTCGAAGTGCGCCGGATCGTGCGGCTTCAGCATGCTGGCCTCGCGCGGAAGATGAAAGTCCCAGAGCCGAGAAATCCAGAAGCGCAGCGCCGCGGCGCGCAGCATGGCCGGCAGCAGGGCGCGCTCGGAGGCATTCAGCGGGCGCACGGTTTCGTAGGCGGACAGCAGCGAGTCCGCGCGTTCGGCGTCGTGTTCGCCGGTAGGCAGGTCGATGGCCCAGTCGTTCAGGCACACGGCCAGGTCGAACAGCCAGGTGTCGGTGCCCGCAAAGTAGAAGTCGAACACGCCGGTCAGGCGCGGCGCCGCGGCGGCGTCTTCGCCGGTTGCGAACATCACGTTGTCGCGGAACATGTCGGCATGCACCGGTCCGCGCGGCAGTGCGGCATAGGCCGATGTTTCGGCCACATGGTTCTGGTAGGCCAGTTCGGCGCGCAGCAGCGCGGCTTGCGACTCGTCGATGTAGGGCAGCACCACCGGAACGGTCTCGTTCCACCACGCCAGGCCGCGCAGGTTCGGCTGGATGCGCGGAAAGTCGCGCGCGGCCAGGTGCATGCGCGCCAGCATTTCGCCCAGCTGGGCGCAATGCGCGGTGCCCGGCGCCAGTTCGCTGCGGCCCGAGAGCCGTTGCACCAGCGCGGCCGGCTTGCCCGTCACCTTGAGCAGCAGTTCGCAAGGGGCATTCGCCGCAATCGTCAGCGCATGGCCCGACGGCGGCGCGATGGCCGGGTCGGCCACGGGCTCCGGCACCGGCAGGCCGCGGCCCGCCAGGTGCTTCATGAGACACAGGTAGTAGGGGAGCTGCTCGGCGCTGAGGCGCTCGAACAGCGTGAGCACGAACTCGCCGGTTTCGGTGGTGGCGAAGTAGTTGGTGTTCTCGATGCCGCCCTCGATGCCGCGCAGCTCGCGCAGCGGGCCCAGGCCCAGGCGTTGCACGAGCGCGTCTGCCTCGCCGAATTCGACTTCGGTAAAAACTGCCATGGCGGTGCTCAGCGTCGCGCTGACGATTGAACGCGCAGCACGGTCAGAACTTCATCACGTTCCAGACGCGCGGGCCGTTGCCGTTCGAGTCGGCCGAGCCCGGGCGTGCGCTGCCTGCGTCGTTGGGCAGCACTTCATAGCCGGGCACGTTGGCCTTGGGCTTCACGTTGATGCTCTGCGTGCGGCCGCCATAGCGGACTTCGTCGACCGAAGCGCCACTGTCTTCGGTGTGGATGTGCTCGACCTTCTGGTTGCGTCGGCCGTCGGGTTGCTCCTGATTTTGTAGCGGCTCGGCCGGTGCAGGCGCCCGGCCGGGTGCGGACTGCGCCTGAGCGGCGGCAAAAGGAGCGGCGAAGGCCAGCGCCAGCAGAATGCGGCGGGCGACCAGGAGTGTGGGGCTAGGCATGCAAGGATTGTAGGCTTGGCGCCGCTTTCGAGGTGTCGGTCGGCGGCGTACGCCGCCGTGGTTCAGGGCGCCGCGCCGGGCACGGCAAAATGGCCTGATGACCGACAAGAAAACGCTGCTGCTCGTCGATGGCTCGAGCTATCTCTACCGCGCCTTCCACGCCATGCCCGATCTGCGGGCCGTGCCCGGCGACCCGAAGAGCCCGGCCACCGGCGCCATCCGCGGAATGATCAACATGATGACGGCGCTGCGCCGCGAGGTTCGCGCCGACTACGCGGCCTGCATCTTCGACGCGCCCGGCAAGACGTTTCGCGACGACCTGTATCCCGAATACAAGGCCAACCGCTCGCCGATGCCCGACGACCTGCGCAGCCAGATCGACCCCATCCACCAAGTGGTGAAGCTCATGGGATGGCCCGTGCTCTGCGTGCCCGATATCGAGGCCGACGACGTGATCGGCACGCTCGCCAAGACGGCCGCGGCGCAGGGCGTGGAAGTGATCGTGTCCAGCGGCGACAAGGACCTGAGCCAACTGGTGGACGAGCACATCACCATCATCGATACGATGAACGGCAAGAAGCGCGACGTGGCCGGCGTCACGGCCGAGTTCGGCGTGCCGCCCAATTTGATGATCGACTACCAGACGCTGGTGGGCGATGCGGTCGACAACGTTCCAGGCGTCGAGAAGGTCGGCCCGAAGACGGCTGCCAAATGGCTGCTGGAATACGGCTCGCTCGATGCGTTGATCCAGCGCGCCGCCGAGGTGAAGGGCCAGGCCGGCGAGAACCTCCGCAAGGCCTTGGACAAGCTGCCGCTGAGCCGACAGCTGGTCACCATTCGTACCGATTGCGACCTGGCCGGGCATGTGACCGGCCTGCCTTCGCTCGAAGGGCTGCCCGTGGGTGCGCCGCAAACGGCCGAGCTCAAGCCCTTCTACGAAAAGTTCGGCTTCAAGAGCCTGGTCAAGTCGCTCGAAGCGATGGAAGTGCCGCCGGAGCTGATCGAGGAAAATATCAAGAAGCAGCAGGCCCGCGGCGGCGCTGCGAGTGCCGACCAGGGCGGTTTGTTCGATGAATCGTCCAACCTGGGCGCCATAGAAGCCGCATCGCCCGCGAGCAACCTGAAGTACGAAACCATCACGACCTGGGAGCAGTTCGACAGCTGGCTCGCAAGGCTGGAGGCCGCCGACCTGGCCGCGATCGACACCGAGACCACGTCGCTCGACGAAATGGTTGCGCAGATCGTGGGCGTGAGCTTCAGCGTGGAGCCCGGCGAGGCGGCCTACGTGCCGCTGGCGCACAACTACGGCGATGCGCCCGCGCAGCTGCCAATCGACGAAGTGCTCGCCAGGCTCAAGCCGTGGCTCGAAAACCCCGAGAAGAAAAAGCTCGGCCAGCACATCAAGTACGACCGCCACGTGTTCGCCAACCACGGCATCGAGGTGCAGGGCTATGCGCACGACACCATGCTGCAAAGCTATGTGCTCGAGGCGCACCGGCCGCACGGGCTTGCAAGCCTGGCCGAGCGCCACCTGGGGCGCAGCGGCATTTCGTACGAAGACCTGTGCGGCAAGGGCGCGCACCAGATTCCGTTCAGCCAGGTCGAGATTGCCAAGGCCGCCGAATATTCGTGCGAGGACAGCGACCAGACACTCGACGTTCACCTGGCGCTGTGGCCCCAGATCGAGCGCGACGAAAAACTGCGCTTCATCTACCAGCTCGAAATGGATTCGAGCGAGGCGCTCTACCGCGTCGAGCGCAACGGCGTGCTGATCGATGCGCCCACGCTCGCCGCGCAAAGCCATGAGCTCGGCACGCGCATCATGGCGCTGGAGCAAGAGGCCTACGAGATCGCCGGGCAGCCCTTCAACTTGGGCTCGCCCAAGCAGATCGGCGAGATCTTCTTCACCAAGCTGGGTCTGCCGGTGGTCAAGAAGACGCCGAGCGGCGCGCCGAGCACGGATGAGGAAGTGCTCGAGAAGCTGGCCGAGGACTATCCGCTGCCGGCCAAGATCCTGGAGCACCGCGGCCTGTCCAAGCTCAAGGGCACGTACACCGACAAGCTCGGCCAGCTGGCCAACCCGCGCACCGGACGCGTTCACACGCACTATGCGCAGGCGGTGGCCGTCACCGGGCGGCTGTCGAGCAACGATCCCAACCTGCAGAACATTCCGATCCGCACGCCCGAAGGCCGCCGCGTGCGCGAAGCCTTCATTGCGCCGGCCGGCAGCGTGATTGCGAGCGCCGACTACTCGCAGATCGAGCTGCGCATCATGGCGCACATCAGCGGCGACGAGTCGCTGCTGCGCGCGTTCCGCGAAGGCATCGACGTGCACCGCGCCACCGCGGCGGAGGTGTTCGGCTCCACGCCCGACCAGGTGTCGAGCGAGCAGCGCCGCTATGCCAAGGTGATCAACTTCGGTCTCATCTACGGCATGAGCAGCTTTGGGCTGGCGCGCAACCTGGGCATCGAGACCAAGGCCGCGGCCTCCTACATCGAGCGCTACTTCGCGCGCTATCCGGGCGTGAAGGCGTACATGGACGAGACCAAGGCGCTCGCGAAGGAGAAAGGCTATGTCGAGACCGTGTTCGGCCGGCGCCTGTACCTGCCCGAGATCAATTCGCCCAACGGCCCGCGCCGCGGCGGCGCCGAGCGCGCGGCCATCAACGCGCCCATGCAGGGCACGGCGGCCGACCTGATCAAGCTCAGCATGATCAAGGTGCAGGATGTGCTCGACGCCGAGAAGCGCGCCACCCGGATGATCATGCAGGTGCACGACGAACTGGTGTTCGAGGTGCCCGAGGCCGAGGTCGAATGGGTGCGCACCGAAATCCCGCGCCTGATGGCCAGCGTGGCCGAGCTGAAGGTGCCGCTGCTAGCCGAGATCGGCATCGGCCCGAACTGGGACAAGGCCCACTGAGCGCCGGCCGCGCCTGAAGAAGGCGTGGCTCGCGAGTGCCAGCAATCCCACGCCGATGCCGGCATAGAGCATCACATCGCCAAACCCCTGGCGCAGGGCGGCCTGCGCGAGCGCGGAGCCCGCGGCGCCAGGCAGGGCGTCCAGCTTGCCCGCTGCCACGCTCTGCGCCAGTTGCAGCAGTTCGCTGGCGTCGGCGTGCAGGCCGGCTTCGCCCAGGTGTCGCGCAATGCCGCTCACCAGCACGAAGCCCATCAGCGCAATGTTCAAGGCGAGCGTGATCAGCCGCGCGCTGAAGTCGATGCCCGAGGCCATGCCCGCGCGCGCCGCCGACACCGCGCCGGTGCTCGTGTTGGTGACCGGCGAGTTCGTGAGGCCGAGCCCGATGCCCGCCGCAAGGCAGGCGGCAATCACCGCAGCATCGCTGCCGCGTGCATTGCCCGTGGCCATGAGCAGGAAGGCCGCGGCCATCAGGCCGAGGCCGCCGGGAATCACACGCTCGGCGCCGTGGCGCAGCGCCAGTCGCTCGGCCAGCGGCGGCACCAGCAGCGTGGGCAGCGTGTAGGCGAGCAGGGCCCAACCGGCGTGCATCAGGTCATGGCCGAGTGCCGACTGGAAGTAGATCGGCAGGTAGATCATGAAAGGCCAGAAGCTGAAGTTCATGCCCACCGAACCCATCATCGCGCCGTTGAAGCGGTGGATGCGAAAAACCGAAAAGTCGAACATGGGGTGTGCGCTGCGCCGCTCGACCGCGACGAACAGCGCGAGGCACGCCAGCGCACCGGCCAGCAGCGCCAGCCCCACTCGGTTGCCGAAGCCCTGCACCGTGCCCAGCGTGATGAAGTACACCAGCGCGAACACCGCAAGCGTGAGCGTGAGCATGCCCGCCACGTCGAGGCGGTGCGCGTCGGGGTCGCGCGACTCCTGCACGCTGGCGCGCACCAGGCCCAGCGTGAGCAGCGCCAGCGGCGCGTGCGCCAGGAAGACCCAGCGCCAGTCGGCCAACGCCACGATGGCGGCGCCCACCAGCGGACCAAAGCCCAGCCCGATGCCTGCAACCACGCCCCAGACCGCGAACGCGCGCGAGCGTGCCGCGGGTTCACGGAACTGCTGCGACAGGATCGCGAACTGGCAGATCATCATGGTGCCGGCGCTCACGCCCTGCACGAAACGCGCGGCAATCAGGAGCGGCGCGCTCGTCGCCCAGCCGCATGCCAGCGATGCCAGCCCGAACAGCCAGAGGCTCGCCACCAGCACGCGGCGTCGGCCGTACCGGTCGGCCAGTGTGCCGGCGGCCATCAGCACCGAGGTGCAGGCCAGCGTGTAGGCATTCATGATCCATTGCGCGTCCTGAAAGTCGGCGTGCAGCACGCGCTCGAGTTCCGGCAGGATCACCGGCACGCTGGAGATCTCGAGGCCGAACATGAGCGCGACGAGGCAGACGGCAGTGAGCGCGGCCGTATCGCGGCGCGGGTTGGTAGTTGAAGGAGTTGAAGGCGGTGTCATGCCGTCATCTTGTCGGGAAACAGGTTCTTCATTGAGGACATCGGTGCAGCAGATTCGGGAAGCAAAAGGCACAATCCCAAGCCATGACCGATCGTTTCGATGGCATCCAGACCTTTCTCGAGGTGGTCGAAAGCGGCAGCCTCACGCTCGCGGCCGAGCGGCTGAATCTCACGCGTTCGGCCGTGGGCAAGGCGCTCGCTCGGCTGGAGGCGCGGCTCGGCGTGCGCCTGCTCCAGCGCACCACTCGCAGCCAGAGCCTGACCGAGGAAGGGCAGGCCTACTACGAGCACTGCCTGCGTGCGCAAGCCGAACTCGAGGCCGCGGAGTCGGGGCTCGAAAGCGGCCGGAATGAGCCGCGCGGCCGCCTGCGCGCCAGCCTGCCACTGGCCTTCGGACACCACCACGCGGCACCGGCGCTGCTGGGCCTCATCGAGCGCTATCCGCAGCTGCAGGTGGACATTGCCATCAGCGACCGCGTGGTGGACCTGGTGCAGGAGGGCTACGACCTGGCGGTGCGCATTGGCGAGCTACCCGACACCGACCGGCTGGTGGCCCGCCGGCTCGGTGAGCAGACCATGAGGCTGGCGGCCGCGCCGGCCTACCTGGCGCGCTTCGGGCGGCCCGCTGACGTGACCGCGCTGGCGCAGCACCGGGGCATCGACTATTGCGGTCCCGGCCAGTCGCAGCGCTGGGAACTGAGCGATACGCAGGGCCGCGCGCACACGGTGCATCTGCCCTGGCATGCGCGGCTGAACGACCTTCAGGCCGTGGCCGATGCGGCCATTGCAGGGGCAGGACTCGCCTGGTTGCCGAACTGGCTGCTGGCACGCTACGTGCAATCTGGACAGCTCGAGCCCGTGCTGACCGACCACCGCGCCGCGGCCATGCCCATCCATGTGCTGTGGCCGCGCGCGCGGCACATGCCCGCGAAGACGCGCTGCGCAGTCGACGCGCTGGTCGCCGCGATGCCGGCCTGCATGGAAGAATGCCGAACCCGCCCGGTGTCCACCGTGCGGACCAGAAAAACACAAGGAAGCCGTTCATGACCCTGTTCCCCGTTCGTTCCTGGTGCCGCGCAGGTGGCGCACTCCTGATTGCCGCAGCCTGCCAGGCCGCGCTGGCCGCACCCGATGCGCGCATCGCCTCGCTGGCGGCCGAGCAGAAGCAGCCGCTGCTCGATTCGCTGTCGCAGCTCGTGGGCATCGAGTCCGGCAGCCGCGATCTCGAGGGCTTGGAGAAGATCTCCGATCTCATCGCCGGCAAGCTCAAGGCGCTGGGCGGCGAGGTCGAGCTCATCGACACCAGCGCCGAGGCCTACCGCATGGAGGACACGCCCGAGAAGATGGGCCGCGCCGTGCGGGCCACCTTCAAGGGCACGGGCAAGAAGAAGATCATGCTCATTGCGCACATGGACACGGTCTACACCGTGGGCATGCTCGGCAAGCAGCCCTTCCGCGTCGAAGGCGACAAGGCCTACGGCCTTGGCATTGCCGACGACAAACAGGGCGTGGCGGTCATCATCCACACGGTGGCGATGCTGCAGGCGCTCAAGTTCAAGGAATATGGCACGCTCACCGTGCTGATCAACGGCGACGAGGAAATCAGTTCGCCCGGTTCACGCGCGCTCATCACGCGGCTCGGCGGCGAGCACGACGCGGTGCTGTCGTTCGAAGGCGCCTCGGTCAAGGAAGACAAGCTCTCGCTTGCCACTGCGGGCATCGCATCGGTCACGCTCAACGTCACCGGCAAGGCATCGCATGCGGGCTCTGCGCCCGAGCTGGGCGTGAACGCGCTCTACGAACTCTCGCACCAGGTGCTGCAGATGCGCGACCTGTCAGACCCGGCAACGGGCCTGAAGATGAACTGGACCATCTCGAAGTCGGGCAGCAACCGCAACGTGATTCCGGCGAGTGCCACCGCCAGCGCCGATGTGCGCGTGCTGAAGGTGAGCGACTACGACCGCATCGAGCAGCAGGTGCAGGAGCGCGTGAAGAAGCAGCTGATTCCCGAGGCCAAGGTCGAGCTGAAGTTCGAGCGCCGCCGTCCGCCGCTCGAAGCCACCGACGCCTCGCGCTCGCTTGCCGCGCACGCGCAGCGCATCTACAAGGACGAGATCGGCAAGCCGCTGGGCGCTGACGACAAGGCCGCCGGCGGCGGTACCGACGCGGCGTTTGCCGCCCTCAAGACCAAGGCGCCGGTGGTCGAGCGCTTCGGCCTGCAGGGCTTTGGCGCGCACTCGGCAGATGCCGAATACGTGCTGGTCGATTCCATCGAGCCGCGGCTCTATCTTGCGACCCGCATGGTGATGGACCTTTCGCGCAACAAGGTGGGCAACTGACCGATGCGGCTGCGCCACATCGAGGTCTTCAACGCCATCATGCTCACGGGCAGCGTGAGCGCGGCGGCGCGGCTCATCAACATCACGCAGCCGGCGGTGAGCCGCACGCTGCAGCATGCCGAGCTGCAACTGGGCTTTCCGCTGTTCCAGCGCGCCAAGGGGCGGTTGACACCGACTACCGAGGCGCTCACGCTGTATCCGCACATCGAGCGGCTGTTCGCGCAACTTGACGAGGTGCAGCGCCTGGCCGCCAACCTGCGCGCGGGCAGCGACACCGGCGAGCTGCGCATCCTCAGCGTGCTCGCACTGAGCTACGAGGTGCTGCCGCGCGCGCTCAAGGCGTTTCGCGAAAAGCATCCGGGCTATTCGATCACCGTCGAATCGCTGCATTCGCCGCAGATCATGTCGGCGCTGCTGCTGCAAGAAGCCGACGTGGGCTTTGTCTTCAGCCCCGCGGTGCATCCCTCACTCACCCAGGAAACGCTCGCCGACACCCGGATGGTGTGCATCGCGCCGAAGGGCATGCTTCCGCGTGCGCTGGTGCGCAATGGGTCGGTCGCGCTGCACGACCTGGTGGACCGGCCCGTCATCGGGCTCGACAGCCGCGACCCGGTGGGCACCAGCCTGAGCCAAGCCTGCCGACAGGCCGGCGTCGGCTTTCAGCAGGCGGTGGTCACCGTGCAGACTTATCACGCCGCACTGTCGATGGCCCACCACGGGCTGGGCGTGGCGCTGGTCGATGCCTGCACGGCACGCTCGGCCGACAGCAGCAAGGTCGAGGTGCTGGCGCTGGAGCCGCACATCCCGGTACCGGTGCGCGCGCTGCGCTTTGCGGGACGGCCCGATTCAGTGGCGGTCCGCGGAATTACGCGCTGCATGCGCGAGGCGATAGAGCAGGCGGCCTGAGGGCGGCCTGCCGCCCGTGAAGCTCAGGCCAATGACTCCGCGGGCTCCAGCGCATCGGCAATCCGCCGTGCGGAGCCGAAAGCCAGTGTGAAGCCCAACGCGCCGTGCCCGGTGTTGAACAGCATGTTCGGTGGGGCGCTCGCAAGTCGGCCGATGATCGGCAGGCCCTTCGGCGTGGCGGGCCGCATGCCGGTCCACGGGTGCAGTTCTTCGAGCCGGCTCGCATGCGGGAACACCGCGCGCGTTGCGGCTGCCAGGGTTTCGATGCGCGTGGCCGGAATGCTCGCGTCGTGCCCCACGAGTTCCGCCATGCCCGCCACCCGCAGCCGCGACCCGATGCGCGCGAACACCACTTTGCGTGCGCTGTCGGTCACGTTCACGCTGGGCGCGGCGCCGGGCGCAGGATCGACCTCGACGGTGATGCTGTAGCCCTTGAGCGGGTACACCGGCAGGTAGGCGCCGAGCGCACGCCCGAGCTTGTGCGAGGCCGAGCCGAGCGCCATCACGAAGGCGTCGGACTCCACGTCGCCATCACTCGTTTTCACGGCGGCCACGCGGCCTTCGCTGCGCGCGAAGCCGTGCACGTCGGCACCGAGCAGAAAGCGCACGCCGCGCCCGCTGAGCACCCGCATCAGTTCGCCGCAAACCTTCAGGCAATCGGCCGCGCACTCGCTGGGCGTGTAGACAGCGCCGGCCATCTGGTCGCGATAGCCGGCGAGCGCGGGCTCGATGGCGGCGCATTCGTCGGGCGAAACAATGCGCTGGTCGCTGCCCATGGCGCGCTGCAGTTCGAGTTGCGCGCGCGCACCTTCAAGCGAGGCCGCGCTGGCGTAGAGCACCAGCTTGCCGGTGGCGGAAAAATCGCAGTCGGGGGCGACGTCGGCCTGCATGGCCTCGAAGCCGCTGCGGCTCAGCGCCGCCAGCGCCAACAGCTGCGCCGTGGTGTCGCGCGAGGTCTGCGCATTGCAGGCCGCAAGAAAGGCCAGGCCCCAGCGCCACTGCAGCGGGTCGAGCTGCGGCCGCAGCTTGAGCGGCGAAGAAGGCGAGAGCAGCAGCTTGGGCAGCTGTTTCCATATCGACGGATCGGCCAGCGGCTGCACATACGAGTAGCTGAGCTGCGCGCCGTTTCCGCCGCTGGCGCCCGCACCGGGGGCCGCGCGGTCGATCACCGTGACTTGATGGCCCAGGCGTTCGAGTTGCCAGGCGGTGGCCAGGCCCACGATGCCGGCGCCGAGCACACACACATGCATGGGGCAACTTTCCAAAGGAGGGGGCAAAGAGAGGGGAGTGCTGAATGTAGGCGCGCGCACGCCTGCCCGGAAATGCCAAAAGCGCGGTGGCCCATAGCCAAAGCGCATGCCTTGATGCTCGCTCTTCCTAACCCATAACCTTTGGGTATGGCCTAGGGTTCATTTGGAATTGTCGCCATGTGTCACTCCTTCTTACACTGGCCGCTCTGTTCAACCAACTGAAGAAGGCTCGCATGAAACTCTCCGCATTGATGGCCGCTGCTGCCGTGGTGCTGCTTACCGCCACCGGCGTCCAGGCCGCCGACACGCTGGCCAAGATCGCCGAGTCCGGCAAGATCACGCTCGCCTACCGCGAGTCGTCGGTGCCCTTCAGCTACCTGGACGGGCCCAACAAGCCGATCGGGTTCTCGGTCGAACTTTCCAACGCCGTGGTCGAGGCGGTGAAGAAAAAGCTCAACAAGCCCAACCTGCAGGTGCAGCTGATGCCTGTGACCTCGCAGAACCGCATTCCGCTGATCACCAACGGCACGGTCGACCTGGAGTGCGGCTCCACCACCAACAACAGCGCGCGCGGCAAGGACGTGGCCTTTGCCATCAACCATTTCTACACCGGCACGCGCCTGCTGACCAAGAAGTCTTCCAAGATCAAGGACTACGCCGACCTGGCGAAGAAGACGGTGGCCAGCACCACCGGCACCACCAACGCGCTGGTCATGCGCAAGTACAACACCGAGAAGAACCTGGACATGGACATCGTGCTCGGCAAGGACCACGCCGACGCCTTCCTGCTGGTGGAAAGCGACCGCGCCGTGGCGTTTGCCATGGACGACATCCTGCTGTTCGGTCTGATTGCCAACGCCAAGAACCCGGCCGACTACGAAGTGGTGGGCGAGGCGCTGCAGGTCGAGCCCTATGCCTGCATGCTGCCCAAGGACGACCCGGCCTTCAAGAAGCTGGTGGACGACACCTTCATCGGCCTGATGAAGAGCGGCGAGTTCGAGAAGCTCTACACCAAGTGGTTCATGTCGCCGATTCCGCCGAAGAACGTGCCGCTGAACTTGCCCATGAGCCAGCAGCTCAAGGACAACATCAAGACGCCTTCCGACAAACCGGCCACTTGAGCTCGCCCCCAGGGCTGCGCGCACTTCGTGTCGCTTCGCCCACCCCCCTTCCGGGGGCAATACCAGCGGCCCGGCAAAGCCGGTTCCGCGGTATTCCTGAAACAGAGAAAGACCATGGCTTCGACGAACGTAGTTGGCATTCTGGGCGGCATGGGCCCTGCGGCGGGGGCGGACTTCGTCCGGCTCTTCGTGCAGGCCTGCGCCCAGCAGATGCGCGCGCGCGGCGAGCCGGTGCGGGACCAGTCTTTTCCCGAGCACTGGCTGGCGCAGGTTCCGGTGCCCGATCGAACCGACGCGCTGGGCTCGGCAGAGACCGGCGCGCACCAGCCGCTCGAGCCGATGCTGCAGGCATTGGGGCGCCTGGCCGCACTGGGCAGCCAGGCCGTGGCCATTGCCTGCAACACCGCGCACGCCTGGCATTCCCGGCTGCAGGAACGTTTTCCGCAGGTGGAGCTGCTGCACATGGCACGCGAGGTGGCACAGCATCTTGCCGCGCAAGGCGCGGGCAACGTGGCGCTGATGGCCACCGAAGGCACTTATCGCGTGCGCCTCTACGAACATGCGCTAGCCGAAGCGGGGTTCGACTGCCTGGTGCCGCTGCAGGAAGAACGCCGCATCATCACGCGCGGCATCTTCGACGGCGTGAAGGCAGGCAACATGCGGCTTGCCGAAGAATGTTTTTCGCAGGTGGCGCTACGGCTCGCGGAAAGGCACGGGCCGGTCACCATCATCATGGGCTGCACCGAGGTGCCGCTCGGTCTGCAGGGTTCGGCCGCGGTTGCCGGGCTGAGCCTTGTCGATCCGGCGCAGGTGCTGGCGGCTGCATTGGCGCGTCGTGCCTATCGCGACTGAAGACTCTAGGCTGCACTGCAACCCTGTCGACATACAAGCCCTTGAGATACGGGCCGCTCTGAATTCGCCTACATTGCGGCGTGCGTTTTCACGCATGCCCCTTGTCCGACGATTCAACTGGAGCCCTTCCCATGTCCCTTCGCGACGACAGCCGTTCCGATTTCGATTCGCTTCGCCCCGGCGAGAGCACAGAGCAGGGCGCCACGCGCCGCACCGCACTCAAGGCCGCCATTGGCGTGGGCTATGCGGCCGCCGTGATGCCGGTCATGGCGCAGACCACCATCAGCACCTCGGCCGAGGGCCTGAAGGCCGGGCCGATCAAGTACACCGTCAACGGCTTCGAGGTGCCCGCCTATGCGGCCGCGCCGGCCGGCAAGACGGGGCTGCCCGTGATCCTGGTGATCCAGGAGATATTCGGCGTGCACGAATACATTGCCGACACCTGCCGCCGTTTTGCCCAGCTCGGATACCTGGCCATTGCCCCCGAGCTCTATGCGCGCCAGGGCGACCCGCGCGGCTACACCGACATTCCCAAGCTGCAGGCCGACATCGTGAGCAAGGTGCCCGATGCGCAGGTCATGGCCGACCTGGACGGCGCGCTCGCGTATGCCGCGGCCAACGGCGGCAACGTTGCCAAGGCCGGCATCACCGGCTTTTGCTGGGGTGGCCGCATCGTGTGGCTCTATGCCGCCACCGGCAAGGTGAAGGCCGGCGTGGCCTGGTACGGCCGCCTGGTCGGGCAGCCGAGCGAACTGGCGCCCAGGCACCCCGTCGACGTCGCGGCCAGTCTGCAGGCGCCGGTGCTCGGTTTGTACGGCGGAAAAGACCAGGGCATCCCGCTTGACACGGTTGATAAGATGAAAGCAGCGTTGGCAAATGGAACCCCGGCTGCCAAGGCTTCGAGCTTCGTCGTGTATCCCGAAGCAGGCCACGCGTTCCATGCCGACTACCGCCCCAGCTACGTAAAGAGCGCGGCCGATGACGGATGGCAGCGCGCCACGGCCTGGTTCAAAGCCAATGGCGTCGTCTGACGACGGCCTGTAGCCACTCACCGCCGAAGGCCGTCCCTGTGACGGCCTTTCTCTTTTTATGAACGTTGTCGGGCATCGGTGCCCATCGAAATTGCGCAAGCAGCTATGAATTTGATAGTGATCATCGCGGCGACCCTGGTTGCCGGCATCGGAAGCGTGTGGCTCGCGGCCTTGCTCTTGCGCGTGGGCGTGCGCAGCGGCTCGGGCGGGGTGAATTCGCAGCACCTGCTGAGCTTGGCCGCAGGGGCGCTGCTTGCCACAGCGTTCATGCACCTGTTGCCCGAGGCTTTCGAAAGCCGCATCCAGCCCACGCTGCTGTTCGGCGTGCTGCTGTTCGGCCTGGTGTTCTTCTTTCTGCTGGACAAGGCCGAGCTCTGGCACCACGGGCACGAGCATCACCACGGCAGCCCCGCGCAGGGGCCGGTCGGCGCAGGGCACAAGGCGGATCACGCCGCGCACGATCATGCGCACGGCCACGCCCACGGCCATGATCACGCCGACCACGGCCATTCGCACAGCCATGCGCCTCGCGCGGGCGGCGGCTGGGCCGTGCTCACCGGCGACAGCGTGCACTGCTTCGGCGACGGCATCCTGATTGCGTCGGCCTTCATCGCGGACATCCGCCTTGGCCTGGTGGCGGCCATTGCCGTGCTCGCGCACGAGGTGCCGCACCACATCGGCGACCTGGTCGTGCTGCGCGAGAGCTCGGCCAACCAGCGCGCGGCGTTGATCAAGGTGTCGCTCGCCGGCACGATGACCATGCTCGGCGGCATCGTCGGATGGTGGCTGGTCGACCAGCTGCACGGCTGGCTGCCTTACTTCCTGGTGCTGGCCAGCAGCAGTTTCGTCTACGTGGCGCTGGCCGACCTGATTCCACAGCTGCAAAAGCGCCTGCCCGCGCGGCAGACCGCGGCGCAGATCGTGTGGCTGGTGGTGGGCATTGCACTGGTCACGCTCGTGAGCCGGCTTGCGCACGGCGAGCACGATCATGGCCACTCGGAACACGGCCACGCCGAGCACAGTCACGCGGAGCATGACCACGCCGAGCACGGCCATGCGCACGAACGCGAAGGAGCCCCGGCGCACAAGGACTGACCCACAGCACGGGTTGGATGGATACGTTCCGAAACCGACGCTGTTCCGGGGAATTGACGCACGGCACCTGAAAGAGGTGCAACATTGGGGGTCTGACGAATGTCTCGCTCATCCCATCGCCGAGGAACCGATCATGAACAACGTCGACGCCAAGAAGCGCCCCGCTCCGCCATCGCCCGAAGATGACGACGACGATTCGCCTGTCGACGACTTCGAGGAATCGGAATCGGAAGCTGCCGACGATCTGTCGGATGCAACCGGCATCGACCTGACGGACGCCAGCGAACTCGACGCCGATAACGTGCCCGCGGACGAAGAGTTTGCCCGCGTGATGAACGCGCCCGACTAAGCCGCTTTCGACGACCCCTCGCCACTTGCAGCCGCCGCACGCAAGCGCTGCGGGCCGAGCATTTCGGCCGTCAACCCGAAGCCCGCAATCCGCTGCGGCACCGGCAGGCCGCGTGCGAGCGCCGCGCACGCCTCGCCCATGGCCGCCGAAGTCTGGATGCCATAGCCACCCTGCGCCGCAAGCCAGAAGAAGCCGGGCGCCTCGGGCTCGAAGCCGCCCACCAGGTCGCCGTCGGCCACGAAGGAACGCAGGCCGGCCCAGGTGCGGGTAGGGCGGCGAATGGTGAGTGTGGTTGCTTCCTCGATGCGGTGAATGGCGAAGGCGACGTCCAGTTCTTCGGGTTGCACGTCCTGCGGCTCGACCGGATCGGCGTTGGCCGGCGAACCGAGCAGCATGCCGGCGTCGGGCTTGATGTACCAGCCTTCGTCGGCGCTGAACACCATGGGCCAGTGCGCCACGCTGCTGCCTTCCGGCGGCGCGAAGATGAAGGCCGAGCGGCGTCGCGGTTCGATGCCGATGGGCCGCACGCCAGCCAGTTGCGCAATGGTGTCGACCCACGCGCCCGCCGCGTTGATGACCACCGGCGCTTCGTAGACAGCGCCGCCGGCCGTCACGCGCCAGCGGTCGCCCACGCGTTCGAGCGCCGTCACGCCGGCATCGCACACCAGCTTGCCGCCGGCCTGCCGCATGCCGCGCAGGTAGCCCTGGTGGATGGCATGCACGTCCATGTCGGAGGCATCGGGTTCATAAACGCCGCCCGCCACTTGTTCGGGCCGCAGCGCAGGCACCATCTCGATCGCCTCTTCGCTGCTGAGCCGCTGTGCGCCGGTGTTCATGGCGCGCAGCACTTTCCAGTGCGCTTCGAGCTCGGCCACATGGTCGGCATCGGCCACCATCAACGCGCCGCGCGGTGTGAGCAGCGGGTGCTCGGCAAAGCCTTCTGGCGGATGTTCGAGAAACGCGCGGCTTGCCATGGTGAGCGCGCGCACCTGCGCCGTGCCGTAGCTTTCCATGAAGAGCGCGGCCGAGCGGCCCGTGGAGTGGTAGCCGGGTTGGGCTTCGCGTTCGAGCAGGATCACGCGTGCATGCGGCGCGAGCCAGTAGGCCACCGAGGCACCGGCAATGCCGCCGCCAATCACGAGGTAGTCGGCTGCAACGGGCGTAGGTGTGTTGGAGGTCATTGGCGGAGTGTATGTAGAAATTTGCGTATACGCAAATTCAACCGCGATCAACCTAGAGGAGGCGGGCCGCACCATGGTGGTGAAATTTGCGTTCGCGCAATTTGCACATACGCAATTTCCATGCGTCAGCAGCGGGTGTCGTGGCACGGATTCGGGCGCTGAACTGGCAGAATTGCGCTGCACTACTACAAGAGAGAGCCAAGCGTGAACCCACACACGGGCAACAAGCCGCGAGCCAAGCCGGGGACAAAGCCGAAGGACGAGCAGCCGGCGCTGGACCGCACCACCTTCGGCAACCGCCTGCGCACCGCGCGCAAGCGTTTCGGCTGGACGCTGGCGCAGCTGGCAGAGCGCTCGGGCGTGTCGATCACCACCATCTCGCGCGCGGAACGCGGGCAGCTCGCGCTCGGGTACGAGAACTTCACCGCGCTGGGCCGCGCGCTCGAGATGGACATGAACGCGATGTTCGCGGGTGCCGGCGTCAAGCCCGCGCAGCTCGATGGGCCGGTCGTCACCCGCGCGGGCAAGGGCGTGGTGTACCGCGGTCTTTCAATCGCCTACGAGTTCCTGGGCACCACGGCCGCGGGCAAGCAGATGAGCCCGATCGTCGGTACCGTGCACGCGCGGCGTATCCATGGCCCGGAAGACTTCGTGAGGCATGCGGGAGAAGAGTTCGCCTATGTGCTTTCGGGCGAGATCGAAGTGCATTTCGACAACGGCAAGGTGGTGCGCCTTGCGCGCGGCGACTCGCTGTATTTCGACAGCCGCATCGGCCACGCCTACGTGAGTGTCAGCAGGCAGCTTGCAAAGATCGTGGGCATGACCACGGCGGAAAGCGGGCACATGAAGTCGGCGCGCGAAGCGCCTGCGGCGCCCGCCCTAAAACCGGCGCGCAAGGCCCGGTGAGGCGTTGCGCCCTCGGCTGGCCTATTTGGCGCCGCCCGAGTATTTGGTGACGCTCGTCGCGTTCACGTGATAGCCGCTCACGCCCATCATCGAGTCGTTGCGCATCGTCTGCAGCTTGCCCGTGACCCACACGGTGTCCATGGCGCGGAACTTGGCGCCCTTTGACACCACCACATGCAGGATCTGGTTGGCCGGCGGCGGCGGGGTATGAATGCAGGCGCCGAAGTAGGGCACGAGCAGGAACTCGGTCACTTCGCCCTTGGCTTCTTCGAGCGGCACGATGAAGCCCGGGATCTTGATCTCGGCGCCGTTCATCGCGGGATTGGTCGGCGCGTTGTTCGACACTTCCTGCATCTTCATGAGCAGTTCGTTGGCGCGAGGGTCGCCGTCATTGAGCGAGCTCAGGTCCATGCCCTTGAACTCCTTGGCCGGGTCCCAGTCTTTCGGCACCAGTTCTTCCCAGGTGATCTGGCGCGGCTGGCCCGGCGTGCCCTTGGCTGCAGCAGCAGGTGCAGCCTGCGCGGCCTTGCCGCCGAGCGGGTTCGATGCGGTGGTGTCCTTGGGCGCAGGGTCGGCGGCCCATGCGGCGGCTGCAAGACCGGCACCGGCGAGCAGCATCGAAAGCCGGGTGAAAGCCCGGAACGTGGAGGTCTTCTTTGCGGTGCGCATGGTTTCAAATCCTGGGTGAGAGGCCGTCGGCCAGCGAGAGCCGGTAGGCCCGGATGCCGGGCAGCAGGCTTGCGAGCCAGCCTGCTACCAGCAGGCTCGCCATCAGCAGCCATTCGTTCAGTGTAGGTTCTGAAAGGCTCAGTGTCAGCCCGAACTGCGCCTGCAGCCATGGCGCGAGCAGGGCAATGCCCAGCACCGCCATGACCACGCCCAGCGCCACGCCCAGCACGGTGACCATGGCGCCCTCGAGCGCGAGCAGCGCCAGCACCTGGCGCAGGCCGGCGCCCACGGCGCGCAGCACGGCGAGTTCGCGCCGCCGCTCGTTCAGGCTCGCCATCACCACCGAGACAAGGCCCGCAAGGCTCACCAGCGCAACCAGTGCGGACATCAGCAGCAGTGCGTTTTCGCCGATCCCGATCACGCTCCACAGCTCGTCGAGCGCCACGCCGGGCAGGATGGCCATCAGCGGTTCGCCCGTATAGGTGGAAATCCAGCGCTGCACGCCGAACACGGCGGAGCGGTTCTTCAAACCCACGAGCGCGGCCGTCACGTTCTTGGGCGTGAGGTCGAACTTGCGCACCTGCTCGGCCGGAATCTTGACGCCGGGCATCGGAGCGCCGCCCACCCATTCAAGATGAATGGCTTCCATGGCCTCCAGCCCGATGTGCACGGTGCGGTCGACCGGCGTGCCGGTGCGCGCGAGCACGCCGACCACGGTAAAGGGCTTGTCGGCATGCTCGGCCGCATTGAGCTCGCCGCTGCCGTGGGCAAGGGTGATCTTCTGGCCGACGTGGTAGCCGAGCTTGTCGGCCACTTCCGCGCCCACCACCGCATCGAACAGCGCGCTGAAAGGCTTGCCCTCGCGCAGCTGCAGCGACTGGCGGTTGCCGTAGCGAAAGCGGGTGAAGTATTCGGGCGAGGTGGCCAGCACCGCGAAGCCGCGGTGCGAATCGCCCAGCGAAAGCGGCACCACCCAGTCGACGCCCTGGTGTGCGGCCAGGGCCTGCACGCTTTTCCAGGAGATGTTGTTGGTGGCCGCGCCGATGCGGAACACCGAATACAGCAGCAGCTGCGTGGAGCCCGTGCGCGCACCGACGATCAGGTCGGTGCCCGAGACGGACGACGCGAAGTTCTCGCGCAGCTCGGTGCGGATGCGCTCCACGCCCAGCAGCAGAAAAGTCGACAGCGCGATCGAGAACACTGTGAGCGCAAGCGTGAAGCGCCGGTTCCAGGCGCTGCGCCAGGCAATGGAAAAAAGGGCGCTCATCGGCGTGCTTTCATGCGTCCGCCGCCATTGCTGCTGTCGCGGCGCGATTGATGTCGGGCAGCAGCACATGGCGGGCAAAGCGCTGTGCAATGCGCTGGTCGTGGCTTACGAACACCAACGCGCTCTGGTTGGTTGCGCAGGCCGTCAGCAGCACGTCGAGAAAGGCCTCGCGCCGATCTTCGTCGAGCGCGGAGGTGGGCTCGTCGGCAATCACCACCTCGGGCTGGCCGATGAGCGCGCGTGCCGCCGCCACGCGCTGCTGCTGGCCGACCGATAACTGCATGGCCTGGCGCTTCCACAGGTTGTGGTCCAGGCCCATCTGGTCGAGCAGGTGCTCGGCTTCTTGACGCGAGCTGCCGCCGCGGGCCGCCTGCGCTTCGCGCCGCTGCGAGAAGCGGCAGGGCAGCAGCACGTTGTCGAGCACGCTCAGGTACGGCAGCAGGTTGAACTGCTGAAAGATATAGCCCACGTGGGCCACGCGGCAGCGGTCGCGCGCGGCGCCGGAGAGCTGCGACCAGTCGTGCCCCAGCAGCGTGACGCGGCCTTCGTCCGCCACCAGCACACCGGCCAAGAGCGACAGCAGCGTGCTCTTGCCGCAGCCGCTCGGCCCATGCAAAAACACCAGCTCTCCGGCCGTGATGCGCAAGGCCTCGATGTCGATGCAGGGCGTCTTCATGCCGGGCCACGCAAAGCGCAGCGCTTCGGCGGCGAGCACAACGCGCAGCGGCGCCGACTCGGCCTCGGGGGCGATGCTCACGGTGTCACTTGCCCCAGCCAAGGCGCACGGGCTGGCTCGCCTGCGCACCGGCCGGGCGCTTGAGCTGGCGTTTGAACTGCCCTTGCGCCGAAGCAATCTGCGAATCGATCTGGCGCGTGCCCTTGAAGGCGGCAAACAGATTTACGTCGATGAACTTTGCCGCGGCCGCATTGGTGCAGTTGAACGAAAAGGTGGCGTCCAGGTCCGCGTGGCCGGGCGGCTCGCTCGGGTCGGGGTTGCCCAGGCCAAGTGCGCTGGAGCGCAGGTCGACCGGGCCGAGCTTGCAGTTGGCGGCGGGATCGATGGCAAAGAGCTTGTCCGCCGCGCGCAGCTGGGCAATGGCGTCTTCGGCGGTTTTCTTCTCGGCGGCGGTCTTCGGCGCGCGCTCGAAGCCGACGATGTTGTCGAGCGGCGACTCCATGTCGATCACCACCGTGGGGCCGTCGATGGCGACGTCGAGCTTGATCTGGCCGTGCACATGCGCGTGTTGCTGCTGGGCCTGCGCGGAAAGCGAAAGAAAGGGCGCTGCGAAGAGTGCCGCGGTGAATGCGAAGCCGGATGAAATGCGTCGAAGTCGGGTGTGTTTCATGGTTCTGCGCCTTGCCGGGTCGGCAGCCCCGGCGTGTTGCTCCATTCGCTCCAGCTGCCGGCATAGAGCGCGGTCGTCCCAAGCCCCGCGATCTGCATCGCAAGCAGGTTGGGCACAGCGCTCACGCCGCTGCCGCATTGGTGGACAACCGTCGCCGGATCGCGTCCCGCGAGCAGCGCTTCGAACTCGGCACGCAATTGCGATGCCGGCTTGAACTTGCCGTCGGGGCCGAGGTTTTCGGCGAAGGGCCGGTTCAGAGCCCCGGGGATGTGACCCGCAATCGGGTCCAGAGGTTCCACCTCTCCGCGATAACGTGCGGCGGCCCGCGCGTCGATCAGCTGCTGGTCAGGCTGGCCGAGCCGGCGGGCTACCGTGTCGGTCGTCACGAGCTGTGCGAGCGGCTCGCCCGGCACGAAGTTCGACTGGAAGTGCGCAGGCTCCTCGCGGCTCGTCACTTCGGCGCCCGCGGCTTGCCAGGCCTGCAGGCCGCCGTCGAGCACGGCCACAGCGTCGTGCCCCATCCACTTGAGCATCCACCAGAGGCGGCCGCAGTAGTTGGCGCCGTTGCGGTCGTACACCACGGCCTGCATCTCGTTCGAAAAGCCGATGCCCGACAGCCAGGCCGCGAACTTCTCGCGGCTCGGCAGCGGGTGGCGTCCGCCCGAGGCCGGCACTCCGTCTTCCTGGGCCACCACCACGTCGCCGTGCGCACCGGGCATGCCGTGCTTTGCGCTGAGATCGGTGTCGAGATTCACAAACACGGCGCCCGGAATGTGGGCGGCGGCATATTGCTGCGCGCCGGCCTCGGGCTTCATGAGATCGAAGCTGCAGTCGAAAACCATGAGCGGCGTGCCGCCGGCTTGCAGTTGCTGGAGTTGTTCGACGCTGATGAGGGTGGTGTACATGGCGGGCTCCTTCGTTGTCGATGGGGTTCGATGCGGTTCAGTGTTCTTCGGCCGGCGCCTTGGGCACCGCCCGCTGGCGCAGCACGGTGGCCGCGATGCCGCTCACGATGATGAGCGCCATGCCAGCCCAGCCGGCGGCGTCGATGCGGTCGTCGAACAGCACCACGCTGTAGAACGCCGCGAAGACGATGCCGGAGTACTGCAGGTTGGCCACCACCAGCGTGCCGGCCTGGGTTTTGGCCGTGGCATAGGCGCGCGTCATGCAAAGCTGCCCGAGGGCGGCCAGGAGGCCGATCGGCAGCAGCCACAGCGCATGCAGCCACGTCCACGAATCGCCACCCGAAAAACCGGTCGCGGCCGTGGCAAAGACGCCGGCCACGGCAGAGCCGACCGCGAAATAGAACACCGTGCGCAGTTCGGGCTCGCCGATGCGCGAGAGCGCCACCACCTGCATGTAGGCGAATGCGGCCGTGAGGCCCGACAGCAGGCCGAGAAGTCCTGCGAAGCCCTGGCTCGCATCCACGCTGGGCTTGAGCATGAGCACCACGCCCACAAAGCCGGCGAGCACCGTCAGCGCGAGCGTGCCCTGCAGCGGCGGCCGATCGACACGGCCATCGCGCCCGGGCACCGGCACCCAGGCCAGCAGCGTGCCGCCGACCAGGAAGGCCGCGATCCACACGCTGCTCATGTAGTTGAGCGTGACGGCCGTGGCCAGCGGCATGTGGGCAATGGCATAGAACCAGGCGCCGAGCGACACCACGCCGATGATGCTGCGCCACGCATGCATGCCGGGATAGCGGGTGCCGAGGGAAACGCCGCGGTTTCGCGCCAGCAGCCACAAAAAGACGATGCCGATCAGGCCGCGGCCGAGCACCATCTCCCCGCTGTTGAACCAGGCCGACGCCACCTTGACCACCACGCTCATGGTGGCGAACAAGAAGGCGCCAAGCACCATCCAGAGTGCTTGCACTGTTCGCTCAGGCGTTCTGCTGCATCGCGCTGCGGTACCACTCGTGGAACTGCTGCATGCCGTCTTCCATCGGGCTCTGGTAGGGGCCGCTCTCGTCGTCGCCGCGCAGCATCAGCGCGCGGCGGCCGGCGTCCATGCGCTCGGCAATCTCGTCGTCTTCCACGCAGGTTTCCATGTAAGCGGCCTGCTGCGCTTCGACGAATTCGCGCTCGAAGGCGACGATTTCCTCGGGGTAGAAAAACTCCACCATGTTGAGCGTCTTGGTGGGGCTCACCGGGTGCAGCGTCGACACCGTGAGCACGTGCGGATACCACTCGACCATCACGTGCGGGTAGTAGGTGAGCCAGATCGCTCCGTACTTCGGCGGCTTGCCCTCGCGGTACTTGAGCAGCTGCTCTTGCCACTTTTGATAGATGGGGCTGCCCGCGCGGCCGAGCCGGTTGGCCACGCCCACGGTCTGCACCGAAAAGTTGCGGTTGAACTCCCAGCGCAGGTCGTCGCAGGTCACGAAGCTGCCGAGGCCCGGGTGGAACGGACCGACGTGGTAGTCCTCCAGGTAGACCTCGATGAAGGTCTTCCAGTTGTAGTTGCACTCGTGCAGCTCGACGCGGTCGAGCGCATAGCCCGTGAAGTCCAGGTCGGCGCGCGGGCCGAGATCGGCCATGTCGGCCGCCACGTCGCGCCCCACACCGCTTGCGCCGCGCTCGAACAAAAGGCCGTTCCACTCCGTGAGCGGATAGTTGTGCAGGTTGAGGCAGGGGTCGTGGTCGAAATGCGGCGCGCCGATCAGCGTGCCCGTGGTGCGCGGGTCGCTTGCGGCGTAGGTCCAGCGGTGCAGCGGGCAGACGATGTTGCCGCCGGTCTGATTGTCGAGCTGGCCGCGGCCTTGCAGGATGAGCGCCTGCCGGTGGCGGCACACGTTGGAAATGAGCTCCACGCCCTTGGGCGTGTGCACCAGCGCGCGGCCCTGGTGCTCTTGCGGCAGCGTGTGGAAGTCGCCGAGCTCTGGCACCGCCAGGCGGTGGCCCACGTAGCGCGGGCCCTGCGCGAACAGCGTTTGCATTTCGCGCGCGTAAAGCGACTCGTCGAAGTACGCGGAAACTGGAAGTTGGCTCGTGGCCTGCTGCAGTTGAAGACTTAAATCAGACATGGAGGACCTGACCAAGCTCCCCACAGGGAGAAAAAGAGAAAAACGGAAGGCGCCGTCTGGGAAGGCAACGGCCCGAGAGTTGTGCCGGCGCGGCCGGCAGGGGAACACGCGATTGTACCCAAGGGGGCACCGCGGTGCCCGCAGCCTTTCGTATGCCATTGCGGGGAATCCGGAACCGCGCCGTCCGCTCATCGGTGCGCCCTTTGCCGGGCGCTCCGGGGGCACCCGCGGCCATTCGGTTCCCCGCCCTAAAATGCCCGATTTCATACTTGTCCTCTCGCATGCCCAAGGTCCCTTCTTCCGCCGCCTCCAGCCCGGCGCCCACGCCCGACACCGGGCCGCTGCCGGCCAGCTACGAAGCCGGGCTCCAGGAGTTGGAACAATTGGTTGCAGAGCTCGAGTCGGGCCAACTGCCGCTCGACCAGTTGCTTGGCAGCTACCAGCGCGGTGCCGCGCTGCTCGCCTTCTGTCGCGAGAAGCTCCAGGCGGTCGAAGACCAGATCAAGGTGCTGGACGCGGGCAGCCTCAAGCCCTGGACCGCCGAATGAGCGCCGCTGTGGCCGATTGGGACGCCGCCCGGCTGGCAGGCTGGAGCGAGCCGCATCTGGCGCGTGTCGAAGCCGCGCTGTCGCGCTGGGTCGGCGTCGATGCACCGGTGCTGCTCGGCGATGCCATGCGCTATGCCGTGCTCGACGGCGGCAAGCGGCTGCGGCCTTTGCTGGTGCTGGCCGCGAGCGAGGCAGTGGGCGGCAATGCGGCTGCGGCGCTGCGCGCGGCCTGCGCCACCGAACTCATCCATGCCTACTCGCTGGTGCACGACGACCTGCCGAGCATGGACAACGACGTGCTGCGGCGGGGCAAGCCGACGGTGCACGTGAAATTCGGTGAGGCCGATGCACTCCTGGCCGGCGACGCCCTGCAGGCACTGGCCTTCGAACTGCTCACGCCCGAAGGCGATGAGATTCCCGCAGTCACACAGGCCACGCTGTGCCGCCTGCTTGCGCGTGCCGCGGGCAGCCAGGGCATGGCCGGCGGGCAGGCGATCGACCTTGCCAGCGTGGGCTTGGCCCTGAACGAAGCGCAGTTGCGTGAAATGCACCGCCTGAAGACCGGCGCGCTGCTGCAGGGCAGCGTCGAAATGGGTGCGGCCTGCGCTGCCAGCGTGGCGCCCGCCGCACTGGCCGCCCTGCGCGACTACGGCGCGGCCATCGGCCTGGCGTTCCAGGTGGTGGACGACATTCTCGACGTGACCGCCGATTCGGAAACTCTCGGCAAGACGGCCGGCAAGGACGCGGCCGCGGACAAGCCCACTTATGTCTCGCTGTGGGGCCTCGACGGCGCGCGTGCGCAGGCAAAACAGCTGCTTGCCGAATCGCTCGCTGCGCTCGAGCGCAGCGGCCTGGCCGAGACCGCGGCACTGCGCGCGCTGGCCCACATGGTCGTCGACCGCGACCGATGAACTGCTGAACAGATGGACAAGAAGAACCACGACGCTCCCATGGCCCCGCTGCTTCCCACGCTCCACGATCCCTCGCCCATCCGCCAGTTCGACCGGGCCCAGCTCAAGCAGCTGTCCGACGAAGTGCGCGCCTGCGTGCTCGACAACGTTTCGCGCACCGGCGGGCACCTGAGTTCCAATCTGGGAACGGTGGAGCTCACGGTCGCGCTGCACCATGTGTTCAACACGCCGCACGACCGGCTGGTGTGGGACGTGGGCCACCAGACCTATCCGCACAAGATCCTCACGGGCCGGCGCGAGCGCATGCCCACGCTGCGGCAGATCGGCGGCATCTCGGGCTTTCCGCAGCGAAGCGAGAGCGAGTACGACACCTTCGGCACCGCGCACTCGTCCACCAGCATCTCGGCCGCGCTGGGCATGGCCATGGCCGCCAAGCAAAAGGGCGAAGACCGCCATGCGGTGGCCATCATCGGCGACGGCGCGCTCACCGCGGGCATGGCCTTCGAGGCGCTCAACAACGCCGGCGTGTGCGACTGCAAGCTGCTGGTGATCCTGAACGACAACGACATGTCGATCAGCCCGCCGGTCGGCGCGCTCAACCGCTACCTTGCGCAGCTGATGAGTGGCAACTTCTACGCCGCAGCCAAGAACGTGGGCAAGAGCGTGCTGCGCGCCGCGCCGCCGCTGTTCGAGCTGGCCAAGCGCTTCGAGCAGCATGCCAAGGGCATGGTGGTTCCGGCCACGCTGTTCGAGCAGTTCGGCTTCAACTACGTGGGCCCCATCGACGGGCACGACATCGATTCGCTGGTGCCCACGCTCGAGAACCTCAAGCACCTGGACGGCCCGCAGTTCCTGCACGTGGTCACCAAGAAGGGGCAGGGCTACAAGCTGGCCGAAGCCGACCCGGTGGCCTATCACGGCCCCGGCAAGTTCGATCCTCAGGTGGGGCTGGTCAAGCCCGCCGCCGTGGCCAAGCAGACATTCACGCAGGTCTTCGGCCAGTGGCTGTGCGACATGGCGGCGCATGACGGCCGCCTGGTGGGCATCACGCCCGCCATGCGCGAAGGCTCGGGGCTGGTCGAGTTCGAGCAGCGCTTTCCCGACCGCTACTATGACGTCGGCATTGCCGAGCAGCATGCCGTGACCTTTGCGGCCGGCCTTGCATGCGAAGGCCTGAAGCCGGTGGTCGCCATCTATTCGACCTTTCTGCAGCGCGCCTACGACCAGCTGATTCATGACGTGGCAATCCAGAACCTGCCCGTGGTGTTTGCGCTCGACCGCGCGGGCCTGGTGGGTGCCGATGGCGCCACGCATGCGGGCGCGTACGACATCCCGTTCCTGCGCTGCATTCCCAACATGAGCATTGCGTGCCCGGCCGACGAACGCGAATGCCGGCAGCTGCTGTCGAGCGCCTACGAACAGAACCATCCGGTAGCGGTGCGCTATCCGCGCGGAGCGGGCGCCGGCGTCACGCCGCACCTGGCGCTCGATGCGCTGCCGTTCGGCAAGGGCGAAGTGCGCCGCGAAGGCAAGCGCATTGCCATCCTCGCGTTCGGCACCTTGCTGTACCCCGCGCTCACGGCAGCCGAATCGCTCGACGCCACGGTGGTCAACATGCGCTGGGCCAAGCCGCTCGACGTCGAGCTGCTGCTGCAGGTGGCGGGCACGCACGACGCCATCGTCACGCTCGAAGAGGGCGCCCTCATGGGCGGCGCAGGCAGTGCGGTGCTCGAGGCGTTGCAGGCGGCCAACGTGCAGAAGCCGGTGCTGCAGCTGGGCTTGCCCGACCGCTTCATCGAGCACGGCGATCCGGCCAAGCTGCTCGCGTCCATCGGCCTCGACGCGGCCGGCATCGAAGCCTCCATCGCTCGGCGCTTCGGCTCCGTCGCAGGGTAAACCCCGGCGAGCAGCCTGTAAGCAGGTTTTTACAATCGCGGCGACTCACGAAAGTCGTCAACGCGGCCACAAGCCGCGTTTCGTTTTTTCCAATGCACTCGGAGTGAATTTCAATGGATCGTCGTTCCCTCATTAAAAACGCCGGCATTGCCGGCGTTCTGGCCGCCGGCATTGCGCCCGCAGTTCATGCGCAAGCCGCCGTCCGCTGGCGCCTGGCCTCCAGCTTTCCCAAGTCGCTGGACACCATCTATGGCGGCGCGGAAGTGTTTGCCAAGGCGGTCAAGGCCATGTCGGGCGGCAAGTTCGAGATCTCGGTTCATGCCGGCGGCGAGCTGATGCCTCCCTTCGGCGTGGTGGACGGCGTTCAAAACGGTTCGGTCGAGATGTGCCACACCGTGCCTTACTACTTCTACGGCAAGAACCCCGCATTCGCGCTGGGCTCGGCCATTCCGTTCGGCCTGAACTCGCGCCAGATGAACGCGTGGATGATGCACGGCAACGGCCGCAAGCTCATGAACGAGTTCTACGCCAAGTACAACATGCTGAGCCTTGCCGGCGGCAACACGGGCTGCCAGATGGGCGGCTGGTATCGCAAGGAAATCAAGTCGCCTGCCGACTTCAAGGGCATGAAGATGCGCCTGGGCGGCGGCCTCATCGGCGACGTGATGACCAAGCTCGGCGCGGTGCCGCAAAGCATCCCCGGCGGCGAGATCTACCAGTCGCTCGAAAAGGGCACGCTGGATGCCGCCGAGTGGGTCGGTCCTTACGACGACCAGAAGCTCGGCTTCAACAAGGTTGCGCCGTTCTACTACTACCCCGGCTGGTGGGAAGGCGGTCCTGAAGTGGACTTCTTCATCAACCAGAAGGCGTTCGACGGCCTCTCGGCAGAGAACAAGGCCATCGTGGAAGCCGCTGCGGCCGTTGCTTCGTCCGACATGCTCGCCAAGTACGACGCGCTGAACCCCACCGCGCTGAAGCAGCTGGTGGCGTCCAAGACCAAGGTGCTGCCGTTCTCGCAGGCCGTGCTCGACGCCTCCTTCAAGGCCTCGATGGAAGTGTTCGCAGAGAACGACGCCAAGAGCCCCGAGTGGAAGAAGATCTACGCCGACCTGCGCACTTTCCAGCGCGACCAGGTGCTGTGGTTCCGCTTCGCCGAATCGGCTTTCGACAACTTCATGTCCAAGCAGAAGCTCTGATCCGCGGCTTCGGCCCGGCAAAGAAAAAGCCCGCATCGCGCGGGCTTTTTTTCGTCTGGGGCCTGCGCGGTGCGCAGGCCCTGGGGCACGGGTAAGGGCCTTACTTCTTTTCCCGTTCCATCGACTCCAGCATGGCCTTCATCGGGTCGTCCTCGGCCGCGGGAGCTGCGGCACCGCCCTCAGGCGCGGAGGCTCCGGATTCCGGTGCGGGCGCAGTGCCCGCGTCGGGCGCGGGCACTTCGGGCGCGGGAATCTCGGGCGTCGAGCCCGGCATGTTGGCTTCCATCTCGCGCATGACCTTGTCGAGGTCGTAGACCTCTTTTTCGTCCAGACCGCTCGACACGATGCCGGGGAACGCAATGATCAGGCCCACCATCGTCAGCTGGATCACCAGGAACGGCACGGCGCCCCAGTAGATCTGCATCGTGGTGACGGGTTCGATCATCTGGCCCGTGACGCGGTCCTTGTAGGCCTTGGTCGGCGCCACGCTGCGCAGGTAGAAGAGCGCAAAGCCGAACGGCGGATGCATGAACGAGGTCTGCATGTTCACCGCGAGCAGCACGCCGAACCAGATCAGGTCGATGCCCAGCTTGTCGGCCACCGGGGCCAGGAGTGGCACCACGATGAACGACAACTCGAAGAAGTCGAGGAAGAACGCCAGGAAGAACACCATGACGTTCACCACGATCAGGAAGCCCAGCTGGCCGCCCGGCACCTTGGCCAGCAGGTGCTCGACCCAGCGCGGTCCGTCCACGCCCTGGAACACCAGGCCGAAGATCGTTGCGCCGATCAGGATGAACACCACGAAGCACGACAGCTTGGTGGTGGTGTTGAGCGCCTGCTTGAGCAGCGACATGCTCATGCGCCCACGTACCGTAGCCATGATGAGCGCGCCCATGGCGCCCATGGCGCCGCCTTCGGTGGGCGTTGCAACGCCCAGGAAGATGGTGCCGAGCACCAGGAAGATCAGCAGCAGCGGCGGAATGAGCACAAAGGTCACGCGCTCGGCCATGCGCGAGAGCAGGCCCAGGCGCGTGACGCGGTTGATGACCGCGATGACCAGCGCCAGCAGCACGCCGGCGCACATGGAGACGACGATGGTCTCGTCGGTGGCCACGCGCGTGACTTCTTCGCCCTTCCACCAGGTGTGGATGTCGGCGATGTGCCGTGCGAACCACACCGATGCAACCACGCAGACCGCGGTGAGCACCAGCAGCGAGGGGCCGCCGCTCTTGCCGTTGTCTTCGCGCATCGTGCGTGCTTCCGGCGGCAGGGCCGGCACCCATGCCGGCTTGAACAGCGCAAGCAGGATGACGTAGAGCGCATACATGCCCATCAGCAGGAAGCCGGGCAGGAAGGCGCCCTTGTACATGTCGCCGACGCTGCGGCCGAGCTGGTCGGCCAGGATGATCAGCACCAGCGAAGGCGGAATGATCTGTGCAAGCGTGCCCGAGGCCGCGATCACGCCCGTCGCCAGGCGCCGGTCGTAGCCATAGCGCATCATGATCGGCAGCGAGATCAGGCCCATCGAGATCACCGAGGCAGCCACCACGCCGGTGGTTGCCGCGAGCAGCGCGCCCACGAACACCACGGCCAAAGCGAGGCCGCCGCGAATCGGTCCGAACAGCTGGCCGATGGTCTCGAGCAGGTCTTCGGCCATGCCGCTTCGCTCGAGGATCAGCCCCATGAGCGTGAAGAAGGGAATGGCCAGCAGCGTGTCGTTCTGCATGATGCCGAAGAGCCGCAGCGGCATCGCCTGCAGCAGCGCCTCGGGCAACAAGCCGAGCTCAATGCCGACGAAGCCGAAGAACAGGCCGCAGGCGCCAAGGCTGAAGGCAACGGGGAAACCGACCAGCAGAAAGCAGATCAGGCCCGCGAACATCAGCGGGGCGTAGTTCTGGGTAATGAATTCCATGATGTTCCGGTTCAGCTGGACTTGGTTTGCGCTTCGGCCAACCGGCGGATCGACTCGGCAAGCTCTTCTTCAGCGGTTTTTTCGCCTCGCTTGGCCGTCGGGTCTTCGATGCGGCCTTGCAGGAAGGCAATGCGCTTGATCAGCTCGGACCATCCCTGCAGCATCAGCAAGCCGAAACCGAGCGGAATCATTGCGTAGACCGGCCAGCGGATCAGGCCGCCCGCGTTGTTCGACATTTCGCCCGAGCGGTAGCCCTGCATGAAGAACGGAATGCCGTACCAGAGCACGGCCAGGCAGAACGGGGTGAGAAAGAAGACAAATCCGATGATGTCGATCCAGATCTGCCCGCGCTTGGACAGCTTTCCGGCGAGTACGTCGACCTTCACGTGCTCCTGGTTCAGCAGCGTGTAGCCCGCCGCAATCAGGAACGATGCCGCGAACAGGTACCACTGGACCTCGAGATACGCGTTGGAACTGACGTTGAAGGCCTTGCGGACCACCGCGTTGATGGCGCTGATGACCGTGGACGCCAGGATGAGCCAGATCACGTACTTGCCGATCTGGCCGTTCAGCCAATCGACCGCGCGCGAAAATCTGAGCAGGAAATTCATGCTCTTCTCCAGAAGAATGGATGCTTGGATGCAGAAGCGGTCCGGACTCGGCCGGCAGGCGGCGGTCGGGGCTTTTGCGGACGCGCGATTTTATCGGCGCGGGGAGCCGTTTTCAGGCGGGGCCGGGCGGTGTATTCCCGTAGACGCGCTCGCCGTGCGCCGCACTGGTGCCGCGGCTCGCCATAATGAAACATGCCATCGTCGCCGCCCCTGCTGCCCACGGGCCTGCCGCACTCCATCGATTCGCCCGACATGCGGCGAGCCGGCCGCGAGCTGCTGTCGCTGGCCCTCATGGACGCGCGCAACCACACGCTTCACCTGCTGTCGCTTTATGAAGAGGCGCTGGGTTCGTCCAGCCTTGCGGTGCCGCGCACCGAAGACGCGGGCGTGGTGCCGCCGGTCTGGCTGGCAGGGCACATCGGCTGGTTCGCCGAATGGTGGATCGGCCGCAACACGCAGCGTGCTTTCGGCGCCGATTGCCCGGTGCGCCCGACGCGGCTGGCCGCCATCGATCCCCACGCCGACGACTGGTGGGATCCCGCCCAGGCCACGCGGGAGCGGATCTGGTCGCCCGACCTGCCGGACCTTGGCCAGACCAAGGCCTACCTGCTCGAAACGCTCGAAAGCACGCTCGAGCTGCTCGAGCATGCGGCCGAGACCGACCCGGGCCTGTACTTCTATCGCCTCGCGCTTTTCCACGAAGACCTGCGCGGCGAGCAGCTCATCGTCATGGCGCAGACGCTGGGGCTGTCCCTCGGCATCGAGCCGCTGCCGGTCTCGGTCACGCGCGAGCCGCTGGTGCTGCCTTCCACGCAGTGGGAACTCGGCCTGCCCGCCGACTGCGGATTCGCCTTTGCGCAGGAGCAGGGCGCGCATCTCGTCGACGTGCCCGAATTCGAAATCGACGCCCAGCCCGTCACCTGGAACCAGTACATCGAGTTTGTCGACGAAGGCGGCTACGACCGCGAGGAGCTCTGGCATCCGGAAGGTTGGCGCTGGCTTTCCGCGCAGATCGAGGGGCGTCGCGGGCCGCGGCACGTCGAGCAGATCGGCGCTGCCCGCAACGGCACCGGTGGCTCGGTGCTGCAGCACCGTTTCGGTGCAACCGTGCGTGCGGCCGGCCACCACGGCGCGGTGCACCTGAGCTGGTGGGAGGCCGATGCCTGGGCGCGCTGGGCCGGCCGGCGCATCGCGACCGAGGTCGAATGGGAGATTGCGGCGCACACGGCCGCACGGCGCGGCTTTCGTTGGTCCGACGTGCATGAATGGACCGCGGGCACGCTGCGGCCATGGCCCGGCTTCAGGGCCGACCCGTGGAGCGGCGGCGGAGAGTTCGACCCGACCGCGGCATTCGGCCGGGCCCGTGTGCTGCGCGGCGCCTCGTTCGCGACCCGCGCCCGCTTGCGCTCGCCGCGACGCCGCGGATTTGCGCTGCCGGGCCGCGATGACGGTTTCTTCGGGTTCAGAACCTGTAGCCTGTGACTCATCCCAGTCTTCGCGCACTTCGTGTCGCTTCAACAGCCGCCGTCATCTGACGACAGCGGCGGCGCCACTTCCTCCAGCGGCTTGCGCTCCGCATCGGCCGCATAGCGCAGCGCCAGCAGGCCCGCGACGATGACCAGCGCGGCGCCGATGAGATAGCCCACCATCACGGCGCCCCGGCTCCCGGTTTCGATGAGCGCGCCGAACAGCACCGGCGCCACGAAACCGCCCGCACCCATGCCGATGGCGTAGAAGATGGCGATGGCCATCGCGCGCATCTCGAGCGGGAACACTTCGCTGACCGTGAGATAGGCGGAGCTGGCCGCTGCCGAGGCCAGGAAGAACACCGCCGACCAGCACAGAGCCTGGCTGCGCGCGTCGAGCCAGCCCATCATGAAGGCCCAGCCTGTGAGCGCGAGCCCGACGCCGGCCAGCACATAGGTCAGCGCGATCATCTTGCGCCGGCCCACGCTGTCGAACAGCGGTCCCAGCAGCAGCGGCCCCAGCACGTTGCCGAGCGCGAACGGAAAGATATACAGCGCCACGTTGTCTTCAGCCACGCCGTAAAAGCGCGTGAGCACCAGCGCATAGGTGAAGAAGATCGCGTTGTAGAAGAAGGCCTGCGACACCATGAGCGCCACCGCGACCACGCTGCGCTCGCGGTAGCGGCGCAACAGCACGTGCGCCACTTCGCGCATTGTTGGACTCCGACGATTCCCAACGTAGGCGACGCGGCCCTGCGCGGCAGGCAGCCGCCCATGCTGCGCCTGCACCTCGGCCTCGATGGCCTCGACGATACGCAGCGCCTCGTCGGCGCGGCCGTGCGCCATCAGCCATCGCGGGCTCTCGGGCACGTTGCGCCGCACCAGCAAGATGGCCACTGCCAGCACCGCGCCCAACGCAAAGCCCGCGCGCCAGCCCCACACTGGCCCGATCACTCGCGCATCGAGCAGCACCAGGCTGAGCGCGGCCCCGAGCCCTGCGCCAATCCAGAAGCTGCCGTTGATGGCAAGGTTCACGCGGCCGCGCACGCGTGCCGGAATGAGCTCGTCGATGGCCGAGTTGATGGCCGCGTATTCGCCGCCGATGCCCAGCCCCGTGATGAAGCGGCAGAGCACAAAGAAGGCAAAGTCCGGCGAGAACGCGGTGGCCAGCGTGCCCAGCGTATAGACCACGAGCGTGACGAGAAACAGTTTCTTGCGCCCGAGCCGGTCGGTCAGCCGGCCGAAGAGCAGGGCGCCGACGACCGCGCCGGCAATGTAGATCGAACCCGACCAGCCGATCTGGGCGGCGCTGAGGCCCAGCGTGTCGGGCCGCTCGAGCACGGCGCCTATGGAGCCCACCAGCGTGACCTCGAGGCCGTCGAGCACCCAGGCCACGCCGAGGGCAATCACCACGCGCCAGTGCCAGCGCGACCATGGGAGGCGGTCGAGCCGGGCCGGAATGTCGCTGTGCACAGCATCCGTCATGGGCACAACCTTAACTTATTGGCCCGCCGGCGTGGCCTTCGACTGCAATTTCAGTGCTTGTGTGCCTTCTCGCGCTGGAAGGTCCACCACGGGAGCAACTCGCGCAACGACTGCACTTCGCCGCTGCCTGCGGCTTGGTAGCCGGGCAAGGTGCCAAGCAGGTGCTGCCAGCTTGCACTCTGCAGCACCGCGACCAGCGCCTGCATTGCAGGCTGTTCGAGTGCCGACTTCAGGCAGGCCAGGTGATAGCGCTCATGCACCAGCGGCACGAATCCGAGGCCCTCGGCGTGGGCGGCCGATTCAACCCCGAGTCCGGCATCGGCTTGGCCCGAAGCCACAGCGTGCGCCACGGCGGCATGCGAGGTTTCGCAGCGTTCGTAGCCCATGAGCGCAGCGGCATCGAGGCCCGTTTGCGACAGCAGTTCATCGAGCAGCACGCGCGTGCCGGTGCCGATGGCGCGGTTCACATAGCGTGTGCGCAGCCGCGCCACATCCGCCAGCGAGCGCAGTCGCAACGGATTGCCGGGCGCCACGAGCAGGCCCTGCGTGCGCCGCGCAAAGCCGATGAGCTTGTGCTGCCCGGGCTTGAGCAGCGGCTGGTAGGTGCGTTGCGCCAATGAGCCCTGCGGCGGATGCTCCAGTGTGTGAAAGCCCGCCATCACGCAGCGGCCCTGGTTCAGCGCGCGTATCGCATCGACACTGCCCGTGAAGTGAATGTCCAGGTGCAGTTGCGCAGTGCCCGCCGCATGCGTGCGCAGCAGGGCCAGCGCATCGTCGTGGCTTGCCTGCAGGCTCAGCACATGGGTGCGGTCGTCGAAGGCGAGGGCGAAGGCACGCTCGAGTTCGGCATGCAGCGCTTCGATCTGCGGCGCCAGCCGCGCCTGCGCCTGGCGCTCGGCCCACAGCAGCTTGTCGCCGAATTCGGAAAGCTGCGCACGTTGGCCCTGCTCGCTCTGTACCAGTGCGTGCCCGAGCGTCTGTTCCCAATGCTTGAGCTCACCCCACACATGGCGGTAAGACAAGCCGAGCGCGCGCGCCGCGGCCGAGATGGAGCCATGCTCGCGCACCGCCTGCAGCAGTTGCATCAGTGGATTGCGAATCTGCCGCGAACCGCTGCGGCGGGGACGGATCGCGTAGGAAAGGTCGATCTGTTGCACGGGGGCTGGCGGGAGGGAAATGAAGGCGGGCTCATTATGCAGAGCCGCCCATCGCCAACCGCCGCCGCCGTGCGCTAGTTCGTTTCGGCCAGTGCGTCGGCCAATGCGTTGACCAGGCGGTCGATCTCGGCTTTCTCGGCAATGAAGGGCGGCGCGAGCTGGATCGTGTCGCCGCCGTAGCGCACGTAGAAGCCCTTCTTCCAGCAGTTCATCGCAATCTCGTACGGACGGCGCGCCGGCTCGCCCGGCAAGGCAGCGATGGTGATGCCCGCAGCCAGGCCGTAGTTGCGGATGTCGGTGACGTGCTTGCTGCCCTTGAGGCTGTGCACCGCATTCTCGAAATGCGGCGCAAGCGTTTTCACGCGGTCGATCATGTCTTCCTTCTGCAGCACGTCGAGCGCGGCAATGCCGGCAGCGCACGCCACCGGGTGCGCGCCGTAGGTGTAGCCGTGCGGAAATTCGAGCATGTAGTCCGGCCCGCCGGCTGCCATGAAGGTGTCGTAGATGTCCTTGCTGGCAACCACCGCGCCCATCGGCTGCGCGCCGTTGGTCACCTGCTTGGCAATGTTCATGATGTCGGGCGTCACGCCGAAGGCCTCGGCGCCCGTGAGCGCGCCGCAGCGGCCGAAACCGGTGATCACTTCATCGAAGATCAGCAGGATGTTGTTCGCGGTGCAGATGTCGCGCAGCCGCTTCAGGTAGCCCTTGGGCGGAATCACCACGCCGGCCGAACCCGCAAACGGCTCGACGATCACCGCCGCGATGTTCGATGCATCGTGCAATGCAATCAGGTCGAGCAGGCGGTCGGCCAGCTCGGCGCCATTCTCGGCCATGCCGCGCGTGAAGGCGTTAGCCGCAATCTGCGTGTGGGGCAGGTGGTCGGCTTCCACGCCCTGGCCGAAAAGCTTGCGGTTGGCTGCAATGCCGCCCACCGAAATGCCACCGAAGTTGACGCCGTGGTAGCCCTTTTCGCGGCCGATCAGGCGCGTCTTGCTGGCAAGGCCCTTGGTGCGCCAGTAGGCGCGCGCCATCTTCAGCGAGGTGTCGGCGGCTTCGGAGCCCGAACCGGTGAAGAACACGTAGTCCAGGCCCGCGGGCGTCAGTTCCTTGATCTTGTTGGCCAGCTCGAAAGAGAGCGGGTGGCCGAACTGGAAGGCGGGCGAATAGTCGAGCTTGGCGATCTGGCGGCTCACGGCCTCGGTGATCTCCGGCCGGCCATGGCCAAGGCCCGAGCACCACAAGCCCGAAAGGCCGTCGAAGATCTTGCGACCGTCGCCATCGGTGAAGTAGGCGCCCTTGGCTTCCACGATCATGCGCGGATCGGCCTTGAAGTTGCGGTTGCCGGTGTAGGGCATCCAGTGCGCGTCGAGCCATGCGGCGTCGGTACGCAGGGCGGGCATCGGTTCGATGGCGGGTGTTGCAAGGGTCATGGCGCTTCCCGCGCAACGCGGGCTCCAGAAGGGTGATGAGGTGTGCCGATTGTTGGCAAGGGCTTCAGTGTGGAGAATGGCGCAATATCAATGTTCACTTGACGTTTCATGCAAGTAAAAGCCAAAGCCCAAAACAGTGCGCAGGGCACGCGCAACCGGGCCGTTCTGGGGCAGCTCAGCGACATGGACCTGCGCCTGCTCAAGGTGTTCAAGAGCGTGGTCGATTGCGGCGGCATGGCGGCAGCGGAGCTGGAGTTGAACATCGGCACCTCCACCGTGAGCCGGCATGTGAAAGACCTGGAGACGCGGCTCGGCCTGGTGCTGTGCCGGCGCGGACGGGCCGGCTTTGCCCTCACAGCCGAGGGGCAGCGGGTGTACGACGAAACGCTGCGACTGCTGGCCTCGGTGGATGCCTTTCGCGGCAGCATCGACGACATTCACAACCGCATGGGCGGGCAGTTGGAGGTGGCGCTGTTCGACAAGACTGCCACCAACCCGAAGACGCGCATCGGCGAGGCCATTGCCCGCTTCACCGAGATCGCGCCCGAAGTGAACCTGGCGGTGCATGTAGGTTCGATCAACGCCATTGAGCAGGGCGTGCTGGAGGGCAATTTCCAGATCGGCATCATCCCGGCGCACCGTGCGTCGAAGAGCCTGGTGTACGCGGATTTGTTCGATGAGACGATGCTGCTTTACTGCGGCAAGGGGCACCCACTCTTCGACAGCGACAACGCAAAGCTCACATGGGCCAAGCTGCGGGAGCACCACTTCGCGGGACTGGGCTATCACTCGCCCAATATGGAACTGAGCCACCGGGCCAAGCTCTCGCGCAAGGCGACGGGCTTCGACCAGGAGGCGATTGCGACGCTGATTCTTTCGGGGCGATTCCTGGGTTTTCTGCCCGACCACTATGCGCAGGTGTTCGAGGAGCGGGGGCTCATGAAGCCTGTACTGCCGGCACGGTTCAACTACGCGTGCCGGTTCGTGAGTTTGCTGCGGCGGTCGCCCAAGCCGTCGCGGGCTGTGTTGGCGTTTCAAGCGTGTCTGGAGAAGGCGCACGCCTGAATTCGGGGCGGCGCACCCGCCGACGGGGTACCTTTCTCCGCGAATGTCCCCCGGCCTGCGGCCTCCTCCTTTATTTCGCTGCGCAAGGCACCCCGCCAGCGGGTGCGTTATGCGGAGCGGTCGTTGATCAGCGGAACACCAGCAGCGTGCCCAGGTGCAAAGGGCATCGGGTGCTCCGCGCAGCGAAATAAAGGAGGAGGGGCGCAGCCCCGGGGGACATTCGCGGAGGGGAGTACCCGGTGGCCTTTGCACGCGCCCGGAATCAACGCTGCCCACTAGGCAGCAACAGATGCTTCGCCCCGATATGCGCCTCCATCTCATGCATGTGCGCCTCGGCATCGACCATGTGCTCGGCCATCAGCCGGCGCACCTCATCCGCATCTTCCCGGCGGTAGGCCGACAGCAACTGCGTGTGGTAGTCGACATTGGCCTCGCCAAAGTGGTGATGGTCGAGCGCCTTCTTGTAGACCACTAGGTCGCGCAGCAAGTCATTCAGGAAGCGGCACATGAATGACAGCACCGGATTGGGGCAGGCCTCCGCCAGCATTGTGTGAAACGCGAGCTCGGCCTCGCGCTGCGTGCGCAGTTCGTCTTCGTTCGTGGGCTCCAGCGTGCAAAGGCGCACATTCGCTTCCAGCCGTTCGAAATGTTCGGGCGTGAGTTTGCCGATCACGCTCACCGCCAACTCGGGCTCCAGCACCTTGCGCAGTTGGTAGATGTGGTGGCCGTCCAGGTGATGAAAGTGCAGAAAGTTGCGTAGCGGCTCCGACGCATGGTCGACCGACACCTGCTGCAGATAGGCCCCGCCACCCGGCCCCGTGCGGATGGAAATCAGCCCGCGAACTTCCAGCGCCTTCAAAGCTTCGCGCACCGTGCTCTTCGAGTAGCCGAAGAGCTCGATCAGCTCCTTCTCATTCGGCAGCCGATCGCCCGGCTGCTTGCGCTCGGCAACGATCCAGCGCTTGACGTCCTCGACGATGACGTCGGAGAGCTTCTGCCGCTTGGGGCGGTTCTGCCCGAATGCCATGGCGTCCTGCGTCGATTTCATGCGTAGCGAGTCATTTTCGAGAGTGATGAGGCATCTGGAGCAGGTATCGGGCCCGGACCTTCTCCGAATTTTGGCACGACCATTGCTAGCGGGTTTTTACCAGCATATTAATCCTATTTATCCGCTTAAATTTGCAGCCGACCTGAGGCCGCACCTTTCTCTTACCTCCCCAAACCACGTCCGGAGAATTCCATGCAACGCAGACACCTTCTTCAGCTCGCAGCCCTGTCGGCTGCTCCCGCCTCGCTCCTGGCCGGCCGCGCCGCCTTTGCGCAATCGGCCGAGGCCATCCGCTTCGGCTGCCCGGTTCCCATGTCGGGCGCCTTTGCGGCCAACGGCAAGTTCGCCGACCTCGGCATGAAGCTGGCCATCGAGCAATACGGCAGCGTGCTCAAGCGCCCGCTGGCCTACACCGTGCTCGACACCGAAGGCAAGCCGGCCACCGCCGTTCGCAAGGTGCAGGAAGCCTCGCAGCAGCAAGGCGCCAAGTTCTTCGCAGGCGGCATCCTGTCGTCCGAAGCGCTGGCCATGGGCAAGGAGGCCGAGAAGGCCGGTGGCGTCTTCATCACCACCGCGGGCGCCGACGAGATCACGGGCAAGGACTGCAACCCCGCCACCTTCCGCTGGTCGGTGCCCACCTTCGGCGCCATCGAGCAGACCGTGCGCCCGCTGATCGCATCCATGCCCAAGGCCAAGCGCTGGTACACCATCACGCCGCAGTACGTGTTCGGCGAAGGCCTCTTGGGCGCGGCCAAGAACATCTTCCAGGAGAAGGGCATCGAGCACGTGGGCAACAGCTACCACTCGCTCAACGAGAAGGAGTTCAGCGGCTACCTCACCAACGCCATGGCGGCCAAGCCCGATGTGCTGCTGCTGCTGAACTTCGGTGCGCAATCGTCGGCCGCGCTGCGCCAGGCGGTGAGCTTTGGCATGCACAAGAACATGACCATCCTCATGGCCTGGGCCTCGGGCCTGGAGCAGTTCGACGAACTCGGCGCCGATCTGTGCGACGGCGTCTACTTTGGCGCGCAGTACTGGCACACCGCGGAGACGACGCTCAACAAGGAGCTGGTGAAGCTCACGTCCGACAAGCTCAAGATCGTGCCCAACTACAGCCTCGCGGGCTCGTATGTCTGCACCAAGATCCTCATCGACGGCATCGTGAAAGCCGGCACCGTGGACCAGAAGGCCGTGATCGCCGCGCTCGAAGGCATGAAGTACGAAGGGCTCACGGGTACGGAAGAAATCCGCAAGACCGACCACCAGGTCGTCAAGGACTACTACCTGCTCAAGGGCAAGGCCAAGTCGAAGATGAAGAACGCGGCCGACTATGTGGACGTGGTGAGTTCGGGCAAGTCGTTCCTCCCCATCGACAAGACCGGCTGCAAGCTGGCCTGAGGTCGCAAGAGGACACCGGCGCGCCCATGACCGTCTACCTGCTCCAGACCATCAACGGAATCGGCATCGGCATGCTGTATTTCCTGCTGGCCGTTGGCTTGTCCATCGTGTTCGGCCTGTTGCGCTTCGTGAACTTTGCGCACGGGGCCTTCTATCTGCTGGGCGCCTACCTGTGCTTCCAGGCCATGCAGTGGGGCCTCGACTTCTGGGCTGCGCTGGTGCTGGTGCCGCTGTTCGTGGGCGCGCTCGGCTGGCTGGCCGAGAAGCTGCTGCTTCGCCGCGTCTATGCCAAGGCGCACGAGTTCCACATTCTCGTGACCGTGGGGCTTGCGCTCGCGGTGCAGGAGATCGTCATCGTGTTCTGGGGGCCGCTCGGCAACAGCGTGGCCACGCCCGACCTGCTGCAGGGCGTGGTGATGTGGGGCAGCTTCATCTATCCCAAGTACCGGCTGTTCGTGATCGGCTTCACCGCCGTACTCGCGGTGCTGCTGTGGTGGGTGCTCGAAGGCACGCGGCTGGGCAGCGCGGTGCGCGCGGGCAGCGAATCGACCGAGATGGTGTCCCTGCTCGGCATCAACGTGTTCCGCGTGTTCAGCCTGGTGTTTGCATTGGGCGCAGCTACCGCGGCGCTGGCGGGCGTGCTGGCCGCGCCGATCCGCGGCGCGGAGCCGTTCATGGGCGTGGAGGCGCTCAGCGTCGCGTTCGTGGTGGTGGTAATCGGCGGGCTCGGCAGCTTCGGCGGCGCGCTGGTGGGCGGCCTCTTGATCGGCATCGTGCAGAGCCTCATGAGCACCATCTGGCCGCCGGGTGCGAGCCTGATGATCTACGTTGCAATGGGCGCCGTGCTGCTCTTGCGTCCGCATGGCTTGCTCGGCCGCAGAGGATGAACATCGCCATGCCAAGAAAAATCACTTTCCTCCTGGCGCTGATTGTTGCGCTGGGCCTTCCGCTGGTGCTGCGCTCGGGCTCGCTCGCGAGCGAGGTGCTTATCTATGCGCTTGCCGCACTGGGCTGCAACCTGCTGCTGGGCTACACGGGCCTGCTCTCTTTCGGGCAGGGCATCTTCTTCGGGCTGGGCAGCTACACCATCGCCATCCTGCTCACGCGGCTTCAGCTGCCAATGCCGCTCGCGCTGCTGGCGGCCATCGCCATGGGGGCGCTCGGCGCGGCGCTGGTCGGCTGGGTGGCCATCCGCCAGCGCGGCACCTACTTCGTGATGCTGACGCTGGCCTTTGCGCAGATGTTCTACTTTGTGGCGTACACCGCTTCGGGGCTCACGGGCGGCGACAACGGCCTGCTCGACGTGCCGCGCCCCGCCTTCATGGACACGCCCTGGAAGTACTACGCCTTTGTGGCCGTGGTGTTCCTCATCGCCTTCGGCCTGCTGCTGCGCGTGACCGATTCGGTGTTCGGCCGCACGCTGCTCGCCATTCGCGACAACGAGGACCGCGCCGCCGCGGTGGGCTACGACCTCAAGCGCTTCAAGCTGCTGGCCTTCGTGATTTCAGGCGCCGTCACGGGCTTGGCAGGCGGCCTGCACGCGATGATGACCGGCATTGCGCCGCTGTCCAATGCCGAGTACCACACGAGCGAAATGATCCTGGTCATTACCGTGATCGGCGGTACCGGAAACCTCTTTGCCTCGGTGCTGGGCTCGGCCTTCTATGTGCTGCTGGCCGACTGGCTTTCCACGCTGTGGCCGCGATGGCTGCTGTTGCTGGGGCTCTTGCTGATCGGCGTGAGCATTGGCATGCAGCGCGGGCTGTGGGGGCTGGGCGAGAGCGTATGGCGCCGCGTGTTCCGCAAGGATCCGGCCGCCAAGAACGCACCGCAGGCGACAGCCGCGCAGGGAGAAAAGGCATGAGCGAAGAACCGGTACTCATCGAAGCCATTGGCGTTACCAAGCACTACGGCAAGTTTGCCGCGCTCGGCGGGGTCGACCTGAAGATCAGGCGCAACACGGTGCACTCGGTCATCGGCCCGAACGGCGCCGGCAAGACGACGTTGTTCCACATGCTCACGGGCACCGGCACCACCACCGGCGGCCGCATTTTGTTCGACGGGCACGACGTGACGCGCGAGCCCGATCACAAGCGCGTGCAGCGTGGCATGGCGCGCTCTTTTCAGGTGACCAGCCTGTTCGCGAGCTTGCCGGTTCGCGAGAACCTGCGCGTGGCGGCGCAGGGCATTGCGCCGCGACAGGCCATGAACTGCTGGCGCGCGCCGGTCGGCGAACGCGCCTGCGCGGAAACCGTGGCCGAGGTGCTGGCACGCGTGGGCCTGGAGCGGCTGGCCGATGTGCCCGCCAGCGAGTTGTCGCATGGCCAGCAGCGCCGCCTCGAAGTAGGCATGGCGCTGGCTGCCAAACCCAAGGCCATCTTCCTGGACGAGCCGACTTCGGGCATGGGCATCGACGACCTCGACGACATGAAGCGGCTGATCCGCGGCCTGCGCGATGCGCACACCGTGGTGCTGATCGAGCACAACATGAACATCGTGATGGACATTTCCGACACCGTGACCGTGATGCAACTGGGCCGCGTGCTGGCCGAAGGGCTGCCGGGCGACATCCGCGCCGATGCGCGCGTGCGCACGGCCTACCTGGGGAACATGATCACCGGGGGCAAGGCATGAGCGGGAAGAACATTCTCGAAGTCGAGGCGCTGCACGCGCACTACGGCAAGAGCCACGTGCTGCAGGGCGTGTCGATGACGGTGGGCGAAGCCGAACTCGTCACGCTGCTCGGCCGCAACGGCGCGGGCAAGTCGACCACGCTCAAGAGCATTGCCGGTGCGGTCACGCCAACCAGCGGCCGCGTGCGCTTTCAAGGGGCGGACATCGCAGGCATGCCGCCGCACCGCATTGCCACGCGCGGCGTGTGCCTGGTGCCCGAGCACCGCGGCGTCTTCAAGCTGCTGACGGTCGAAGAAAACCTGCTGCTCGGTCAGCGGCGTGATTCGCCCTGGCAGCTGGACGACATCTACCGGATCTTTCCGCGCCTGAAGGAGCGGCGCCGCAACGGTGGAGGACAGCTTTCAGGCGGCGAGCAGCAGATGCTGGCAATTGGCCGTGCGCTCATGAACCACCCGCGCCTGCTGATTCTCGACGAGCCCGTGGAAGGCCTTGCGCCGGTCATCGTGGAAGAAATCGTCGCGCAGCTCAAGCTCATCAAGGCAGCCGGCGTGGCCATTCTGCTCGTGGAGCAGAACCTGGAAGTCTGCGTGCAACTGGCCGATCGGCACTACATCCTGGAGCAGGGCGTGGTGGTGCACGAGGCCGGCAACGCCGGCTTCATGGCCGACCATGATGTGAAAGACCGCTACCTGGGCGTGGGCCTTGCTTGAGGCCTTCGAACCCCGTTTTCTTTTTTGCAAAGCCATGAACTCAACAACCCAACTCCGCATCAATGGCGAGCGCCTCTGGAGCTCGCTGATGGACCTGGCGAAGCTCGGCGCGACCGAAAAAGGCGGCGTCTGCCGCATTGCGTTGACCGACCTCGACAGGCAGGGCCGGGATCTCTTCACCCGCTGGGCGCGCGAGGCCGGCTGCGACGTGCGTGTCGACCAGATCGGCAACATCTTCGCGCGCCGCCCTGGTCGCGACAACACGCTCCCGCCGGTGGTTACGGGCAGCCACATCGATACCCAGCCCACGGGCGGCAAGTTCGACGGCAACTATGGTGTGCTGGCCGGGCTGGAGGTGATCCGCAGCCTGAACGACGCCAAGGTGGTGACCGAGGCGCCGCTGGAAATTGCGGTGTGGACCAACGAAGAGGGCTCGCGCTTCGTGCCCGTGATGATGGGCTCGGGTGTGTTCGTGGATGCCTTCACGCTCGAGCATGCTCTGGCGCAGCGCGACACCGAGGGCATCAGCGTGGCCGAAGCGCTCGCTTCCATCGGCTATGCAGGCACGGCGAGGGCCTCGGCCGCCGCTTCGCCGGTGGGCGCGTATTTCGAGGCGCACATCGAGCAGGGGCCGGTGCTCGAGGCGAATGAACGTGTCATCGGCGTGGTCGAGGGCGCACTGGGCCAACGCTGGTACGACGTGGTGGTGCAGGGCATGGAGGCCCACGCCGGCCCCACGCCCATGGAGTTGCGCAAGGACGCACTGCTCGCGGCTTCCGAGCTCGTGATCGAAGTCAACCGCATCGCGCTGGCCCATTCGCCGCATGCGCGTGGCACGGTGGGCTGGATCGACAACTATCCGAACTCGCGCAACGTGATTCCGGGTCGCGTGAAGCTCAGCGTCGACCTGCGCGCAGCGGACGACGTGGTGCTTTCGGCCATGGACGCCGAGCTGAAGGAGGCCGTGCAGCGCATCGCCGCCAAGGCCAAGGTCGAGGCCACGGTGGAGCAGGTCGTCTACTTTCCGCCGCAGCCCTTCACGCCCACGCTGGTGTCGGCCATTCGAGAGGCGGCGCAGGCGCAGGGCATGACCTGGATGAACGTGATCAGCGGTGCGGGGCACGACGCGGTGTACCTGGCGCGCGTGTGTCCCACGGCAATGATCTTCGTGCCGTGCCTCGACGGCATCAGCCACAACGAGATCGAGGATGCGCAGCCCGACCATCTCGAGGCCGGCTGCAATGTGCTGCTGCAGGCCATGCTGCAAAGCGCCGGAGTGGCGTCGCAATGAAGGTGCTGATTGCAAGGCTCAACCACGAGACCAATACCTTCTCGCCGGTGCCCACGCCACTGGCTGCCTTCGGGCCCGACGGCCCCACGTTCGGCGAGCAGGCCTACAGGGACAACAAGGGCATGCGCACTGCCATGTCGGCCTTCATCGACCTGGCCGAGCAGGCGGGTGCGACGCTGGTCACGCCGGTGTCGGCCTCGGCCAACCCCAGCGGTCCGGTCGACGCAGAGGCCTACACCACGCTCACGCAATGCATCGTCGATGCGGCACCGGGCTGCGATGCGATCCTGCTCGACCTGCATGGCGCCATGGTGGCGCAGAACAGCGCGGACGGCGAGGGCGACCTGCTGGTGCGTCTGCGCGCTGCGGCACCCGGCGTGCCCATTGGCGTGGCGCTCGACCTGCATGCCAACGTCACGCCCGCGATGGTCGGCAATGCGGACGTGATCGTCGGCTTCAAGACCTACCCGCACATCGACATGTACGAGACGGGCGAGCATGCCGGCCGGCTGCTGCTCGATCTGCTCGCGGGTCGCAGCAAGCCCGCGATGCGGTGGCACCCGCTGCCGTTGATGGCGCACACACTGCGCAGCGCATCGTTCACCGGCGCAATGCAGCGGGCCATCGAGGCGGCACGCGAGTCCGAAAAATCGGAATCGCTCGCGGTCTCGATCTTTGCCGGCTTCTCGCTGTCGGACATCGAGGCGCCCTGCATGAGCGTGGTGGCGGTCGATGCGCAATCTCCCGAGCGTGCGCAGGCCACCGCCGACCGCATTGCGGCGCAGATGTGGGAAGAGCGCGAAGCATTCATCTACCGCAGCGAGCCGCTGGCTGAATCGGTCGCGCGCGCGAAGACGATCGCCGAGGGCGCGACGCGTCCGGTGCTGCTGCTCGACCATGGCGACAACTGCATGTCGGGCGGCAGCTGCGACACCATGGACGTGCTGCAGGAAGCGCTGGCGCAGGGGCTCGACGGCATCGGCGTGGGTCCGCTGTGCGACCCCGAGGCCGTGGCCGAGCTCATTGCGGCGGGCGAGGGCGCGACAGTCACAGTCGAGCTCGGCAACAAGGTGTCCTTGGAAGGCATCGGCTTGTCGAAGAAGCCTGTGGCGCTGACTGGCACGGTGCGCACCATCTCCAACGGCGAATACGTGATCACTGGCCCCACCTACACAGGCCAGCGCAGCAGCATGGGGCGCACGGTGCTGTTCGATATCGGCGCAGCACGCATCGTGGTGACGGAGCGCACGCAGGAGCCCTGGGATATCGGCGTTTTCGAATGCGCGGGGCTCGACCCTCGCAAGGAGCGGTTTCTGCTCCTCAAGTCGCGCATGTATTGCCGGCCGGTGTTCGAGCCGATCTCGGCCGCCCTCGTCGAGTGCGACAGCCCGGGCGTGACCAGTTCGGACTACAGCCTGTTCCCGTTTTCGAAGGTGCGCAGGCCCGTGTTTCCGCTCGACGCGATCTGATGGGACGGAGTACCAACCTACCTATGCAAAAGATTGCATAGGTAATTGGGGGTACACCCCGATACTGCGGCGCTTCCACCCATGAAGCCCACCCCGTGAACACCTTTGCACAGAGCGCCGTCGCGGCCTGGCAGCTGCTCGTGTCGGGCGATCCGGTGCTGCTGGCCATTGTCGGGCGGTCGCTCGCGGTCAGTGCCAGCGCGTGCGCGCTGGCCTGCGGGCTGGGCCTGCTGCTCGGGGCCTGGCTTGGCGTGGCGCGTTTTCGCGGCCGCGCCGCGCTGCTCACGGTGCTGAACACGCTGCTGGCGCTGCCGTCGGTGGTGGTCGGGCTGGTCATCTACCTGCTGCTGTCGCGCTCCGGGCCGCTCGGGTTCCTGGGCTGGCTTTTCTCGTTCAAGGCCATGGTGCTCGCGCAGACCGTGCTGGTGCTGCCGGTGGTGACGGCACTCACGCGTCAGACCATCGAAGACGCCGAGCGCGCACACGGCGAGCAACTGCGCTCGCTGGGCGCCGGCCCGCTGGTGCGCGCGCTGCTGCTGGTGTGGGACGAGCGCTACGCGCTGCTCACCGTGCTTATCGCGGCCTTCGGCCGCGCCGTTTCGGAAGTGGGCGCGGTGATGGTGGTGGGCGGCAACATCGACGGCTTCACGCGCGTGATGACCACCGCCATCGCGCTCGAAACCAGCAAGGGCGACCTGCCGTTGGCGCTGGCGCTGGGCATCGTGCTGCTGGGCGTGGTGCTGGTGCTCAACCTGGCCATTGCCGCCGTTCGCGGCTGGCGTGAACGGGTCGACGGCGGCGGGGGCGAAGGCAGCGGCCTTGCGGCCTGGCGCCGGCCGGAGGTGCGCCCGTGAACGAACAAGCGCAAATGGCGAGCGCCGACAGCACCGTGTTCGCGCTGTACGGCGTCGATGTTCGCCTGGGGCGCGTCGCGGCGCTGCAGGGCGCCACGCTCACCATTGCGGCCGGCGAGCGCGTGGCGCTCATCGGCGCCAACGGCAGCGGCAAGACCACGTTGCTGCGGCTGCTGCATGGGCTGGTGCCGCATGCGGCCGGGAGCTTCACCAGCGCGGCGCCGCGGCGCCACCAGGCCATGCTTTTCCAGCGCCCCCACATGCTGCGCGCCTCGGTAGTCGTCAACGTGGCGATGGCATTGTGGCTGCGCGGCACGCGCTGGCGCGATGCGCGCCGCGCCGCCATTCCGGCGCTGGCGCGCGTGGGGCTCGAAGACCTGGCCGGCCGGAATGCCCGTGCCTTGTCGGGCGGCCAGCAGCAGCGGGTGGCGCTGGCACGTGCCTGGGCGCTGCATCCGGCGGTGCTGCTGCTCGACGAGCCCACCGCCAGCCTCGACCCCACTGCCAAGCGCGAGGTCGAAATGCTCATTGCCGAAGCCGCGGTCGGCCGCACGCTGGTGTTTGCGAGCCACAACCTGGGACAGGTGAAGCGGTTGGCCAGCCGCGTGGTCTACCTCGAGCACGGCCGCGTGCTGGCCGATTTGCCTGTGCATGATTTTTTCCATGGGCCCCTGCCTGAAGAGGCCCGCCTGTTCGTCAAAGGAGAGTTGGCATGAATCCGTTTTTCAAGCGCCGCGGCAATGCGCGCATCCGGGCCTCGCTGGCGGTGGCTGTTTTCTTCGTTGGCGCGGGTGCCGTGCAAGCCGAGACCATCACCATGGCTTCGACCACGTCCACCGAGCAGTCGGGCCTGTTCGCCCATCTGTTGCCGGCCTTCAAGAAGGCCAGCGACATCGACGTCAAGGTGGTGGCGGTGGGTACCGGCCAGGCCATCGACATGGCCAAGCGCGGCGATGCCGATGTGCTGTTCGTGCACGACACGGCGGCCGAGGAGAAGTTCGTGGCCGAGGGCTTCAGCGCCAAGCGCTATCCGGTGATGTACAACGACTTCGTGCTCGTGGGCCCAAAGGCCGACCCGGCGGGCGCCAGCGGCAAGGACATTGCCGCCGCGCTGAAGAAGATTGCCGCGGCCAACGCGCCTTTTGTTTCGCGCGGCGACAAGAGCGGCACCGACGCCGCCGAGCGCCGCCTCTGGACGCAGGCCGGCGTGGCCGAAGCGGGCCAGCCCGTACCCAACGACCGCAAGGGCTCGGGCTACAAGGAATGCGGCTGCGGCATGGGGCCGGCGCTCAACATCGCGGCATCGTCGGGCGGCTACGTGCTGGCCGACCGCGGCACCTGGCTCAGCTTCAAGAACCGCGCCGATCTTGCGGTGCTGGTCGAGGGCGACAAGCGGCTCTTCAACCAGTACGGCGTGATGGTCGTGAGCCCGGCCAAATTCCCTTCGCTCAACAGCAAGGGCGCGCAGAAGTTCGTCGACTGGGTGATCTCGCCCGCGGGGCAGCAGAGCATTGCCGCCTACAAGATCGGCGGCGAGCAGCTGTTCTTTCCGAACGCGCTGGCGAACTGAACCGCGCCGCTGCGGCGGTCGGTGCGTGCGGTGCCCACCATGACCTCCCAGGTCATCGACGCCGGAAGCGCCCGGCGCGACCATTCCTTCACCCCGCGATGTTGCGGGTCGAGATCTTCGAAAGGAATCGTCATCATGAACACCGCCGCACACGACGCCACCGCCATTGCCCAGCGCTACATCGCCGTCTGGAACGAGACCGATGCCGCACGCAGGGCCGAGTTGATCGAAGCCGCCTGGACGGCCGATGCGCGCTACGTGGACCCGATGGCGCAGGCCAGCGGCCGCGAGCAGATCAGCGCGTTGGTCGGCGCGGTGCACCAGCGCTATCCGGGCTTTCGCTTCAGCCTGTTCGGCAATCCCGAGGCGCACGGCGACAACCTGCGCTTTTCTTGGACGCTGGGCCCCAGCGGAGCCGAAGACCTGATCCAAGGCACCGACTTTGCACACCTAGACGCCGGCAAGCTGCGCTCGGTGACCGGCTTCCTCGACAAGGTGCCGGTCGGCGCCTGAAGGCCGCGGTTCAGTCGGCAGACCCGGCGGGCCGCCCGCGCCACAGTTTGCGGTAGACCGTGGCGCGGCTGATGCCGAGGGTGCGCGCGGCTTCGGCCACGTTGCCGCGCGCATCGGCCACGGCCTTGCGGATCAGGGCGGTTTCCACGTCGCGCAGCCTTGGCTGGGCTTCGGGTGCCGAAGCCGCTGAGCGACGCCCACCGCGCCGGGCCTCGACCTGAACGCGCAGGCCCGACCAGAGCGGCACTTCGAGCACGGCGTCGCCACGCCGGGCGGCGTCGAAGAGCATGTTCAGGGGAAGTGCGAACAGGTCGTTGCAATGCAGCGCATGCTGACCGCGCGCCAGGGGCTGGTGCAGCATCTGCCGCGCCGCCGCATTGGCGCCCGTGACGTTGCCGCTTCCGTCGATGCACAGGAGGCCTTCGGTGGCCTCGTTGCCGGGGCAGCCCGGCCAGGAGAGATGCAGGCGCAGCTCGCAAGGCTCGTTCAGCACCAGCGTATTCTCGATGCTGCGCGCCGACAGAACGGCCAGGTGCCGCAGTTCCGGCCGCTCCACCACCTGAACGCCGGTCAGGTCGAGCATGCCGATGCAGTCTCCCTGTGGACCGAAGAGCGGCGCCCCGGCGCAGCTGTAGATGCTGGTGTCCTCGAAGAAATGTTCGCCGCGGTGCAGCCACACCGATTCCTGCTCGGTCAGCGCGGTGCTGATGGCGCTGGTGCCGACCGCGCGCTCCGAAAGGTCGACCCCCACGCGCGCGATGTGGCGGGCGTAACGGGTGGAGGTGTCGGTGCCGTCGGGCAGCGGGCCCACGTCGACCACGATGCCCTTGGCGTCGGTCAGCACCGCGAAATAGCGCGTGTCGGCAATGGCGCGGGACACCCGTTCGATCACCGGGCGGGCCGCAGCCAGAAGAGCCCGGTTGCGCTCGGCCACCTCTCGAATGGCGGACGGCGCCACTGGGTCGAAGTTCACGCGCTCCTGAGGCTGTCGCCCCGCCTCGATGCAGCGCTGCCACGAGCGGACGATCCACGGCTCGATGCGCAGGGTGCCCCGCGAGCGGCCGGCCGCGCCGTGGATCAGCTCCCGTCGGGCTTGCGCAATGGCGAGGGAGCGCTCGGGGAGGGACGGAACGGTGGAGGCGGACATCGGGTCGATTCGCTCGGATGGGGCGTTTTTTTATGGAGCTTGCCTGGCCGCAAGTTGTTTCATTTTGAGAATTTCGCGCGCACTGCGCAAGCGGTGAGGGTTTTGCCTAGGATAGTGCAGGGGGGCGGCGTCCAAGATGCCATTCGCTGAACCAGCCATCACCTTCAACGGAGACAGCCAAATGCAGGTAGCTTTCACGGTCAACGGCCGACCGGCCACGGTCGACGCTCCCCCCAACACTTTTCTGGTGCACGCGATCCGCGAGCATCTTCATCTCACCGGCACGCATGTCGGCTGCGACACCGCCCAATGCGGCGCATGCACCGTGCACCTGAACGGGCGCGCGGTGAAGTCGTGCAACATCCTGGTCGGGCAAGTGGCCGGCGCGCAAATCACCACCATCGAGGGCGTGGCCCAGCCGGACGGCACCATGCACCCCATGCAGGCCGCCTTCAAGGAGTGCCACGGCCTGCAATGCGGCTTTTGCACCCCCGGCATGGTCATGAGCGCCATCGACCTGTGCACGCACCACCCCAAGTCGAGCGAGTCCGAAATTCGCGAGCTGCTCGATGGCAACCTGTGCCGCTGCACGGGCTACCAGAACATCGTCAAGGCGGTGCAGATGGGCGGCGAGGCGATGGCCTCGGGTACGCCGGTCAAGACCACGGCCACGGCCGCAGCCTGAACGGAGCGGCATCATGGGTGCTTCCGACTTCTCGAACCTGCCCCACATCGGCGAGGCGCTGCGGCGCAAGGAAGACTATCGCTTCCTGACCGGCGCGGGCAACTACACCGACGACATCACGCTGGCCAACCAGAGCCATGCGGTCTTCGTGCGCTCGCCGCACGCCCACGCCGTCGTCAAGTCTGTGGACACGGCCGAGGCGCTCAAGATGCCCGGCGTGGTTGGCATCTTCACCGGCAAGGACATCGAAGGAAAGATGGGAGGGCTGCCCTGCGGCTGGCTCATCAACAATCCCGACGGCACGCCCATGAAGGAGCCGATGCACCCGATCCTGGCGATCAACAAGGTGCGCTACGTGGGCGACCATGTGGCCATGGTGGTGGCCGAAACGGTCGAGCAGGCTAAGAACGCGGCCGAGGCCGTGGTGGTCGACTACGACGTGCTGCCCGCGCTGGTGAGCGTGGCCGACGCGGCCAAGACGGCGAGCGGCGTCACGCTGCACGACGAGGCGCCCGACAACCGGTGCTACAAGTGGGCGCTGGGCGACAAGGCCGCGGTGGACGCGGTGTTTGCCAATGCCGCGCACGTGACCAAGCTCGACCTGGTCAACAACCGGCTGGTGCCCAATCCGATTGAGCCGCGCGTGGCCATCGGCAGCTACAGCCGCGGCACCGACGACTACACGCTGTATGTGTCCAACCAGAACCCGCACGTCGAGCGCCTGTTGATGACCGCCTTTGTGCTCGGCCTGCCCGAGCACAAAGTGCGCGTGATTGCGCCCGACGTGGGTGGCGGCTTCGGCTCCAAGATCTTTCTGTACGCCGAAGACGTGTGCCTGACCTGGGCCGCCAAGCAGCTCAATCGCAACATCAAGTGGACGGCCGAGCGCTCCGAGTGCTTCTTGTCCGATGCGCATGGCCGCGACCATGTGAGCCACGCCGAAATGGCGATGGACAAGGACGGCAAGTTCCTGGCGATGCGCGTGCACACCGATGCCAACCTGGGCGCCTACCTGTCGACCTTCTCGACCGCAGTGCCGACCATCCTCTACGCCACGCTCCTCGCGGGCCAGTACACCACGCCGCAGATCTATGTCGAGGTCGATGCGTGGTTCACCAACACCGCGCCAGTCGATGCCTACCGCGGGGCGGGGCGGCCCGAAGCCACCTACCTGCTGGAGCGCCTCGTGTCGCGCTGCGCCTGGGAAATGAACCTGGGCCAGGACGAGATCCGCAAGCGCAACTTCATCACCACGTTCCCGTACCAGACGCCGGTGGCGCTGCAATACGACACGGGCGACTTCCACGCCTGCATGGACAAGGCCAAGGCGCTGGCCGAAGTCGAAGGCTATGCGCAGCGCAAATCGGCGAGCGAAGCCCAGGGCAAGCTGCGCGGCATCGGCTATTCGAGCTACATCGAGGCCTGCGGCATCGCGCCTTCGAACATCGCGGGTGCGCTGGGCGCGCGGGCCGGTTTGTTCGAATGCGGTGAAATCCGCGTGCACCCGACCGGCAGCGTGACGGTGTTCACCGGCTCGCACAGCCATGGGCAGGGGCACGAAACCACCTTTGCGCAGGTGGTCGCGGCGCGGCTGGGCATTCCGGTCGACAACGTCGACGTGGTGCACGGCGACACCGGCCGCGTGCCTTTCGGCATGGGCACTTATGGCTCGCGCTCGATCTCCGTGGGCGGTGCGGCCATCATGAAGGCGCTCGACAAGATCGAGACCAAGGCCAAGAAGATTGCTGCGCACCTGATGGAAGCGAGCGATGCCGACATCGAGTTTGCGAACGGCGAGTTCACGGTCAAGGGCACCGACAAGAAGATTCCGTTCGGCCAGGTGGCGCTCACGGCCTACGTGCCGCACAACTACCCGCTCGACAAGCTCGAGCCCGGGCTGAACGAAACCGCCTTCTACGACCCGACCAACTTCACCTTCCCGGGCGGCACCTACATCTGCGAGGTCGAGGTGGACAAGCAGACCGGCGAGGTGCGCGTCGACCGCTTCACCGCCGTGGACGACTTCGGCACCATCATCAACCCGATGATCGTCGAGGGCCAGGTGCACGGCGGGCTGGTGCAGGGCATCGGCCAGGCGCTGCTCGAAAACTGCGTGTACGACAACGAGACCGGCCAGCTGCTCACCGGCAGCTTCATGGACTACGCCATGCCGAGAGCCGGCGACTTTCCGCAGTTCAAGCTCGACACCGTGTGCACGCCATGCACGCACAACCCGCTCGGCACCAAGGGCTGCGGAGAGGCAGGCGCCATCGGCTCGCCGCCAGCGGTGATCAACGCCGTGCTCGACGCGCTGGCGCCGCTCGGCGTCAAGGACTTCGACATGCCCGCCTCGGCCAGCCGAGTGTGGGAGGCGATGCAAAAGGGCAGCGGAAGCGCGGCGGCGGATGCGCAGCCGCAGGAGCCCGCGCTCTCCGCAAGCACCCAAGGCCGCCCGGCTCCCTGAACATAAAAGAAGGAATCACACCATGTACGCCTTCACACTCGAACGGCCCTCCACCGTCGCCGATGCGGCCAAGCTGGTGACCGCCGGCGCCAAGCCGCTGGCCGGCGGGCAAACGCTGCTTGCTTCCATGAAGCTCAGGCTCTCCGCGCCCGAGCGGCTGGTAGACCTTGGCGGCGTCAAGGAACTCACCGGCATCAAGAAAGACGGCAGCGCGATCACCATCGGTGCCATGTCGCGCCACCTGGACGTGGCCAACAACCCCGACGTGAAAGCCGCGTTCCCCGCGCTCGCCGACCTGGCCTCGCGCATCGGCGACCGGCAGGTGCGCGCGATGGGCACCATCGGCGGGTCGGTGGCCAACAACGATCCGGCGGCGTGCTATCCCAGTGCGGTGCTCGGCTCGGGCGCAACGGTCATCACCACGAAGCGCGAGATCGCGGCGGACGACTTCTTCCTGGGGCTTTTCACCACGGCGCTGGAAGAGGACGAGCTGATCACTTCCATCCGCTTTCCGGTTCCCAAGCGCGCCGTGTACGAAAAGCTGCGCCAGAAGGCGTCGCACTTTCCGCTGGTCGGCGTGTTCCTGGCGCAATACGACAGCGGCGTGCGGGTGGCCATTACCGGCGCGGGCAACGGCGTGTTCCGCCACGCGGGGCTCGAAGATGCGCTCAACAAGAGCTTTACCGCCGCGGCCGCCGCAGCCGTGAAGATCGATGCGAGCGAGCTCAACGGCGACCTGCATGCTTCTGCGGCCTACCGCGCCAACCTGATCAGCGTGCTCACGCAGCGCGCCGTGACCAAGGCGCTGGGCTGAAGCAGCGGGGCGAGAACCGGAAGGCGCGACGACATCTCGCGTCTTCCGCTACGCTTTGCCATGATCTTCCCGACCATCGATTCTCTTTCGGACGGCTTGATGAAGGCCGGCTACTTTGCCGACCGCCGCCTGGCGACGGCCGTGTTCCTTGCGCTCAAGCTGCAGCGCCCGCTGCTGCTCGAAGGCGAGCCCGGAGTGGGCAAGACCGAGCTTGCGAAGGCACTGTCGACCGCGCTTGGCCGCGAGCTGCTGCGCCTTCAGTGCTACGACGGGCTGGAGCAGCGCGAGGCACTTTATGAATGGAACTATGCCGCGCAACTGCTGCACATGCGCGCGGCCGAAGCCACGGGCGCGGCGCGCGACGTGGAAGCCGAGGTGTACCAGCCGCACTACCTGATCCGGCGCCCGCTGCTGCAGGCGCTGCAAACTCCGGCCCCCGGCGCGGTGCTGCTGATCGACGAGGTCGACCGCGCCGACGAACCGTTCGAGGCCTTCCTGCTCGAATACCTTGGCGAATACCAGGTCAGCATTCCCGAGCTGGGCACGGTGCGCGCGGTGGTGCCGCCGGTCACTATCCTTACCAGCAACCGCACGCGCGAACTCAACGATGCGGTCAAGCGGCGGTGCCTCTATCACTGGCTCGACTACCCCGAGCGCGAACGCGAACTGGCCATTGTGCGGGCCCAGGTGCCGCAGGCCGGCGAGAGGCTTTCGGCCCAGGTGGCGGCCTTTGTCGCGCGGTTGCGCGATGCACCGTTCGTCAACGCGTTCCAACGCGCGCCCGGCATCGCCGAAAGCGTCGAGTGGGCCCGGGCGCTGATTGCGCTCGATACGGTCGAGCTCGATCCTGAAGTGGTGGTCGACACCGCGGGCATCCTGTTCAAGCAGCGCGACGACGTGGCCGCGCTCACGCGCGAACTGGCGTCCGACCTGCTGAAACCCGAAGAGCCGGTTGCGCCCTGAGCGCGGCTTGCCAAGGCTGCCCGCAATGACAGGTATCCAGCAACTCGGCGATGTACGCAGCGGCAAGCTCGCCGGCAACATCACCGCCTTTGGCCGCGCGCTGCGCCGTGCCGGTGTGCGCACCGATGCCATGCGAATCTCACTTGCTGCCGAAGCGGCCACGCTGGTCGGCGTCGAAAGCCGGCTCGACCTGAGCGCGGCCATGGAAGCCGTGATGGTGAGCCGCGAGCAGGACCGCATGGTGTTTCGCGAACTGTTCGATGCGTGGTTTCGCGACCCCGAACTCGCCAACAAGCTGCTCGCGCAAATGCTGCCGAGCGCCGAAGGCAAAGCCGAGCCCTCGAAGCGCCGCCCGCGCGTTCGCGAAGCGCTCACTGCGCCGCGCGACCCAGCCAAGCCCGCCGTGGCTGCCAAGCCCGACAAGGAGGTCGAGTTCGATGCTGCCATGACGTCTAGCGACCGCCGGCGGCTCCAGCATGCGGACTTCAATGCGCTCGGCGCTTCGGAATACCGGCTGGTCGAACGCCTTGCGCGCGATATCTCGTTGCCCATTCCTTCGCTGCCTTCCCGCCGGCTGCGCGCTGCCAACGATGCGGGCTCGCAGCATGCGCGCATGCATTGGCCTGGCGTGCTGCACGAGGCGGCGCGCACGGGCGGTGAAATTCTTCGCCTGCCGAAGCTGAGCCGGCGCGAGCAGCCGCTGCCGCTCCTGGTGCTGGTCGATGTGTCCGGCTCGATGGAGCGCTATGCGCGCCTGCTGCTCGCGTTTCTGCATGCAGCCACCCGCCGCGCCGGGCGGCGCGATGTATTCGCATTCGGCACCCGCCTGACCGACCTGACCCCTGCTTTCCGGCTGGCCGATACCGACGCCATGTTGGGCGCGGCCAGCCTCGCGATCGACGATTTCGCGGGCGGCACCCGGCTGGGGAGCTCGCTGGCCGAGCTGCGCCGTGCGCATGCGCGCCGGCTCACGGGGCGCCGTACGCTGGTGCTGGTGATCAGTGACGGGCTCGATACCGGCGAGCCCGCGCTGCTGGAAAGCGAGTTGCTCTGGCTCAAGCGCCATTCGCGCCGGCTGCTGTGGCTCAACCCGCTGCTGCGCTTCGAGGGCTACGCCCCTTTGGCGCGTGGGGCCGGCGTGCTGCACCGGCATGCAGACGCGATGCTGGCAGTCCACAATCTCGGTGCCCTCGAACAGTTGGCCGCGAGCATTGCCGCACTGATGCGATCCGGCCGCTAGGCCCCTACAGGAAACAAGAAGGAAATCCACCATGGAAATGCTCGGCAACCGCCGCCTCGGAATCACGCAGCAACAGGCGTGGGAAGCGCTGAACGACCCCGAGACGCTCAAGAAGTGCATTCCCGGCTGCGACAAGTTCGAGCTCACGGGCGACAACCAGTACAGCGTGGCGCTGGCCGTCAAGATCGGCCCGGTGTCCGCCAAGTTCAACGGCAAGGTGATGCTGTCCGACATCGTGGCGCCCGACGGCTACAAGCTCACCTTCGAAGGGCAGGGCGGTGTTGCGGGCTTCGCCAAGGGATCGTCCAGCGTGACGCTCAGGCCGCTGGACGGCGCCGCGGCCGAGTCGGCGCCGGCCGGCTGCGAACTCGATTACACCGTGCAGGCGCAGGTCGGCGGCAAGATCGCCCAGCTTGGACAGCGCCTGATCGACGGCGCGGCCAAGTCGACTGCGGACGACTTTTTCAAGCGCTTCGAGGCCGAGATGCAGAGCCGCTACGGACCGCCGCCAACGGCCGCCGAAGAAACAGCGGAGGCACCCGCGGAGAAAGCAGGCGTCATGTCGGGTCTCATGAAAAAAATTGGTCTCGGCAAGAAGGACGACAAGGACGCGTCCGCCGCACCGGGGAACGAAAGCTGAGGACTGGCGACGCCATGGAAAATCTCGATGTGATGGTGCTGCGCACGCTGCGCGACTGGCGTCAGGCCGGCAAGCGCGCGCTGCTGACCACGGTGGTGCGCACCTGGGGCTCGTCGCCGCGGCCGGTGGGCTCGATCATGGCGCTGGCGGACGACGGCGCGGTGGTGGGCTCGGTCTCGGGCGGCTGTATCGAGGATGACCTGATCGCCCGCTACAGCCACGCCCACGCGAAGAACGATCAGGGCGAAGAAGTGCCGCCAGGCGCACCGCCCAGGCTCGTGAAGTACGGCATCACGGCCGACGAGGCGCATCGTTTTGGCCTGCCCTGCGGCGGCACGCTGGAACTGCTGCTCGAGTACGACCCCGATGCCGCCTTGCTCGCCGACTTGGTGGCCGAGCTCGAGCAGGGCAAGCTGATGCAGCGCACCGTCACGCTCGCCAACGGTGCCGTGCGGCTGAACGAAGCCAAGGCGCCGGACGAACTCAAGGTGAACGACACCGAGCTCACCACCACCTTTGGCCCCGAATACCGCATGCTGCTCATCGGCGCGGGGCAGTTGGCTGAATACCTTGCCACGATGGCCAAGTTCAGCGGCTTTGCCGTGACGCTGTGCGACCCGCGCGCGGAATACCGCACTGCGTGGTCGCTGCCCGGCGTGGAGATCACCACCGAGATGCCCGACGATGCGGTGCTGGCCTTCAGGCCCGACCGGCGCAGCTGCGTGGTCGCGCTCACGCACGACCCGAAGCTCGACGACCTGGCGCTGCTCGAAGCTCTGCAGAGCGAGGCGTTCTATGTGGGCGCCATCGGCTCGCGCCGCAATGCCGATGCGCGGCGCGACCGCATGATCGAGCACTTCGACCAGACGGCCGAATCGCTCGCGCGGCTGCGCGGCCCCATCGGCATCTACATTGGCAGCAAGACGCCGCCGGAAATCGCCGTCAGCGTGATGGCGGAAATTCTTGCGGTGAAGAACGGCGTGACGCTGCCGCGCGAAATGGAAGTGGCGCGCGCCAAGGGCCTGCAGCAGCTCGCGATGAGCTGAGGCTCTGGCGAGCTTTCTCTCTTCAGTTCAGTTCAGCGGGCCCGTCTTTGCCGCGGGCGGCACGTCGCCGCCCTTTTGCCGCTCGCGAAAGAGCGCGGCGCGCATCAGGAAGATGGTGGTGATGGGAGCCGTGAGCGCAATGAAGAGAACGATCAGCACGGCATGCAGGAACAGGCTGTAGCCCTGCACCGAGAAATACACGATGGTGGCGATGGTCATGCACCACACGCCCACCGTGGCGCCGAGCGTCGGCGCATGAATGCGGCGGAAGAAGGTGGGCAGGCGCACGAGGCCGAAGGAGCCGATGGCGGCGAAGGCTGCGCCGAGCACCGCGAACACGGCGGTGACGATTTCCGCCCACAGCGGCAGCGGCCCCACGATGAAATCAGTCATTCGATGACCTCCCCGCGCAATAGAAACTTGGCCATGGCCGTCGACCCCACAAAGCCGAACAGCGCCGTGAGCATGGCCGCTTCGAAATACACGTTGCTCGCATAGACGATGCCGAGCACCAGCATCATCAGCATGCCGTTGATGTAGAGGCAGTCCAGCGCCATCACGCGGTCTTGCGCGGTCGGCCCGGCCAGAAGGCGGGTAAGCGCGCAGAGCATGGCCACGGCCAACAGCAGGAGCGCGAGCTTCAGGGCCCAGAAGAGTACAGGCGTCATGATTCGAAGATCTCCATCAGGGGGCGTTCGTAGCGCTGCTTGATCATGGCGACGAAGGCGGCTTCGTCCTCGACGTCGAACACGTGGATCAGCAGCACGCAGCTGTCGAACGAGATTTCGCCCCAGGCGGTGCCCGGCGTGAGGCACATGATCATGGCCAGCACCGCAAGCCCGTTCGGGTCGCGCAGATCGAGCGGCACGTTCACGAACTTCGATTCGATGCGCGATGTGCGCCGCGTGAGCAGCCGGCGCGCCACGAAGAGAGCCGATTGCAGCATGTCCGCCGTCGCCCGGCCCGTGAGCCGCAATGCGACCCATGGCTTGCGCATGCGCACGGCAGCCGGCCGGAGGCCCTTGGTGAGCAGCGGCACCGCAATGGCCAGCACCGCGGCCGATGCCAGCGTGGCGGCCTCCAGCGACTGGTTGAGCAGGAGCCATACCGCGAAGAGCGCAATCGACAGCGGCGGCGAAGGAATCCAGCGCTTCATGGTGCCGTGCCCTTCTGCGCAGGCACGGGGTTGGGCACCTGCCGTGCATCGAGCACCGCGTTGCGATACGCCGTGGGCGTGCGCAGCCCTTCGGCGGTGATGAGCGCGTGGCGCATGACGGGGCCAGCCCACACCGTCAGCGCGACGCAGGCGGCGAGCAGGCCGGCCACGGGCAGCACCTCGAGCGCGGGCAGCGCCGGCATGGTGGGATGCGGCTGGGTCCAGAAATGGCGGATGCCGGTGCGGCTCAGCGCAATCAGCGCCAGGAAGCCCGAGGCGATCAGCAGCGCCAGAAAAATCCACGCCGGCGTCGAGGTGCCGCTGGTCGCGAAGGCGCCGGAGAGTATCGCAAACTTGCCCACGAAGCCGGAGAACGGCGGCAGGCCCGCAAGCAGCAAGGTGCAGCCGATGAAGCTCAGGCCGAGAAACGCCACGCCGGCCGGAATTGCGCGGCCATAGAGCGCCTGCGCTTCGTCGTCGAGGTTCACGTCGTCGAGCACGCGCAGGTCTTCGGCCAGGAAGGGCGCATTGCCCGCCGCTTCGTGCGGCGCAACGCTCATGCCGGCATTGCGCCAGCGCTCGATCATGTCGATCAAGAGGAAGAAGGCGCTGACCGCGAGCGTGGAGCTCAGAAGGTAGTAGAGCGCGCCGGCCCAAACGGCGGGTTCGCCGAGCCCCAAGGCGGCCAGCAGCGTGCCCGCCGACACCAGCACGCTGAAGCCCGCAAGATTGGAGAGCCGCTGCGTGCCGACGATGCCCATGGCGCCCGCGAACAGTGTGGCAAGGCCGATGGCAATGAGCGCCGACTGGCCGAACGCGGCCGACGCGCCGGCATCCGGCGCAAAGAGCAGGGTCCACAGCCGCAGCAGCGTGTAGATGCCGAGCTTGGTCAGCAGCGCGAAGACCGCGCCCACCGGCGACACCGCCGCGCTGTAGGCCGGCACCAGCCAAAAGTTGAGCGGCCATGCGCCGGCCTTTGCGAAGAACGCGGTCGCGAGGATGGCGGCCGCCGCATGCACCAGGCCGCGGTCGGCCGGCGCGAGCTCGGCGATGCGCACGCTCAGGTCGGCCATGTTGAGCGTGCCCGTCACGCCGTAGAGCAGCGCCGCGCCGATCAGGAAGAGGGAAGAGGCGGCCAGGTTGATGGCGATGTAGTGCAGCCCGGCCTGCACGCGCAGCCGGCCCGAACCATGCAGCAGCAGGCCGTAGGAGGCAGCGAGCATCACCTCGAAGAAGACGAACAGGTTGAACAGGTCGCCGGTTAGAAAGGCGCCGTTCAGGCCCATGAGCTGCAGCTGCAGCAGCGGATGGAAATGCACGCCGGCCCGGTCCCAGCGCGAGGTGGAATAGATCGAAGCCGCAAACGCGACGACGCCCGTCAACGCCACCATCATGGTCGAGAGGCGGTCCGCCACCAGCACGATGCCGAAGGGCGCTTGCCAGTTGCCGGGCAGGTAGACGCCGATCGACCCCGGACCGTCGCCCGTATCGGGCGCATTCACCCAGCGCAGCAGCGCCAGCGCCGCCAGCAGGCCCACCAGCCCCGAGACCACGCTCAGGGCCGACTTGGCGCGGCGCCGGCTTTCGCCGAGCAGCAGCATCAATGCCGCGGTGAGCAAGGGCACGAGGATCGGTACCGCCACCAGATGCGGCATGCTGAAGTCGAGCAGGCGGTCGAGCAGTTGTACCGGTTCCATCACTCGGCCGCCTCCTGCCGCTCTTCGCCGTCCACGTGGTCGGTGCCGGCCAGCCCGCGCGAGGCCAGCAGCACCACGAGGAACAGCGCGGTCATCGCAAAGCCGATCACGATGGCCGTGAGTACCAGGGCTTGCGGCATCGGGTCTGCGGTGTTGGCCAGTGTGGAAGTGAAGCCCTTGACCAGCACCGGCTCGCTGTCGAGCTTGAGCCGCCCCATGCTGAAGATGAAGAGGTTGACCGCGTACGAGATGAGCGTGAGGCCCATGATCACCTGGAAGGTGCGGGGACGCAGCAGCAGGTACACGCCCGAGCCGGTGAGCACGCCAATGGCGAGTGCGAGCACGATTTCCATCAGTGCACCCCCTCCACGGCTTCGGACTGGGCCTGTGCTTCCTTTTCGGCCTGCTCGTCGGCCCAGCGGTGGCTGCGTATCGACTGGTGGGCCAGCGCGGTAAGAATGAGCATGGTGGCGCCGAGCACCAGCGCGAACACGCCGATGTCGAAGAAGAGCGCACTCGGCACATGCAGCTCGCCGAGCACCGGAAGGTGCAAGTGAGCAGTGTGCGTGGTCATGAACGGATAGCCGAACACCACCGCGCCGCTGCCTGTCGTCAGCGCCAGCAGCAGGCCGACGGCGATCCAGCGGCGCGGATAGATGCGCAGGTGCTCTTCCACCCATTCGGTGCCCGAGACGATGAACTGCAGCAGCAGTGCAACCGACATCACCAGCCCCGCGACGAAGCCGCCGCCGGGCGAGTTGTGGCCGCGCATGAAGAAGTAGACCGCGACCAGCACCGCAAGCGGCAGCAGCAGCCGCACCAGCACGGCCGGCACCATCAGGTAGCCCACGGCAGTGTCCTTGGCGAGGCGGGGGTTCAACAGATCGCTGCTGCCGTCGTCGGCCTGCAGGCGCTGCTGCACCGGCAGGGCCATCGATTCGCGCGCCGGACGGAAGCGGCGCAGCAGCGCATACACGGTGAGGGCCACCACACCGAGCACCGTGATTTCGCCGAAGGTGTCGAAAGCGCGAAAGTCGACCAGCATCACGTTGACCACATTGGTGCCGCCGCCTTCGGTGAGCGCGCGCTCCAGGAAGAAGGGCGAGATGCTCTGCGGAAACGGCCGCGTCATCATCACCCAGGCCAGTGCCGACATGCCGCCGCCTGCGGCGGCCGCCACCAGCAGGTCGCGCCCGCGCCGGCCCCAGGGGCGCAGCCTGGCGCGCGCGGGCTGGATCGCGTCCTTGCTGCGCATCGGCAGCCAGCGAAGGCCCAGGAGGATCAGCACCGTGGTGACGGCTTCGACCACGAGCTGCGTCAGCGCAAGGTCGGGTGCCGAGAACCAGATGTAGGTGACCGAGCACACCAGGCCCGCGCCCGAGGCCAGCATCAGCGCGGCGAGCCTGTGGAACTTTGCCTGCCATGCCGCGGCCAGCGCACAGACGCCGCCGATAAGCCAGGTCATCGCAAACATCGTCGAGAAGGGCAGCAGCTCGCGGGTGCCGCGTGCAACGGGCGCGGTCCACAGCGAAACCGCGGCGCCCACAGCGGCCACTGCAATCAGCAGCAGCAACTGCGTTTGCAGGCGCCGGGTGCCCAGCACGCGTCGGCTCCGGCGGCCAGCTTCACTGAGCTGCGCGAGCAGGTGCTCGAAGATGGCTTGGCCGTCGAAGCGGTGCAGCAGCGGCGTGTGCGCCAGGTCGCCGCGCGCGCGCCGGCGGCGCTGCGACAGGTAGAGCGCCATGCCGCCGGCCAGTGCCACGAAGCTCATGGCCAACGGCAGGTTGAAGCCGTGCCACACGGCCAGGCTGTATTCAGGCAGCACGCCGCCGACCACCGGCGTGGCGGCAGCGGCCAGGAGCGCGCCGATGGACCACGCGGGCGCCACGCCGACCACGAGGCACACCAGCACCAGCAGCTCGACCGGCACGCGCATCCAGTGCGGAGGCTCGTGCGGCTCCTTCGGCACCTCGGGGCCGCAGGGTGGGCCGAAGAACACGTCGAACACGAAGCGTGCCGAATAGGCCACGCTGAAGATGCCCGCCACGGTTGCGATGATCGGCAGGCTCACGTTGATCCAAGGCGTTGCCTGGATGAACACCGTCTCGGCGAAGAACATCTCCTTCGAGAGAAAGCCGTTGAGCAGCGGCACGCCGGCCATCGAAGCGCTTGCAATCACCGCCAGCGTGCCGGTGATCGGCATCAGCCGCATCAGGCCGCTGAGCTTGCGGATGTCGCGCGTGCCGCTCTCGTGGTCAATGATGCCGGCCGCCATGAAAAGCGATGCCTTGAAGGTCGCATGGTTCATGACGTGGAACACCGCCGCCACCGCCGCGAGTGGGCTGTTGAGCCCGAGCAGCAGCGTGATGAGCCCCAGGTGCGAGATGGTCGAGTAGGCCAGCAGCGCCTTCAGATCGCGCTGGAACATGGCAACGAAGCCGCCGAGCAGCAGCGTGATGGCGCCCGCGCCGCCCACCAGCCAGAACCACAGCTCGGTACCCGAGAGCACAGGCCACAGCCGCGCCATCAGGAACACGCCGAGCTTCACCATCGTGGCCGAATGCAGGTAGGCCGAAACCGGGGTGGGCGCCGCCATGGCGCGCGGCAGCCAGAAGTGGAACGGGAACTGCGCGCTCTTGGTGAAGGCGCCAAGCAGTATCAGCACCAGCGCGGTGGGGTAGAGCGCGTGCGCGCGGATTGCGTTGCCTGAAGCCAGAACCACGTCGAGCTCGTAGCTGCCTGCAATGCGGCCCAGCACCAGCACGCCGGCCAGCAGGCAGAGCCCGCCGGCACCGGTGACGGTAAGCGCCATGCGCGCGCCGCGCCGTGCGTCGCGCCGGTGATGCCAATAGCCGATCAGCAGAAACGAGAACAGGCTGGTGAGTTCCCAGAACAGCACCAGCTGGATGAGGTTGCCCGAGAGCACCACGCCCATCATCGCGCCCATGAACGCGAGAAAGAACGAGAAGAAGCGCGGCACCGGATCGGAGGCCGACATGTAGTAGCGCGCATAGAGCACCACCAATGCCCCGATGCCGAGCACCAGCATGCAGAACAGCCAGGCAAAGCCGTCCATGCGAAACACGAGGTTGAGGCCGAGTTCCGGCAGCCACGCGATTTCCTGGCGCAGCACGTTGCCGTGTGCAATTTGCGGAAAGAACCACGCCGCCTGCACCGCACAGCCCAGCGCAACGAGCCCCGCCAGCGTCGACTCCCGGTTGCGCGCGTTCGACGGCATCAACGCGGCCAGCACGCTGGCAATGAAGGGGAGTGCGACGAGAAAGACCAGGGGCATTGCGGTCGATTCTATCGAGCGGCCCTCTGGAAGAGCCCTTCAGAAACCCCGAAGCTCCGCGCGATTTAAGCGCGGCGCGGCGTCAGGCGGCCAGGGCCTGAACGCTGCGTATGCCCAGCCAGGTGACGAACAGCGAGCCCCCGAGATGTGCTGTGGCCGTGAGCAGCGCCACGCCCAACCGTCCTTCGAGGAGCATGGTCACCACTTCGGCCGAAAAGCTCGAGAACGTGGTGAGCCCGCCGAGGAAGCCGGTCACCAACGCGAGCCGCCAGATGGGATCGAGATCGGGCAGCAACTGGAACGAGGCAATGGCCACGCCGATGAGGTAGCCCCCGATCAGGTTGGCGGCCAGGGTGCCCCATGGCATGAGCCCCCCGGCCCCGAACCAGAGCGCGAGCCCCCAGCGCGCCAGCGCGCCGACAGAGGCGCCGACGCAGATGGCGAGAATCGGAAGCAGCATCGGTCTATTGTCGGGGACGTTCGTCCCTGTTCATGGCGCCATTTGCTGAGGCAGCCAGGTGACCAGTTGCGGCACGAAGTAGATGATGAGCACGGCGGCCACCATCAGCATGAACATCGGCAGCGTGACTCGCGCGATGTAGAGCAGGTCTTTTCCCGTCATGCCTTGCAGCACGAAGAGGTTGAAGCCGACCGGCGGCGTGATCTGCGCCATCTCGACCACCAGCACGACGAAGATGCCGAACCAGATCGGGTCGATGCCGGCGGAGGTCACCGTGGGCATGATGACACCCATGGTGAGCACCACCATCGAGATGCCGTCGAGGAAACAGCCCAGCACGACGTAGAAAACCGCGAGCATCACGATCAGCTGGAACTTCGAGAGCCCGAGCGAACCGATCCACTCGGCCAGGTGCCGCGGCAGGCCGATGTAGCCCATGGCGAGCGTGAGAAAGGCCGCGCCCGCGAGAATCAGCGCCATCATGCAGTAGAGCCGCGTGGCACCGAGCAGCGCTTCCTTGAAGCTGTGCCAACTGAGCGAGCCCTGCGCGGCCGAGATGATCATGGCGCCCACGACACCCACCGCCGCCGCTTCGGTGGCCGTGGCAATGCCTGCGTAGATGGAGCCGAGCACCGACAGGATCAGCAGCGCGACCGGGATCAGCGAGAGCGATGCCCGCAGCTTCTCGACAAAGGGCAGCCTGGCATCGGCCGGCGGAATGCGGTCGGGATGGCGCAGCGACCAGAAAACGATGTACCCCGAGAACAGCAGCGCGAGCAGGATGCCGGGGATCACGCCCGCGATGAACAGGCGTGCGATGGACACATCGGCGCTCACGCCGTAGACGATCATGATGATCGATGGCGGAATCAAGAGGCCCAGCGTGCCGGCCCCGGCCAGCGTGCCGATGACCATGTCGTCGGGGTAGCCGCGGCGCTTGAGCTCGGGCAGGCTCATCTTGCCGATGGTGGCGCAGGTGGCTGCGCTCGAGCCCGACACCGCCGCGAACACCGCACAGCCCACCACGTTGGTGTGCAGCAGCCGTCCCGGCAGGCTTTGCATCCAGGGCGCGAGCCCCTTGAACATGTCCTGCGAGAGCCGCGTGCGGAACAAGATCTCGCCCATCCATATGAACAGCGGCAACGCGGTGAGCGTCCAGCTCGAGGCCGAGCCCCAGATGGTCACCGCCATGGCGTCGCCCGCGGGGCGCGACGAGAAAACCTGCATGGCGATCCACGCCACGCCGGAGAGCGTGAGACCGATCCACACGCCGCTGCCCAGAATCAGGAAGAGCGCGGCAATCAGCAGGCCTGCAACGGCAATGTCACTCATGGCGCAGGGCCTCCGTTCCGACCGGCTTGGCCGGTCTTCCGCGCCACTCGATCACGAACTCGTCGAAAGCCGCGATGGCAAACACCAGCGCGCCGACGGCCATCGAGAGTTGCGGCAGCCACAGCGGGGTGGCGTCGTTGCCCGTGGAAATATCGTGAAAGTCGTAGGACTGGTAGACCAGCCGCGCGCTGTACCAGGCGAACAGCAGCGCGAGCAGGGCGCCCGCGCCCATGGCCCAGCGTTCGAGCCAGCGTTGCGCGGCGGGCGGCAGGTTCTGCAGCACCAGGGTCACGCGGATATGCTCGCCGCGCTTGAGCGTGTGCGCGAGCGCAAGAAAACCGGCGCCGGCCATCAGGTAGCCCGCATAGGCATCGATGCCCGGAATGTTGAAATGAAGCTGCCGGCCGATGATGGAGAGCAGCACCATCACGAGGAGGCCGATCATGAAAAGCGCCGCCAGGGCGGCGGCGCTGTCGTACAGAAAATCGAGTGTCTTTCGCATCGCAAGTTGTTCGGCGATGCGTCACATCTTCTTGTAGGCGTCGACCACCGCCTGCCCGTCGGGGCCCGCCTTTTCGAGCCACTCCTTGAGCATGGTGTCGCCGACTTTCTTCATGTCGGACTTGAGCGCGGCGGAAGGCACATGAACCGTCATGCCGTTCTTCTTGAGCAGGTCGAGGTACTCGATGTTCTTCTTCTTCGAAATGTCCCAGCCGCGCTTCTCGGCATCGGCGGCCGCCTTCAATACGGCGTCCTGCGTGGGCTTGTCGAGCGCGTCGAAGGCCTTCTTGTTCATGAGCAGCGCGTTCTTGGGCAGCCAAGCCTGTGTGTCGTAGAAGTTCTTGATGTACTCGTAGGTCTTGGTGTCATAGCCGGTGGAACCGGACGACATGTACGACTCGATCACGCCGGTGGCCATGGCTTGCGACAGTTCGGCCTGCTGCACGGTGACCGGCTGTGCGCCGACGAGTTCGCCGATGCGCGCGGTGGCGGGGCTGTAGGCGCGCCACTTTACGCCCTTGAGGTCGGCGGCGGAGGCGATTTCCTTCTTCACGAAGATGCCTTGCGGCGGCCAGGCCACTGCATAGAGCAGCACGATGCCCTGTTCGGCCAGCTTCTTCTCGAGCACGGGCTTCTGCGCCTGGTACAGCTTCCAGGCGGCGTCGTAGCTGTCCGCAAGGAACGGGATGCCGTCGGCACCGAACATCTGCCATTCGTTCTGGTAGTTGACCAGCAGGATCTCGCCGAGTTGCGCCTGGCCTCCTTGCACCGCGCGCTTGATTTCGGGCGCCTTGAACAGCGAGGCGTTGGCGTGCACCGTGATCTTGAGCTTGCCGCCGCTGGCCTTGTCGACGTCGCTGGCGAACTGCACGTTGTTCTCGGTGTGGAAGTTGCTCGCCGGGTAGGCGGTGGGCAGATCCCACTTGGTTTGCGCGAAGGCTGCGGCGCCGAGAGTGAGACCAGCGAGGGCAATACCGAACTTGTGATTCATGAGTGCTCCGGAACGTATGAAAGTGAAAACGAAAGCGAGCATACGTGCAAATTCCGGGCCATACGCTGAGGCATTTCCCTGCCACGCGGCTTGGTGCCGCGGCCGCTTTCCTGTTGCGGCGCGCACAAAAAAGCCGCCTTGCGGCGGCTTCGGTCATTGCGTTGCCAAGTGCCGCGAGCGCGGCACCGCCGGCGGACCGTCGGACGCGATCAGGGCTTGGCCGGCTTCGCGTCGGCAGCGGTTGCCTTCACGGGCTTGGCTGCCTTGGCTGCGGCCGGCGCGCTGGCTTGGCCACCGAAGACCTGGCCGTTCACCGTCAGGCCTTCGGCCGACAACTTTTCTGCCTTCTTTTCCTTCACGCCCTTGATGCGCTGCATGAAGTCGGGCCAGTCCTTGAACTCGCCTTCCTTGCGGGCGTCGAGGATGCGCTTGGACATTGCGGGCCCCACGCCCTTGATGCCGTCGAGATCGGCCGCCGTGCCCTTGTTGACATCGACTGCGGCGAACGAGGCAACCGCAAACAGCATGGCCATGGTGGCCAGGATTTTCTTGAACATGTTCGAACTCCCTGATTTGTTGATTTGACTGTTTGCCGACGGAGGTGCCGGCTCGCGTTCAACGAGTGCAGGGAAAGGGGCGTTGACGGCCTCGCGTGCCGCAAGGCCCCTGGTGACCATTGTTCCGAACCATGTTCGGAACGTTGCTCAGAGTTCCTCGACGCGGCGCGGTGGATAGCTGTCCCAGGCCTGGCAGCCGGGGCAGTGCCAGAAGTACTGGTGCGCCTCGAAGCCGCATGCGGCGCAGCGGTAGCGCATGAGCGGACGGGTGGCCTGGTCGAGCGCGCGTTGCACTTGCGGGTGGAACTGCTCATGCTCGAAGCGCTCGCCGGCCAGCCAGCGCGATGCAGCGACCAGTGAAGGCTGTTGGGCGAGATGCGCGATGTAGCCGTCGCGCGGCGCGAGCGGCTGGCCATCGGCCGCCGGAACAGCCGCGGTCGGCGAACCGCCGAGCGCCATCAGCGCCTCGAGAACGTCGATCGACGGCGAATCGGCATAGCGCCGTTGCAGCAGTGCGAGCGCCTCGCCTTCGCGGTGCGCGGCAACGGCGGCTTGCTGCAGCGCCGGCGCATACAGCGGCAGCGCGAGCGGGGCGGTATCGCTCAATGCAACGAGGGTGTCGAAGGCTGCGGTTGCCTCGCCGTTGCGCAACTGCAGCGTGGCCGAATCGATCGCCGGGCGCGGTGCTTGGGGCGCCAGTGCCACGGCTTCGGAGAGCAGCCGGCCGGCCGCTGCCATGTCGCCGGCTGCGACCTGTTCGGCGGCCTGCTCGCAGAGATGGTGCGCCCGGCGCGTGCTGTAGCTCGCCTGGTCCGACTCATCGAGTTTCTTCGCCACGTCGGCGGCCTGGGTCCATTCGCGAGAACGTTCGTAGATGGCCAGAAGCGCGAGACGTGCTTCGTTCTCGTAGCGCGTGCCTTCGAGTTTTTGCAGCGCCGCCTCGGCACGGTCGAGCAGGCCGGCGCGCAGGAAGTCTTGCGCGAGTGCGTGCTGCGCGCGCTCCCGGTCGGCACGGCTCAGGTCACCGCGGCCTAGCAGGTGCTCATGCACGCGCACGGCGCGCTGGTATTCGCCGCGCCGGCGGAACAGGTTGCCGAGCGCGAAGTGCAGCTCTTGCGTGTCGGGGTCGTTCTGCACGGCCTCGATGAAGGCGTCGATGGCCTGGTCCTGCTGCTCGTTCAGCAGGAAGTTGAGGCCGCGGAAATAGGCCTTGGGGGCTTGCCTGTTCTCCAGCTTGAGTTGCCGGATGTCGAAGCGCGATGCGAGCCAGCCCAGCACAAAGGCGACGGGCAGGCTGATCAGCAGCCAGCTGGGATCAAAGTCCATGTTGACGTACGGCGGGAAGGTCGGTGGCGGAGATGGAGGGGGCCGGCGCAGGCGCGGTGGCGACCGCCGACCCGGTCGTTGCCGGGGTTTGTTGCGGCGCGGAAGGCTGCTGGGCCGCCGCGGCGGCGCGGTGCTTCCACCATCCGGGCAGCATGCCGAGCGCACCCACCACGAGTCCGCCGGCGAAGGCTGCGAGCACGACAAGCACCAGCGGCGCGCGCCAATGGGTGCCGAAGAAGAAATAGACGGTCGCGTCGTGCTGATTGTTCAGCGCGAAGGCGAAAAGCGTAAAAAAAATGGCTGCCTTGAGCAGCCACAGGAGGTATTTCATAGCCATTCCCGTTGCCGGGAGCATTCTACGTTTGCATCATGCATGCGGGATCAGGCCTTGGTGCTCCTGGCTTCCTTGCTGCCGCCGAGTTCGGCGGTCTTTGCGTCGACCGCTTCGCGCAGCGCCTTGCCCGGCTTGAAATGCGGCACCCGCTTTTCGGGAATCTGAACGCTCTCGCCCGAACGCGGGTTGCGGCCGATGCGCGGCGGACGCCGGCTGACCGAAAAGCTGCCGAAACCGCGGATCTCGATGCGGTGCCCGCGCACCAGCGCGTCGCTCATCGCGTCGAGGATGGTCTTGACGGCGTATTCGGCATCGCGGTGCGTCAGCTGCGCAAAGCGCGCTGCGAGTTCTTCGACGAGGTCAGAGCGGGTCATAGGCCAAACAAAAACGTGGACGAAAAAAAAGACAGAGCGGCCCCAGGGCCTGCTCTGTCTTCTGGCTCAGCTTACTTGCTGTCGTTGTTGTCGAGCTTGGCGCGCAGCAGGGCGCCCAGGCTCGTCGTGCCCGCGTTTTCGCGTGCCGACTGCTGGCTCAGGTTGGCCATGGCGCCTTGTTCGTCGACCATGTCCTTCTGCTTGATCGACAGCTGGATGTTGCGGGTCTTGCGATCCACGTTCAGCACGATGGCAGTGACTTCGTCGCCTTCCTTCAGCACGTTGCGGGCATCTTCGACGCGGTCGCGCGAGATTTCCGAAGCACGCAGGTAGCCGAGGATGTCTTCGCCGAGGTCGATTTCAGCGCCGCGGGCGTCAACGGTCTTGACCTTGCCGGTCACGATCTGGCCCTTGTCGTTCACCGTGGTGAACGTGGTGAACGGATCGCTGTCGAGCTGCTTGATGCCCAGGCTGATGCGCTCGCGGTCGACGTCGACTGCCAGCACGATGGCTTCGACTTCCTGGCCCTTCTTGTAGTTGCGAACGGCGGTTTCGCCGGCTTCGTTCCACGAGAGGTCCGAGAGGTGAACCAGGCCGTCGATGCCGGCAGCCAGACCCACGAACACGCCGAAGTCGGTGATCGACTTGATCGGGCCCTTGACGCGGTCGCCACGCTTGGTGTTTTGCGCGAACTCTTGCCACGGGTTGGCCTTGCACTGCTTCATGCCCAGGCTGATGCGGCGCTTGTCTTCGTCGATTTCGAGGACCATGACTTCGACTTCGTCGCCCAGCGAGACGATCTTGTTCGGAGCGATGTTCTTGTTGGTCCAGTCCATTTCGGAAACGTGCACCAGGCCTTCGATGCCGGGTTCGAGTTCGACGAACGCGCCGTAGTCGGCAATGTTCGTGACCTTGCCGAACAGGCGGGTCGATTGCGGGTAGCGGCGCGAAACGCCCATCCACGGATCGTCGCCCATTTGCTTGAGACCCAGCGAGACACGGTTCTTCTCGGTGTCGAACTTGAGGATCTTGGCGGTGATTTCCTGGCCGGCCTGAACGACTTCGCTCGGGTGGCGGACACGGCGCCATGCCATGTCGGTGATGTGCAGCAGGCCGTCGATGCCGCCGAGGTCGACGAACGCACCGTATTCGGTGATGTTCTTGACGACACCGCGCACGACTGCGCCTTCCTTCAGGGTTTCCATCAGCTTGGCGCGTTCTTCGCCCATGCTGGCTTCGACCACGGCACGGCGCGACAGCACGACGTTGTTGCGCTTGCGGTCGAGCTTGATGACCTTGAATTCCATGGTCTTGTTTTCGTACGGCGTCAGATCCTTGATCGGACGCGTATCGATCAGCGAGCCCGGCAGGAATGCGCGGATGCCGTTGACGAGCACCGTGAGGCCGCCCTTGACCTTGCCGCTGGTGGTGCCGGTGACGAAGTCGCCGGATTCCAGGGCCTTCTCGAGCGCGAGCCACGAGGCCAGACGCTTGGCGGTGTCGCGCGAGAGGATGGTGTCGCCGTAGCCGTTTTCAACGCTGCCGATGGCAACGGAAACGAAATCGCCGGCCTGGACTTCGAGTTCGCCCTTGTCGTTCTTGAACTCCTCGATCGGCACGTACGCTTCGGACTTGAGGCCAGCGTTGACGACGACGTGGTTGTGTTCGACACGCACGACTTCGGCCGTGATGACCTCGCCGGTGCGCATTTCGGAACGCTTCAGGGATTCTTCGAATAGGTCGGCAAAAGATTCAGACATTTATGGTTCCTTCCGTCAGGCAGGGTTGGCAGGCGCTCATGCGAAATTGCGTGCGGCTGCTGTGGGTCTGGAGACGGCGGTTTTGTGGGCTTTTTGGATATAAACCCGGGTTGGTTGAACAACCAGCCGGCCGGTGCGCTGTCGCGCGAGAAGAGCCTGCTGGAGCGGTATGCGCCACCCGGAACACCCGGCTGGCGCGAGCCTTCAAGCGGACTTGAAAGGCTGTACTTGCTGCCACCAGTTCAACACCGTATCGATCGACTGCTCGATGGACAGCTGGGAGTTGTCGAGGTGGCGCGCGTCCTGCGCCGGCTTGAGAGGTGCAACGCTGCGGGACGAGTCCCGGGCGTCGCGCGCTTCCAAGTCGGAGCGAAGACTGTCAAGTGTAGTCGAAATACCCTTTGAAATCAACTGCTTATGTCGACGCTCGGCCCGCTGGGCGGCACTGGCCGTCAGGAACACCTTGAGCCTTGCGTCGGGGAAGATCACGGTGCCCATGTCGCGCCCGTCGGCCACCAGGCCAGGAAGCTGCCGAAACTGCTGCTGCAGGGCCAAAAGTGCCTCGCGCACCGCGGGAAGCGTGGAAACGCGCGAGGCGTCCATGCCCGCGGCTTCGGTGCGGATTTCATCGCTCACGTCTTCGCCGGCCAGCAAGACCTTGCCTTCGGCAAAGTGCAGGGGCAGGGTGCGCGCCATGGCGGCAATCTGCGCTTCGTGCTGCGAATCGGCGCTGAGCCCGGCGCGCCGCATGGCCAAGCCGGTGACGCGGTAGAGCGAACCGGAATCCAGGTAGTGGTAGCCCAGCAGGCGCGCCACCTCGGCGGCGAGCGTGCCCTTGCCCGAGGCGGTGGGGCCGTCGATGCAGATCACGGGGATGTCCGTGGCCTCGGCAACCGAGAACAGGGTTTCGAAATAGTCCGGAAAGGTCTTGGCGACACAATGCGGCTCCAGAATGCGCACCGGCACCTGGGCCGGGTTGAACGCCGCGAGCGAGAAGCACATCGCCACGCGATGGTCGTCGTAGGTGTGGATGGCGGGAGCCTGCCAATCGGCCGGCGCGAGCGGATGCACCCGGATGAAATCGGGGCCGGATTCAACGGTGGCGCCGAGCTTTCTCAGCTCGTTGGCCATGGCGTCGATGCGATCGGTTTCCTTGACCCGCCAGCTCGCAATGTTGCGCAAGGTGCTGGGGCCGTCGGCATAGAGCGCCATCACGGCCAGCGTCATCGCGGCATCGGGAATGTGGTTGGCGTCCAGGTCGATGGCCTTGAGCGGCCAGGCGCCGCGGCGCACTTCGAGCCAGTTGGGCCCGCTGTCGACCCGCGCGCCCATTTGCCGGGCTGCGTCGATGAAGCGGATGTCGCCCTGGATCGAATCGGCGCCGACGCCTTCGATCCGGATGCCGTTGTGGCTGGAATTGCCGGCGGCAATGGCCCCGAGCGCTATGAAATAGCTGGCGGAGGACGCGTCGGCCTCGACGTGGATGTCGCCCGGCGAGCTATAGCTGCTGCCGGTCGGAATGGTGAAGCGCTCCCAGCCGTCGCGCCGCACCATGATGCCGAAGCGTGCGAGCAGGTTCAGCGTGATCTCGATGTACGGCTTGGAGATGAGCTCGCCGACCACCTCGATGACGATGTCTTTTCGGGCGGCGAGCGGCAGCGCCAACAGCAGCGCCGTCAAGAACTGGCTCGACACATCGCCGCGTACGCGGATGGGCGCATCGAGCACCAGCGCGCCGTGATCGACCGGGCTGATCCGCAGCGGCGGATAGCCGGGATTTCCGAGGTAGTCGATGCGGCAGCCGAGCTGGGTCAGCGCATCGACCAGATCGCCGATCGGCCGCTCATGCATTCGCGGTACGCCGCTCAACTCGAAATCACCGCCGAGCAGCGACAGGGCCGCAGTCAGCGGGCGCATCGCAGTGCCGGCGTTGCCAAGGAAAAGCGGAAGCAGCTGGCCTTTGGACTTCAGTTGCCCGCCGATGCCGGTCACGCGCAGCGTGCTGCCCGCGGCGTCGATGCCGCAGCCAAGCGCGCGCAGCGCATCGAGCATCACGCGGGTGTCGTCGGAATCGAGCAGGTCGTGAATGGTCGTGGTGCCGCTCGCGAGCGCGGCCAGCAGCAGCACGCGGTTCGAAATGCTCTTGGAGCCCGGCAACTGCACGGTGCCCGCGGCCGACGCCAGCGGGGGAATGTCGAGGAATGCCGTCGAGAACATGTCAGGAGTCCTGGGACGCGTCGGTGTTGGGCTGCCAGGCGGCGCGCGCCTTTCTGGCGGCGGCAATCGACTGTTCCAGCGCCTGGGTGTCGGCCGCGCCCATCAGCGCCTCCAGGTCCAGCAGTGCCTTGCGAAAGGCCTGCGATTGCAGCAGCACCTGCTCGCGATTGGCGAGCAGCACGTCGCGCCACATCACCGGATCGCTGGCGGCAATGCGCGAAAAATCGCGAAAACCGGGTCCGGCAAGGCTCAGGAAGCGATCGCCCTGCGGCTGCGCGATGAGCGCGTTGACATAGGCAAAGGCCAGCAGGTGCGGCAGATGGCTCACGGCCGCGAAGGCGCTGTCGTGCTCCTCATGGGTCATGGTGACCACATTGGCGCCGATGCCGCTCCAGAGCTGCGAAGCCCGCTGCACGTTGGAACGCAGCGTCGCCTTGACGGGCGTCAGCACGACCTTGCGGCCGGCGTAAAGCGAAGCCTCGGCGTGTTCGATGCCCGACACCTCCTTGCCGGCGATCGGGTGGGCCGGAACGAAGTTGGCGAATTGGCTCTGCAGGCCGTTGCGCGCGGCTTCGATCACATCGCCCTTGGTCGAGCCGACGTCCATGACCAGCGTATCGCTCGACATGCCGTGGCGGATGGCCCTGAAGGTGGCTTCCGATGCCGCCACCGGCACCGCGAGCAGCACCAGGTCTGCGCCCGAGACCGCGAGCAGCGCCGAGGGCGCCACCACGTCGATCACGCCGAGCTGGCGGGCCCGCTCGGTAGTGGAGGGCGACTTGCTGTAGCCGACGACCCGTTTCACAAGCTTTGCGCGCTTGAGCGCAAGCGCAAAGGAGCCGCCCATGAGGCCGCAGCCGATCAATCCCAATTGCTCGAACATGGTGCGCGTCCGGCTCAGGCTTTGACGGGGTAGGCGCCAAGCACCTTGTAGAAGGCGCAGAGGCCGCGCAGTTCGGCCAGTGCCGCGGCCACGTTGGGCTGCGAAGGGTGCCCGTCGAGGTCGATGTAGAAGTAGTACTCCCACTGGCCGGTGCGCGCGGGACGCGACTCGAAACGGGTCATCGACACGTTGTTGAGCTTCAGCGGCACCAGCAGGTCGTGCACGGCGCCGGGGCGATTGGGTACGGAGACGATCAGGCTCGTGCAATCGCGCCCCGATGCCGGCGGCATGGCCAGCGTCTGCGGCAGGCAGATCACGGAGAAGCGGGTGCGGTTGTACGAGTCGTCCTGGATGGCGTGCGCAACGATGTGCAGGCCGAAGCGGGTGGCGGCGCGTTCGCCGGCCAACGCAGCCCAGGCCGGGTTGGTGGCCGCGAGCCGCGCGCCTTCGGCGTTGCTCGAGACGGCGCGCCGCTCGGCGTTGGGCAGGTGCTTGGAAAGCCAGGTCTGGCACTGCGCGAGCGCTTGCGGATGGGCGAGCACCGCTTCCACGCCGTCGAGCGTGTTGCTGCTGCGCAGGAGATGGTGCCGCACCAGCAGGCTGACCTCGCCGACCACATGGGTGGGCGAATGCAGGAACAGGTCGAGCGAACGCGTGACGACGCCTTCGGTCGAGTTTTCGACGCCCACCACGCCGTATTGGGCGCTGCCGGCCGCCGTGGCGTGAAACACCTCGTCGAAGCTGGCGCAGTAGATGAGGTCGGCGGCGCCGCCGAAGTACTCGATGGCGGCCTGCTCGCAGAAAGTGCCCTCGGGGCCGAGCACGGCAACGCGCTGGGGCGACTCGAGCGCCAGGCAGGCCGACATGATCTCGCGCCAGATGGCCGCCACATGCAGGTCCTTGAGCGGGCCTGCATTGCTCTTCTGCATCTTCTCGATGACTTGCGCCACGCGATCGGGACGGAAAAACGGCGTGCCTTCGCGCTTCTTGACCTCGCCGACCAGCTCTGCCACGTGGGCCCGCTCATTGAGCAGGCTGAGCAGTTGCTGGTCGAGCGAATCGATCTGCACGCGCAGACCGGCAAGGCTTTCGGAGTTGTCGGGAGAAGAGGGCGGTGTTGGAGCGGAGGCGGTCATCGGTGCGAGCAGCTGGGCATGCGCCTAGGCATGCGATCGCTCGAATTCTCGCATGTAGCTCACAAGTGCCTGTACGCCTTCCAGCGGCATGGCGTTGTAGATGCTCGCACGCATGCCACCGACCGACTTGTGGCCCTTGAGCTGCAGCAGGCCGGCTTCCCGGGCGCCGGCCAGGAAGGCGTCGTTGCGGCTTTCGTCGGCCAGGAAGAAAGGCACGTTCATGCGCGAGCGGCAGCCCGGGTCGATCTTGTTCACATAGAACGAAGAGGCGTCGATGAACCCGTACAGCAGGTTCGCCTTGGCGATGTTGCGCTGTTCGATGGCGGCCACGCCGGTGAGCGCGCCTTCGGTCTGCTGCAGCAACCACTGGAAAGTGAGCCCGGCCATGTAGATGCCCCACGTCGGCGGGGTGTTGTACATGGACTTGTTGTCGGCCACGATCTTGTAGTTGAACGCACTCGGGCAGATTTCGAGCGCATGGCCCAGCAGGTCGTCGCGCACGATCACGAGCGTGAGGCCGGCCGGCCCGAGGTTCTTTTGCGCGCCGCCGAATGCAAGGCCGACACGGCTCCAGTCGACGCTGCGCGAGGCCACGTGCGACGAAAAGTCGATGACCAGCGGCGCGTTGCTGCCAAGGGCCGCAAGATCGGGCAGCTGCTGGAACTCGATGCCGTTGATCGTCTCGTTGGTGCACAGGTGCACGTACGAGGCGTCTTGGCTCAGCTGCCAGGTCGAGGGATCTGGCAGCCTGGTGTGATGGTCGCCTGCGTTGCTTGCGGCGACGTGCGCAGTGCAATAGCGCTGCGCTTCTTTCTGGGACTTGATGCTCCAGCTGCCGGTGATCACGAAGTCGGCGGTTTTGCCGCGCGACAGGTTCATCGGCACGATGGCGTTTTCGCCCAGCCCGCCACCCTGCATGAACAGGATGTGGAAGTTCTCGGGCACAGCCAGCAGCGTGCGGATGTCGGCTTCGGCCTGGGTGCAGATCGCGCCGAACTCCTTGCCGCGATGGCTCATCTCCATCACGCTCATACCGCTGCCCTGCCAATTGAGCATTTCGGAGGCGGCGCGTTGCAGCACCGCCTCCGGCATGGCGGCCGGACCTGCGGAAAAATTGAACGGACGCGTGCCGACTGGCTTGGGCTGCTGCTGCTCTGTCACGTCACTTCTTGGCGGGAGCCTTGGCCGGGGCCTTGGCGGGAGCTGCGCCTTGTTGGCCGCCGGTGGGCGCACCCAGTGCCTTGGCCACGTTTTCGTCCAGCGCGCGCATCTTCGGTTCGATGGTGGCGCGCGTTTCGGTCACGAGCTTTTCGGTCAACGCGGTCTGCATCTTGGGATTGAGGTCCTGATACTTCTTGCTGAGCGGCGAGTTGATCCAGGCCAGCAGCTGCTTGAGTTCGTCTTCGGTGAAGTTCTGCTCGAGCAGAGGGGTCAGCGCAACGGGCGCCAGTTGCACGGCCTTGTCGCGCACGATCGGGTAGGCGTCGTCGAAGTACTTCTTGAGTTCGGCGTCGGCTGCCTTGGCAGCCGACTCGCGCTTGGCTTCGGGCACCTGCGTTTGCAGGTACTGCGAGCCGGCCTGGGCAATCGGGGAGCTCGATTGCTCGACCAGGCCGCGTGCCAGCGACTCGATGCCGGGGCGCTGCACGTCGATGAACTGCTTGATAAGCGCGGCTTTGTCCTGGGCCATGGCGGCCATCGAGCTGCCGGCCAGGGCGACGGTCAGAAGTGCGAGCTTGAATTTTTTCACTGAGGGTTCTCCGTTGAAGATGTGGAAGTATCGTCTGCGCCAGGCTCGATCTCGCCATTGGCGTCGTTTTCGACGATACGCTGTAGCCCGCTTAGTTTGGCGCCTTCGTCGAGCCCGATCAGCGTGACGCCTTGCGTTGCGCGACCTAGTTCACGAATCTCGGCAACCCGGGTGCGCACAAGCACGCCCTTGTCGGTGATGAGCATGATCTCATCGTCCGCATGCACGAGTGTGGCGGCAACGACCTTGCCGTTGCGCTCACTCTGTTGAATCGCAATCATGCCTTTGGTTCCACGGCCATGACGCGTGTACTCGGTAATGCTTGTGCGCTTTCCGTAACCATTTTCGGTGGCGGTGAGCACGCTTTGTTGTTCGTCCTCGGCCACCAGCATGGCGATCACGCCTTGCCCCGGGTCGAGCGACATGCCGCGCACGCCGCGCGCGTTGCGGCCCAGCGGACGCACGTCTTCTTCGTCGAAGCGCACAGCCTTGCCGCCGTCGCTGAACAGCATCACGTCGTGCTTGCCGTCCGTAAGCGCCGCGCCGATGAGGTAGTCGCCTTCATCGAGGTTCACGGCAATGATGCCGCCCTTGCGGGGGTTGTTGAATTCGTCGAGGGTGGTCTTCTTGACTGTGCCCATCGAGGTGGCCATGAACACGTACTGGTCGGCCGGGAAGTTGCGCTTTTCGCCGGTGAGCGCGAGCGCCACGTTGATCTTTTCGCCTTCCTGCAGCGGGAACATGTTGACGATGGGCCGGCCGCGCGAGCCGCGCGAACCCGCCGGCACTTCCCACACCTTAAGCCAGTACAGCCGGCCGCGGTTGGAGAAGCACAGGATGTAGTCGTGCGTGTTGGCAATGAAGAGCTGGTCGATCCAGTCGTCTTCCTTCGTCACGGTGGCCTGCTTGCCGCGGCCGCCGCGCTTTTGCGCGCGGTACTCGTTCAGCGGCTGGCTCTTGATGTAGCCGCTGTGCGAAAGCGTGACCACCATGTCGGTGGGCGTGATCAGGTCTTCGGTCGAGAGATCGTAGGCGCTGTGCTCGACCAGGCTGCGGCGCGCGCCGAGCTTGGACTGGCCGAACTCCTGCTTAATGGTGCCGAGCTCTTCGCCAATGATGACCGAGACGCGTTCGGGCTTGGCCAGGATGTCGAGCAGGTCGTCGATCTCGGCCATGACCTCCTTGTATTCGGCAACGATCTTGTCCTGTTCGAGGCCGGTGAGGCGTTGCAGGCGCATCTGCAGAATTTCTTGCGCCTGGGTTTCGGACAGGCGATAGAGGCCGTCGGAGCCCATGCCGAATTCGCGTTCCAGGCCCTCGGGGCGGTAGTCGTCGGCATTGACCACGCCGCCGTCGGCGCGCGAACGCGTGAGCATCTCGCGCACCAGCTTGCTGTCCCAGCTGCGGGTCATCAGCTCGGTCTTGGCCACCGGCGGAGTGGGTGACTCCCGGATGATGCGGATGAATTCGTCGATGTTGGCCAACGCCACCGCCAAGCCTTCGAGCACGTGGCCGCGCTCGCGGGCCTTGCGCAGCGTGAACACGGTGCGGCGTGTAACTACTTCGCGGCGGTGCTGCAGGAAGACCTCGATCAGGTCCTTCAGGTTGCACAGCTTGGGCTGGCCGTCGACCAGCGCCACCATGTTGATGCCGAAGGTGTCCTGCAGCTGCGTCTGCTTGTACAGGTTGTTGAGCACCACCTCGGGCACTTCGCCGCGCTTGAGTTCGATCACCAGGCGCATGCCCGACTTGTCGGACTCGTCCTGGATATGGCTGATGCCTTCGATCTTCTTCTCGTGCACCAGCTCGGCCATGCGCTCCTGCAGCGTCTTCTTGTTGACCTGGTAGGGGAGCTCGTCGACGATGATCGCCTGGCGCTGGCCGCGGTCGATGTCCTCGAAGTGGCACTTGGCGCGCATGACCACCTTGCCGCGGCCGGTGCGGTAGCCGTCTCTCACGCCGTTGATGCCGTAGATGATGCCGGCCGTCGGGAAGTCGGGTGCCGGCACGATTTCCATCAGCTCGTCGATGGTGGCCTGCGGATTGCGCAGCATGTGCAGGCAGGCGTCCACCACCTCATTGAGATTGTGAGGCGGAATATTGGTGGCCATGCCCACCGCAATACCGCCAGAGCCATTCACCAGCAAATTAGGCAGTTTGCTCGGCAGGACCTTGGGTTCTTTTTCGGAGCCGTCGTAATTGTCTTGAAAATCGACCGTTTCCTTGTCGATATCGGCCAGCATTTCGTGCGCAATTTTTGCGAGCCGGATTTCCGTATACCGCATTGCGGCCGCGTTGTCTCCGTCGACCGAGCCGAAGTTACCTTGTCCATCCACCAGCATATGGCGCATGGAAAAGTCCTGCGCCAGCCGCACGATGGTGTCGTAGACCGACTGGTCGCCGTGCGGGTGGTACTTACCGATCACGTCGCCCACGATGCGGGCGGACTTCTTATATGCACGGTTCCAGTCGTTGTTGAGTTCGTGCATGGCGTAAAGCACGCGCCGGTGCACGGGCTTGAGGCCGTCGCGGGCATCGGGAAGCGCTCGGCCCACGATCACGCTCATGGCGTAATCGAGATAGCTGCTGCGCATTTCCTCTTCAAGACTGATGGGCAGGGTTTCTTTGGCGAAGGAGGTCATGAGCGAGAGGCTGGCGGCAGAAGGCGGAATTTTACGCTGTGAGGGGTGTCGTACCGCCGCAACACAAGGCCGCTATTCCGCCTCCGTCCTACGCTTCAGGGGGGCGCTGCGGGCTGTTTGCCAAAGACCCTATGGCACAATCGCCTCAACGTTTTGGGTGGTGGTCACTTAAAGCGTCCTTGATTCGCAGCGCGGCTGCGGCTTTTTCCCCAAGAGGAGAACCATGAAGAAACTGAATAAAGTGGCGATGATGTTTGCAGTCGCTGCGCTCGCCACTGCCGCCGGCGCGCAGACCCGTGTCACCGCTGCGAATGGCGGTCCTACGATCGACAACTGGCAAAACGGCACCGGCGAACTGGTTTGGAAGAACGGCACGAACGAACTGTGCTGGCGTGATGCCAACTGGACGCCGGCTACCGCCGCCGCCGGTTGCGACGGTGCTCTGGTTCCGGCAGCTCCCGCTGCAGTGGCTCCCACCCCGGGCGCACCGGCTCCTACGCCTGCTCCTCAAGTCGCTGCTTCGAAGGTTACCTTCGCTGCTGACGCATTCTTCGACTTCGACAAGTCGGTTCTCAAGCCTGAAGGTCGCGCAAAGCTGACCGACCTGGTCTCGAAGATCCGTGACGTCAACCTGGAAGTGATCATTGCCGTGGGTCACACCGACTCGATCGGTTCTGACTCGTACAACCAGCGTCTGTCGGTGCGCCGTGCCGAAGCTGTCAAGGCCTTCCTGGTCTCGCGCGGCATCGAACGCAACCGCGTCTACACCGAAGGCAAGGGCGAGAAGCAGCCTGTTGCGGACAACCGCACCAAGGAAGGCCGCGCCAAGAACCGCCGCGTGGAAATCGAAGTGGTCGGCACCCGCGCCACCCGCTGATTCGATTGAATCGCTAAAAGAAAACCCCGCCTCGGCGGGGTTTTTTTATGCCTGTCGAATTCCGCTGGGCGGCTCTCGAGCATCTTTCCGGTACTCGCCGGTGCAATCTCCGTTTCATAATCAGGGCATGACAGATAACGTGAATGCCGATCCGGCGGAACTCGCCAAGTTTTCGGAACTTGCTCATCGCTGGTGGGATTTGGACAGCGAATTCCGCCCGCTCCACGAAATCAATCCGCTTCGCCTTGAATGGATTGACGGCATTGCGCCGATTTCGCAGCGCAAGGTGCTCGATATTGGCTGCGGCGGAGGAATCCTTGCCGATTCGATGGCCCGAAAGGGCGCGGACGTGCTGGGCATCGACTTGGCAAGCAAGGCGCTCAAGGTTGCCAAGCTGCATGCGATCGAGGCCGGAACCAAGGGCGTCAAATACCGCGAAGTCAGTGCCGAGGCCTTGGCCGCGGAGCAACCGGGCAGTTTCGACGTCGTGACCTGCATGGAAATGCTTGAGCACGTGCCGGAGCCGGCTTCGATCGTTCAGGCTTGCGCCACCTTGGTCAAGCCTGGCGGTTGGGTGTTCTTTTCCACCATCAATCGCAATCTGAAGTCCTTCATGCTGGCGATCGTTGGCGCTGAATACGTCCTGGGCATGTTGCCGCGCGGCACGCACGAGTATGCAAAGCTGATCCGGCCCAGCGAACTCGCCGCCCATTGCCGCGCTGCCGGTCTCGACTTGCGGCATACGCGGGGCATGGAGCACAACCCGTTGACGCGGCGCTACTGGCTCAGTGGCGACACCAGCGTCAACTATATGTTCGCAACGCAAAAACCGGCTTCCGCAACAGGATATCCAGCGTGACGGGCGCAGCGGTGCAAGCCGTGCTGTTCGACCTGGACGGCACGCTGATCGACAGCGCGCCCGACCTCGGCGCCGCGGCCGACAAGATGCGTACAGACCGCGGTCTCGAGTCGTACCCGCTGGAGCGCTACCGCTACATGGCGGGCGCCGGCGCGCGGGGCATGCTCGGCGTCGCCTTCGGCATCACACCCGACGCACCGGAATTTCCCGAGCTGAGGGAAGAATTCTTCGTCGCCTATGAAAACCGCATGCTGCTCAACACGCACGTGTTCGACGGCGTCCAGGCGCTCATCGACGCCATTCGCGCTCGCGGACTGGCCTGGGGCGTGGTCACCAACAAGTCGGCACGGTTTACCGATCCGCTGACCCGCGCCCTTCCTCTTTTTGGCAGCGCCGGCGCCATCGTGAGCGGCGACACGACGCCGTTCTCCAAGCCGCACCCCGAGCCCTTGCATGAAGCGGCACGCCGGCTTGGAATTCCGTCGAGTACCTGCATCTATGTGGGGGACGACGAGCGCGACATCATCGCGGGCCGCGCCGCAGGCATGAAAACAGTGGCGGCAACCTACGGTTACATGGGGCCGCAGGCCGACGCCACCCTCTGGGAGGCGGACGCCGCAATTTCTTCGCCCCTTGAGCTCTTGCAGTTTCTCAACCCGGCCTAAAATACCATTCTTGGGGCTGCACTGGTTTCGACGTGGGTTCGGAGTCGCAGCGGGGCATGTCGAGCTGAATGCGCTCGTAAAACAGATTCAAACAAACTAACTGCAAACGACGAACGTTTCGCACTCGCTGCTTAATTGCCAGTGAGCCTTGCAACAGTTGGCCGATGGGCTGGGCAAGGGGGTCTGGAGCAATCCTGACCTCCCGGCTGCAAGGATAATTACATGGGCTGGCTCCGATCCGGGTACCTTGGGTCGGGGCGAGAAAATAGGGTACTGGCGTCCGGTTTAGCGTGTGACTGCGCGACTCCGGAAGCGAGACTTAAATCAGATCACTAAACATGTAGAACTGCGCGATGAAGGCTTGCGGACGGGGGTTCAAATCCCCCCAGCTCCACCATTCATCACAAAAAGCCAACCTTCGACAGGTTGGCTTTTTTTTGTCCGGACGCAAGGCTATAGTCAGCGGGCGCTGTCGCGCCGCCATCGCTGCCCGCTCCTCGCAAAGGCATCGCTGCCCGTCTCGACCCACAAAAGGACGCCGTGCCCGATTCACTGACTTCGACTCTCACCAGCTACTACGACGAGGTGCCCTACGAGTCGCATCCGTTCCCGCAAACCGCTGTCGAGCACCTGGAGGCCCTTGCCTTCCTGTTCGGTCTCGAGACGCCGCCGCCGGCCACGGCGCGAGTGCTCGAACTCGGTTGTGCGGCCGGCGGCAACCTGATTCCGTTCGCGGCACGGCATCCTGAGGCAAGCGCCCTGGGCCTCGATTTGTCGAAGGTGCAGGTGGAGCAGGGCGTCGCGGCCATTTCGCGCGCCGGATTGCCGAACGTGGAGTTGCGTGCGTTCAATCTTGCGGAGGTCGATGCCTCGTTCGGCCAGTTCGACTACATCATCTGCCACGGTGTCTACAGCTGGGTACCGGGGCCAGTGCAGGAGGCGATCCTGCGCGTGTGCTCCGAGAACCTTGCGCCCGATGGCGTGGCTTATGTCAGCTACAACGTGTACCCGGGCTGGAAGGCGAGGGAGATCGTGCGCGACGCGATGATCCTGCGCGGTGCTCCGCGCGACACGCCCGATGAAAAGCTGTCCTATGCGCGCGGCATGCTCGAATTTCTCGAGCAGTCGGCCCGCCCGGACAGCGTTCTGAAGAAAACGCTCGAGGAGACCATGCCCATCGTGCGCGGCTCCAGCGGCTATTACCTGCTGCATGAGTTTCTCGAGCCCTGCAACGCGCCGTGCTACTTCAAGGAGTTTGTGGCGCGCGCCGAGGCGAATGGCCTTAGCTACCTGGCAGACGCGGAACCCTCCACGATGTTCGTCCAGAACTATGGCGAGAAGGTCCGCGAGCCGCTGCTGCGCGAATGCGGCGGCAGCCAGATTCTCATGGAGCAGTATCTCGACTTCCTGGTCAACCGCACCTTTCGCCAGACCTTGCTGGTGAAGCAGGGCCGCGCCGCCGATATCCGCTACCGGCTCGACCCGGCCCGGATTCGAAGCCTTGAGTTCGCCGGCGTGTTCGGCGCCGAGGACGGCACCGCATTGACGCTCGACGCGCGCGAGCAATCTTGCAATGCGCTGCGCAACCTGAAAGTCACGCTGCGCCTGCCGGTGCACAAAGCGGCGGCGCAAGTGCTCAACGCGAGCTATCCGGCCAGCCTGCCCCTCGAGGCGCTGGTCGCTTCGGTTCTCGCCGCCACGGGCGAGCCGCGCGCTTCGGTCGAGCCTATCGTGATGTCGATGCTCGAGGAATTGCTGATCCTCGGCGCCGTTCGAATCCGGCGCACGCCGGTACGGGCTGCAACCCAGGTGTCCGCGCTGCCTCTGGCGTTGGCTTCCGTGCGCAGCGCGCCGGGCCTGGCGCTGTCCGCCGGAAACTCGGCCACGGTGTGCAACCAATGGCATGAGTCCATGGGCCTCTCCGCGCTGGAGCGCTGCCTTTTGCCGCTGCTCGATGGCGCGCATTCGCAAGACATGCTGGCGGACTATCTCGCGGCCGAGGTGCGCGCCGATCGCCTGCGCTTCGTCCAGAACGACAAGCCGCTGACCGATAGCTCCGCGCTGAAGGAATTCGCGCTCAAACAAGTGGAGCTCGGCCTGAGCGACCTGCGGCGCAAGGCGCTGCTCGTTGCCTGATGGCCTTGGCGCTTGCCGTTTTTCACCACTGAATTCAAGAAGGGATGTTCTCCATGCAGCAATTCCACTGGACCCCGACATTGCGCGCCGCCGTCGCGGCCGCGCTCGTGCTCACGGGCGCAGGCGCTTCGCACGCCGCGTCGCAGGCGCCCGTTGCGGCCGAGCACGGCATGGTCGTGAGCGCGCAGCATCTGGCCACCAAGGTTGGCGTTGACGTTCTCAAGCGCGGCGGCAACGCCGTCGATGCGGCGGTGGCCGTGGGCTATGCGCTGGCCGTGGTGTATCCGGCCGCCGGCAACCTGGGCGGCGGCGGCTTCATGACGGTGCAGCTGGCCGACGGACGCAAGACTTTTCTCGACTTCCGCGAGAAAGCGCCCCTGGCCGCGACGCCCAACATGTACCTCGACAAGGACGGCAACGTCATCAAGGGCCTGAGCACCAACGGCCACCTCGCCGTGAGCGTGCCCGGCACCGTCTCGGGCATGGAATACGCGCGCGAGAAGTACGGCACCATGAAGCGCGCCGACCTGATTGCGCCCTCGATCCAGTTGGCCGAGAAGGGCTTTGCGCTGGAGCAGGGCGACATCGACATGCTGCGCACCTCCACCAACGACTTCCAGAAAGACCCGGTCTCCGGCGCCATCTTCCTGAACAAGGGCCAGCCGTTCCAGGTCGGCCAGAAGCTGGTGCAGAAAGACCTCGCCAAGACGCTGAAGGAAATCAGCGCCAAGGGCACGGACGGCTTCTACAAGGGCTGGGTCGGCGAGGCGATCGTGGCATCGAGCCAGGCCGGCAAGGGCATCATCACGCAGGCCGACCTCGACCAGTACAAGACGCGCGAACTCGCGCCGGTCGAATGCGACTACCGCGGCTATCGCGTGGTGTCGGCGCCGCCGCCGAGTTCGGGCGGCGTGATCATCTGCGAAATGCTCAACATCCTCGAGGGCTATCCGCTCAAGGACCTGGGCTTCCGCTCGGCCGAGGCCGTGCACTACCAGATCGAGGCCATGCGCCACGCGTATGTCGATCGCAACAGCTACCTGGGCGACCCGGACTTCGTGAAAAACCCGCTCGACCGCCTGCTCGACAAGGGCTACGCCGAGAAGATCCGCGCAGCCATCGATCCCAAGAAGGCTGGCGTCTCCAAGGACATCAAGCCCGGCGTTGCGCCGCACGAAGGCAGCAATACCACGCACTATTCCATCACCGACCAGCAGGGCAATGCGGTGTCGGTCACCTACACGCTGAACGACTGGTTCGGCGCCAAGGTCACCGCAGACAAGACCGGCGTGCTGCTGAACAACGAGATGGACGACTTCACCGCCAAGATCGGCGTGCCCAACATGTACGGCCTGGTGCAAGGCGAGGCCAACGCCATCGCCCCGGGCAAGCGTCCGCTGAGTTCGATGAGCCCGACCATCGTCTCGAAGGACGGCAAGCCGGTATTCGTGGTCGGCACGCCCGGCGGCAGCCGCATCATCACGGCGGTGCTGCACACCATCCTCAATGTGGTCGACTACGGCATGAACGTGCAGGAAGCCGTCGATGCGCCGCGCTTCCACCAGCAATGGCTGCCTGACGTGACCAACGTCGAGACCTTTGCCATCAGCCCCGACACCCGCAAGATCCTGACCGACATGGGCCACAACCTGGGCGTGCCGCAGCCGGCCAACCACATGGCGGCGATCATCGTGGGCGCGCCGTCGCTGGGCGGCAAGCCGGTGGGCGCCAACCGTTTCTACGGCGCCAACGACCCCCGCCGCAACACCGGCCTCGCCGCCGGCTACTGATCCTCCAAACTAAAAGCGGTCGTGCCATGCCGGCGCGGCCGCTTTTTCATTTCCATGCACCTGCAAGACATTCTTTATTCCCAAGGCTTCGGCACGCGGCGCGTGTGCGCAGGGCTGATCCAGCAAGGCCACGTGACCATCGGCGGCAAAACCGCCGACGACCCCTTTGACGATCTCGATCCCGAAGGCCTGCTTTTCACCGTGCAGGGCACCGAGTGGGCGTACCACGAGAAGGCCTACCTGATGCTGCACAAGCCGGCCGGGACCGAGTGCTCGCAAAAGCCTTCCACCTACCCGAGCATCTACACGCTGCTGCCGTCGCCGCTGCGTCTTCGGCCGAACAAGGGCGCGGTGCAGGGCGTGCAGGCCATCGGCCGGCTCGACCAGGACACGACCGGGCTGCTGTTGCTGACGGACGACGGCCAGTTCATCCACAAGATGGGCTCGCCCAAGCACCATGTTCCCAAGGTCTATGAAGTGACGGCCAAGCACCCGATAGACGCGGCGCAGATCGAAAAACTGCTGGCCGGCGTGGTGCTCGACGACGACCCGAAGCCGGTGCGCGCCGCCGCCTGCGAATCGGACAGCCCGCTGCACCTGCGGCTGACGCTCACCGAAGGCAAATACCACCAGGTCAAGCGCATGCTGGCGGCCGTGGGCAACCGGGTCGAAGGGCTGCACCGCTCGCGCATCGGGCAACTGGCGCTGCCCGACGACCTGGCACCGGGCCAATGGCGATGGCTCACGGCCGAACAGGTCGCGGCATTGCGTGCAAAAACAACGGTATAGGCCTTGCAAGCACTGCCGGTCAGCCGCCGGTCGGGTCGGGCCGTTGATAATCGAAAGCACTCTTTCGGAACTTCCCCTTGCGATTCCTTGCCCGACCGAATGGCCGCCTCGCGGCTTGCCTGTTTTCTTGCCTGACGGTCTGGGTGGCACAAGCCGCCGCCGCTGCGCCCGCGGAGCCTCCGCCCATCTTCGTGCTCAATTCGCTCGACGCCAGCGTCAGCGTGATCAATCCGGTCGACTGGACTGAAAAGCAGCGCATCGCCACCGGCAAGGAGCCGCACCACATCTACATGACGCCGGACGAAAAGTCGGTCATTGTGGCCAATTCGGCGGGCGATTCGCTGACTTTTCTCAACCCGAGAACGGCCGAAGTGCAACGCGTGGTCTACGGCATCATCGATCCGTACCAGCTGCAGTTCTCGCGCGACATGAAGTGGTTTGTCACGGCGGCCAACCGGCTCAATCACGTCGACGTCTACCGCTGGGACGGCAAGGACCTGAAGCTCGTCAAGCGCATTGCCACCGGCAAGACGCCCAGCCATATCTGGATCGACAACACCAGCACCGTCGCCTACGTGACCATGCAGGACAGCGACGAGCTCATCGCCGTCGATCTGCCGACGCAAAACATCCGCTGGCGCATGGCAACCGGCGCCATGCCGGCCGACATCTACGGCGTGCACAACGACAAGACCCTGCTCGTCGGCCTCACCGGTAGCGACGGCGTGCAGGTGTTCGACGTGGCGGGCCCCGAGCCCAAGCTGGTCGGCAAGATCCTGACCGGCAAGGGGGCTCACGCCTTTCGTTCGGCCGGAGACGGCAAGAGCGTCTTCGTGAGCAACCGCGTGGCCAACACCATCAGCCGCATCGACCTGGCAACGCTGAAGGTCAGCGCCACCTACGCTGTTCCGGGCGGCCCCGACTGCATGGATGTGTCCGCCGACGGCAAGACGCTGTACGTAACCTCGCGCTGGGCCAAGAAGCTCAGCGTGATCGACCTGGACAGCCAGAAGGTCGTGCGCCAGGTCAATGTCGGCCGTTCGCCGCATGGCGTCTGGACCCTGGCCCATGCGAAAAGAATCTGAAGGGGTGCCGTCGGCAAGCCGGCAACGCCGGTTCCGCGGTATTCCTGGCGTTGTCTTCGCAGTTGCTTGCGCCGCCATGCCCGCGGCCTGGGCGCAGGGCGCCTCGTGCGAAAAGCCGGTCTACCTGACCTTCGACACCGGCCATATGGGCGTTGCGCCGCTGGTGGCCGACGTGCTCAAGCGCCAGAACGTGCGCGTCACCTTCTTTGCCGCCGCCGAGCGCACGCAGACCGACGGCGACAGCCTCGACAGCCACTGGGCGCCATGGTGGAAGGCGAGGGCGGCCGAAGGCCATGAATTCGCCTCGCACACCTACGATCATGCGTACTGGCGCGGCGACCTCAAGGGCGTGGCGCCGAGCTTCCGCATCAAGCCCTCCGCGGGCGCGCTCGCGGGCCGTGAGTTCACCTGGAGCGCGGCCGAGTACTGCGCCAACATCGGCAAGGCGTCCGATCGGCTGGCCGCCATCACCGGCAAGAAACCGCTGCCGCTGTACCGTGCCCCGGGCGGCAAGACCTCGCCCCGGCTGCTCGCGGCAGCCAAGGCCTGCGGCTACGAACATGTGGGATGGTCGCCGGCCGGTTTCCTGGGCGACGAGTTGCCGAGCGAGAAGTTCAGCAACGAAAAGCTCCTGGCGCAGGCGCTGGAAACCATCCGCCCCGGAGACATCCTGCTGGCCCATCTGGGCATCTGGTCGCGCAAGGACCCGTGGGCGCCGGCCAATCTCGAGCCCCTGATCGTCGGCCTCAAGGCCAAGGGCTTCTGCTTCGAAACGCTGCGGCAGCATCCGCAGTACCGCGCCTGGATCGCGTCCCACCCCTGAGGCCTTGTCGTGATCGATTGGTTGACGGATACCTTTTCCGCGCTGCAAGGCTGGTTCTTCGAAACGCTGATCCAGCCGCTGGTGTTCGCGGTCGGCCTCGGCGGCTGGACCGAAGACGCCTTCGACGCCACCGGCTGGCTGCTGGTCGGGTTCATCCAGGTCGCGGTGCTGCTCATGCTCATCGGGCCGCTGCAGCGCTGGCGCGCCGTCGAGCCGGTGACCGACCGCCGCGCCATCCGCATCGACGTGCTCTACACGCTGATTCATCGCCTGGGCCTTTTCCGGCTGGCCATGTTCTTCACGCTCGAGCCGTTCTTCGACGAAGCCATCGGGAGCCTGCGCATCGCGGGCTGGGGCACCTTTCACCTCGACGAAGCCTGGCCCGGCGTCACCGACGTGCCGTGGGTCGCCTTTGCAATCTACCTGGTGGTGCTCGACTTCGTGGGCTACTGGATTCATCGCGGCCAGCACCAGCTCAACTGGTGGTGGGGCCTGCATTCGCTGCACCATTCGCAGCGCCAGATGACCATGTGGAGCGACGACCGCAACCATCTGCTCGACGACATCGTGCATGACACCCTCATCGTCATCGTGGCGCAGCTCATCGGCGTGGCACCCGGCCAGTTCATTGCGTTCGTCGCCTTCACACAGCTCAGCGAAAGCCTGCAGCACGCCAACCTGAAGCTCGGGTTCGGCGCCATCGGCGAGCGGCTGTGGATCAGCCCCCGCTTTCACCGGCTGCACCACAGCATCGGGCTGGGCCACGAGTCGCGCGGGGCCCACACCCTCGGCGGCCACAACTTCGGCGTGCTGCTGCCCTGGTGGGACATGCTTTTTCGCACCGCCAACTTCGAGCAGCGCTACGACCCGACCGGCATTCGCGACCAGGTGGAGCCCGGCGCCGACGGCCAACTGCGCGACTACGGCAGCGGCTTCTGGGCCCAGCAGTGGCTCGGGCTGAAGCGGATGGTCGGCCGCGGCTGACCGCTCGGCCCACGCCCAGGCGTTATCCTTCGCACCCAATGCGTCTGCTTCTCGACTCTTTCTGGCGTGCGGTTGCCTATTGCATGCTGCCGCGCGTGATCGTGCTCTCTTTGCTGCCGCTCGCCCTGATGGTGCTGCTGGCCGCGGGCTTCGGCTACTTCTACTGGGACGCGACGGTCGCATGGACGCGCGAGGCACTCGAGGCCTGGCCCCTGCTCGCGAGCTTCTGGGGCTGGATCGGGCGGCTCTTTTCGGGCGACGTCACGGCCGTGCTGGCGCCCCTTGTGGTGGTGTTTGCCGCCACGCCGCTGATCGTCGTGGTCTCGCTGGTCATCGTGGCCGGTTTCATGGCGCCGCCGCTGACCGCGCTGGTGGCGCACCGCCGCTTTCCCATGCTCGAGCGCAAGAAGGGCGCATCATTTTTCGGCAGCGTCGCGCGGTCGCTCGGCCTCACCGTGCTGGCGCTGATGGCGCTCGTGGTCTCGATGCCGCTCTGGCTCATTCCGCCGCTGGTGCTCATCTTGCCGCCGCTGATCTGGGGCTGGCTCACCTACCGCGTGATGAGCTTCGACGCGTTGGCCGAGCATGCCAGCGCCGAGGAGCGGGCCACGCTCCTGCGCGCGCACCGCCTGCCACTGCTGTGCATCGGTGTGCTGTGCGGTTACCTGGGTGCCGCGCCCAGCATCGTCTGGGCATCGGGCCTGCTGTTTGCCGCCGCCTTCTTCGTGCTGGTGCCGCTGGCGATCTGGATCTACACGCTGGTGTTCGCCTTCTCTTCGCTCTGGTTCGGCCATTACTGCCTCGATGCCCTGGCGCAATTGCGGGCGCAACGCGCGGCAGCCGCGGCTTCGTCTGGTGGCGCCCCGGCCATCGAAGCCGACCAGGCCGTTCTTTCTCAATGGAAATCCCCATGACCCGCGCATTCGGCCTGATCGTCGTCGGAGACGAAATTCTTTCGGGCAAGCGTGCCGACAAGCACATGCCCAAGGTCATCGAGCTGCTCGCCGCGCGCGGGCTGCAGCTTGGCTGGGCCGAATACGTCGGCGACGAGCCCACCCGCATCACGGCCGCGCTCGGCCGGGCCTTTGCCTCGGGCGACATCGTTTTTTCGACCGGCGGCATCGGCGCCACACCGGACGACCACACCCGCCAATGCGCCGCGCAGGCGCTGCGGGTGCCGCTCGAACTGCATCCCGAGGCCGAACTGCTGATTCGCGAACGCATGCAGGACACCGCACGCGAGCAGGGCATTGCCTACGAGCCCGACCGGCCCGACAACATTCACCGCCTCAACATGGGCGTGTTCCCCAAGGGCGCGACGATCATCCGCAACCCGTACAACAAGATCCCGGGCTTCAGCGTCGATCACGTCCATTTCGTGCCGGGCTTTCCCGTCATGGCTTGGCCGATGATCGAATCGGTGCTCGACACCCGCTATGCCGGCATGTTCACCAGCGGCCAGTCGGCAGAAAAGTCGGTCATCGTTTTTGGTGCGATGGAAGCCACCCTCACGCCGCTGATGCAAGCCATCGAGGCCACGCATGCCGGCGTCAAGGTGTTCAGCCTGCCGAGCGTCGACCACCCCGAATATGGCCGGCACATCGAACTCGGCGTCAAAGGCAACCCGGTGCTGCTCGATGCCGCCTATTCCCAGCTGATCGAAGGGTTGCACGCCTTTGATGCCAAGCTTGGCCCAGAATTGGTGCGTTGAAATTGAACGCACCAAATTGGTGATTATTCGCCTTCTTTTGGGGTTTGTACCCGTCGCCGGAGCCTCTTCGCAAGGGGCGACAATGGCACAGAAACTGCATCCCCCGTCCCTGTATTCCTAACCACCATCCAACTCAGGAGAAACTGATGGCAAAGACCGTCGCCGATGTACTCAAGCTCGTCAAGGAAAACGAGGTCAAGTTCATCGACTTCCGCTTCACCGACACCCGTGGCAAAGAGCAGCACGTGACCGTGCCGGTCTCGGCATTCGATGAAGACAAATTCACCTCGGGCCACGCGTTCGACGGCTCGTCCATTGCTGGCTGGAAGGGAATCGAAGCTTCGGACATGCAGCTCATGCCCGACCCCAACACCGCCAACATCGACCCCTTCTTCGAAGAAACGACGCTGATCCTGACCTGCGACGTGATCGATCCCGCCGACGGCAAGGCCTACGAGCGCGACCCGCGTTCGCTCGCCAAGCGCGCCGAGGCCTACATGAAGGCTTCGGGCCTGGGCGACACCGCCTACTTCGGTCCGGAACCCGAATTCTTCGTGTTCGACGGCGTTCGCTGGAAGAACGACATGTCGGGCTGCTTCGTCAAGATCGAATCCGAAGAAGCCTCGTGGAACACCGACAAGGAATACGAGCACGGCAACACCGGCCATCGCCCGGCAGTCAAGGGCGGCTACTTCCCGGTTCCCCCGGTCGACAGCTTCCAGGACATGCGCTCGGAAATGTGCCTGGTGCTCGAATCGCTCGGCATTCCGGTCGAAGTGCATCACCATGAAGTGGCCAACGCCGGCCAGATGGAACTCGGCACCAAGTTCAGCACGCTGGTTCAGCGCGCCGACTGGGTCCAACTGCAGAAGTACGTGATCCACAACGTGGCCCATGCCTACGGCAAGACCGCCACCTTCATGCCCAAGCCCATCGTCGGCGACAACGGCTCCGGCATGCACGTGCACCAGTCGGTCTGGAAGGACGGCAAGAACCTGTTCGCCGGCGACGGCTATGCAGGCCTCTCGGACTTCGCGCTGCACTACATCGGCGGCATCATCAAGCACGCACGTGCCCTGAACGCCATCACGAACCCCGGCACCAACAGCTACAAGCGCCTGGTGCCCGGCTTCGAAGCCCCGGTGAAGCTGGCCTACTCGGCCAAGAATCGCTCGGCCTCGATCCGCATTCCGTTCGTGGCCAACCCGAAGGGCCGCCGCGTCGAAGCGCGCTTCCCCGATCCGCTGATGAACCCGTACCTCGGCTTTGCTGCACTGCTGATGGCCGGCCTCGACGGCGTGGAAAACAAGATCCATCCGGGCGAAGCCGCCAGCAAGGACCTGTACCACCTGCCGCCGGAAGAAGACGCGCTGATCCCGACCGTGTGCCACAGCCTCGACCAGGCGCTGGAATACCTCGACAAGGACCGTGCGTTCCTGACCAAGGGCGGCGTGTTCACCGATGCCTACATCGACGCGTACATCGAACTGAAGATGCAGGAAGTCACGCGCTTCCGCATGGCGACCCATCCGGTCGAGTTCGACATGTACTACTCGCTCTAAATCGGCGGGCGCAAGCCCCTCTGACGGGTAAGTAAGACAGAAAGGACGGCTACGGCCGTCCTTTTTGCTTGGCACGGAACATCTTGTCACCGATGGAGTCGAATTGCAGGAAAATGCGCCTTTGTCGCGCCATCCACCGATTCACATGAAGACTGCTTCTCTCATTTTTCTGGCTGGTTCATTGTTGGCCGTCGCCGTGCCTGCCTCGTCGCAGGAGCGCGTGTGGCGCTGCGGCAATGAATACACCAACAACTCGACCATTGCGCAGCAAAAAGGCTGCAAGGTCATGGAAGGCGGCAACGTCACCGTCGTGCAGGGATCCGGCATGCCGGCTCCGGCCGCCAGGTCCTCGGGCGGCGGCGGTGGCTCGTCCGCCGCGCGTGCGCCGGCCGGCAGCCCGCGCGTGGAAGGCGTCGACCAGCGCGCCCGCGACGGCGAAGCCCGTTCGGTGCTCGAGTCCGAGCTCAAGAAAGCCGAAGCTCGCCAGGCCGAGCTTCAAAAGGAATACAACAACGGCGAGCCCGAGAAGCAGGGCAGTGAAGGCCGCAACTACCAGAAGTACCTCGATCGCGTGGCTGAAATGAAGGCCGAACTCGCGCGCAACGAGAGCGACATCGCAGGCATTCGCCGCGAACTCGGCCGCCTGCCAGCCAAGCAGCAGTAAACAGCAGGACATTCAATGGCATTTGGGAAGAAGGCGGCCGGCGCCAATCCGCGCTTTCAGTCCTTCGACCTGCTCTCCACGCTCATCGCAGTGGTCAGCACCAACGGTTCGGTGCTGTTTGCCAATGCGGCCCTCGAAGACGCGCTGGGCACGTCGCGCCGCACGCTCGAAGGCTCTCAGTTCGGGGCCTGCTTTCATGAGCCGCATGTGCTGCGCACCGCCATCGACGGCGCCCGCAGCAACGACTTTGCCACGCTGCGCTACGAAGCCTTCTTGCGCCGCGTCAATCATGAGTTGATGCCGGTGCAGGTCACGCTCGCGCAGGGCGACAAGTCGGGCGAACTCGTCATCGAGATGTCGCCGCTCGAGCAGCAGGTGCGCCAGGACCGCGAAGAGCGCCTGCTCGACCAGGCGCAGGCCAACAAGGAACTCATCCGCAACCTCGCGCATGAAATCAAGAACCCGCTGGGCGGCATTCGCGGCGCGGCGCAGCTGCTGCAGATGGAGGTCGAGTCGCGCGACCTCATCGAATACACGCAAGTCATCATCCATGAAGCCGACCGGCTGCAAACGCTCGTCGACCGCCTGCTGGCGCCGCACCGTCGCCCGCACGTGGTGGGCGACGTCAACATCCACGAGGTGTGCGAGCGCGTGCGCTCGGTCATTCTTGCGGAGTTTCCGCGCGACCTGCACATCGAGCGCGACTTCGACGTCTCGATTCCCGAGTTTCGCGGCGACCGCGAACAACTCATCCAGGCCACGCTCAACATCGTGCACAACGCGGCGCAGGCCCTTGCCGAGCGCCGCGCAGCGGGAGACGCGCAGATCACTTTCAAGACGCGCATCGCCCGACAGGTCATATTCAACAAGCAGTGGTATCGATTGGCACTGGAATTGCATGTCATCGACAACGGACCGGGTGTGCCGGACACGATCAAGGACCGCATCTTCTATCCGCTCGTATCGGGAAGAGAAGGCGGGACAGGGCTTGGATTGACGCTCGCACAAACTTTTGTGCAACAGCATCACGGCGTGATCGAGTGCGACAGCGTCCCGGGCCGAACCGATTTCAAGATACTGATTCCGCTGCCCTAGCAGCCACGGCAACAAGGAGATGCATGAAGCCGATCTGGATAGTTGATGACGACCAATCGATCCGCTTCGTGCTGGAGAAGGCCTTGTTGCGCGAAGACCTGCCCACGCGCAGCTTCACCAACACGCGCGAGGTGCTGGCCGCCCTCGAACTCGCCGCCGACGACGAACAGCAGGGCCCCCAGGTCCTAGTGAGCGACATCCGCATGCCCGGCGGCTCCGGGCTCGACCTGCTCGACAAGATCAAGGCCAAGCACCCCGGCCTGCCCGTCATCATCATGACGGCATTCTCCGACCTCGACAGCGCCGTTTCGGCCTTCCAGGGCGGCGCCTTCGAATACCTGCCCAAGCCCTTCGACCTGCCGCGCGCCGTCGAGCTGATCCGCCGTGCCGTCGACGAAAGCCAGCGCGAGGAAGTGGCCGAAGAGCGCATGGTCGCCGCGCCCGAAATGCTGGGCCAGGCGCCCGCCATGCAGGACGTGTTCCGCGCCATTGGCCGGCTTTCGCAGAGCAACGTCACGGTGCTCATCACCGGCGAATCGGGTTCGGGCAAGGAACTGGTGGCGCGTGCGCTGCACAAGCATTCGCCGCGCGCCAACGGCCCCTTCGTGGCGATCAACACCGCGGCCATTCCCAAGGACCTGCTCGAGAGCGAACTCTTCGGCCACGAGCGCGGCGCTTTCACCGGCGCGCAAACCATGCGGCGCGGCCGCTTCGAACAGGCCGAGGGCGGCACGCTCTTTCTCGACGAAATCGGCGACATGCCCTTCGACCTGCAGACGCGCCTGCTGCGCGTTCTGAGCGACGGCCATTTCTACCGCGTGGGCGGCCACAACTCCGTGAAGGCCAATGTGCGCGTGATTGCGGCCACGCACCAGGACCTGGAGCAGCGCGTCAAGCTGGGGGGCTTCCGCGAAGACTTGTTCCACCGCCTCAATGTGATTCGCCTGCGCCTGCCCGCGCTGCGCGAGCGCGGCGAAGACGTGCCCGCACTCACGCGGCACTTCCTGCAGGTGAGCGCACGCCAGCTCGGCGTCGAGCCCAAGCGCATCTCCGACGCCGCATTGGCCAAGCTCGCTGCCTTCAGCTTTCCCGGCAACGTGCGCCAGCTCGAGAACATCTGCCACTGGCTCACCGTGATGGCGCCGGCCCAGCTCATCGAAGCCAAGGACCTGCCGCCCGAAGTCATGGCCGCTGGAACCGGCGCGGAAGCGCACGCCGGCGAAGCTGCCGTTGCCGCAACGCAGCCCCCCGTGCAGCCCGCACCGCTGCTGTCCCCCAGCCCCGAGCGCGAATTCGCTCCGGCGAGTGCCGCGCCCGAAGGCAACGACGGCCTGGTGGGCGCCAGCAGCTGGGAGAGCGGCCTCGAAATCGAGGCGCAGGCGCTGCTGGCCGCCGGCCGCACCGACGTGTGGGACGTGCTTTCGCGCCGCTTCGAGTCGCGGCTCATCCTCACCGCGCTGGCCAATACCCGCGGCCGCCGCATCGAAGCCGCTCAGAAGCTGGGCATCGGCCGCAACACCATCACCCGGAAGATCCAGGAACTCGGGATCGAGTAGGGCGGCCCTGCCGAGCTTGGCTAGCGGCTTCGCTGGCCTAGCGTGAGTGAATCCAGCTGGAAGTTTCCGCTCTTGTCCCAGAGCCAGGTGTCCACATAGGTGTGGCCGCCCAGGCGCCCGGGGCTTGGCAGGGGCGATGCTGCCTTGATCAGTTCCGCGATCTTGCCCGGCACTTCGGGCGCATGGCTAGGAACGCGGCTGAACGTCACATTCGTCACGTTGCCGCTGGCATCGAGCTCCGTTTCGACCACCACCACCGCATACACCAGCGGGGGAATCTTTCCCTTGTAAATGCGCTGCGCGTAGGTCTTGTAGATCTGCCGCGCACCTGTCTTGCGATAGGCCCGCACGGCCGGCGTTTGCGCCGTGATCAGGCGCACGGTCGGCACGTCGGTTCTTGCGCCAGCCACTTCATCGGGGGCGGAGGTGGCCGACTTGTCCTCGCCGGCCTTGTCCGCCGGCTTCAAGGCCGAGCAGGCGACAAGAGTCAGTGCGGCTGCAACGGTTGCCAGGGTGCGAAAAGTCATTTTCATCAGATACCTTGGTCGAGATCGAGCACCACCGGTGCATGGTCGCTTGGCTTTTCCCACTTGCGCGGCACGCGGTCGATGATGCAACCCTTAACGCGCGGCACCAGCGGTTCGCTCACAAGAATGTGGTCGATGCGCAGCCCGCGGTTCTTCTGATAGCCGAGCATCCGGTAGTCCCACCACGAATAGCTTTTCTCCGGTTGCTCGAACAAGCGGAAGCTGTCGACCAGGCCAAGCTGCAGCAGCGCCTTGAACTGCTCGCGCTCCTCGGTCGTGTGATGGATCGTTTCCGCGAGCCCCACCGGGTCGTAGCTGTCGCGGTCTTCCGGCGTGATGTTGAAGTCGCCCAGCAGAACCAGGTTCGGGTGCGCCGCCATCTCGGCCCGCAGCCATTCGCGCAGGGCGCGCAGCCAGCCCATCTTGTATTCGAACTTGTCGGTGCCCGGCGCCTGGCCGTTGACGAAGTAGCCGTTCACCACGCGCAGCGGGCCCGCCGCTGTTTCGATGGTGGCGGCGATCACCCGCGACTGGTCATCGGTAAAGCCGCCGATGTTCTTTGCCACGTCCCGCATCGGCGCCAGGCTCAGGATGGCCACGCCGTTGTAGGTTTTCTGCCCGAACACCGCGCATTCATAGCCGGCCGACTTGAGCACATCGAGAGGAAACTTGTCGTCGCTCATCTTGAGCTCCTGCAGGCACAGCACATCGACGGGGTTGGCGATCAGCCAGTCGAGCACATGCTGCAGGCGGGCGGTGAGGGAGTTGACGTTCCAGGTGGCTATTTTCATCAAGCGCTACGTTGTTGATTCATGGGAGGCAGTCCCGAAGGGAGTGCGTGGGGTTGCTTTGTACCCCACTGCACATACCCCGCGGGGAGCCGCTGCGCCGTCGAATGCTTGGCGAATCGAACTTTACCCACAACGGGTGCGAAGGCCGAACTGCGACGCATCGGGATAACACGCAGACAGGCGTGCATCCTTTAGGTGCGTCCTGCCTCGCCATGTTGTCTGACAACAGTTGCGAAACTGCACATCTATCCTCCAAGAATGCCAAAAAGTTCTCAAAACTTGGCCCAGAGAGCGTTGTTACAGTTGTTAAGATTTAACGATGTTTTAATTTTGGATTAACACCATTTTGGTGCAAACATCAAGTCGCAGACCGCTCTGACGCGGTAACTCTGCATTTCCTGGCGAAAAGGCGCTTGGAATCTCACTGAATATAAAAATTGCAAGCTTATGGAGCAGCGGCATTGGATAGCTGTGCCTGAATAATTCATAAATTCCGAAGAAGAATTGAATTGCTATGCCAAGCGCGAATTGGTCCGGTCGGGGGAGGCAAATAAACAAAAAGATTTGTAGGGCCGAAAGAGGCGTGGCTGAAGCTGCTGCACCTCGGAGCGGCTGCTTGTTATTTGGGGGGAATCATGGATCTATTGATGTCGGACGTGCGGCTTTTCGTGAAGGCCGTGGAGGTAGGGGGGCTGACGCAAGCGGCCGATGCGCTGAGCGTGCCCAAGGCGTCCGCGTCCCGGCAGCTCAAGCGGCTCGAGGCCCTGGTCGGCCACACGCTCCTGCATCGGGGAGGGGGCCACTTCGGCCTCACGGGGGAAGGGCGCGAGTTCTTTTCCACGGCCAAGGACGTCCTGGAGGCGGTGGACCAGGCGCTGTCGCAGCTCTCCAACACCAATGAAGCCCTCACGGGCCAGTTGCGAGTCTCGGTTCCCGGCTACGTCGGCCGCGAGCTGCTCTCGGCCCACCTGTCGGGCTTCATGGCAGCGCATCCGCAGCTCAAGCTCACCGTCGACGTGGGCTCCGAGCGGGTGGATCTGTTCCGCGAAGACGCCGACGTGGTCATCCGCGTGGGGCTCGAAGGCTGCGAGGACCTTGTGGCAAGGCGCATCAAGAAGCAGCCCCTTGTGCTGTGCGCCGCACCTTCGTACCTCGAGCGTCATCCGGAAATCAAGGGGATCGACGACCTTTCCGGGCACTACTTCCTGACCAGCGGTCCGGAGCGGCACGCGATGGAAATGGCCATTCCGGGCGTCGATCGGGAACACGTTGTCAGGGCCGCGGGGGTGTTTCGCGCGAACGATCCGGAACTGCTGCTGAGGCTTGCCTGCTCGGCCGGTGGAATCGCCCTGGTTCCCCTTCTCTGTGCCAGATCAGCCATCCAGAGCGGCTCCTTGGTGACGGTCCTCCCATCGTTCGAATTGACGCCGGAAGAGCTGAATCTGATGTATTTGCCCGCCCGGCGCAATACCCGAAAGATCAGAACCTTCGTCGATTTCATCTTCAAGGCTCTAGAGCAAGCCTGATTCGACTTTTTCGCGACGGCTGAAGCCCTTTGTGGGCTTCGGCGGCTTTCTCACGTCCCTTCTTTTTGCGGCACCGCAGCCGGGTTTATGCACGTCGATTGCAGGGGCAGGCTTGCGCGTTCAACGAGCCCGCGCCAACAAGGGCTCGCTAAATCGAATGCGAGTTGTCGAAAGTGGAACCTCCAATTTCATTTTTGGAACCCGGATTTGGTGCCTGCTGCGGGCAGAATACTTGTTGGTTACAAGTGCAAGCAAGAGTACATATCTGTGAATTGATAAATGCTCGTGTTTCTAATTGTCGAATACAAAAGTATTTAATTGTTAGAAATATTTCTGCTTAATTCTTGTTATTTCCGGCAATTGCTGCCGGTTTGCCGTGTGTTCGTTGAACTGGAGCAACCATGCTTATACAAAAACTGACTCAAACTCTTCTGCGCAAGGCAGCCAGGCTGCCTGCGCTAGCTGCAACCTTCGGCGCCGGTGTGCTTGCCGTGGCGACTCTCGCCGCGCCAGCCTCGGCGCAGCCCGCCGCCGTCCGGGCCGCCCCCGCGGTCGACAAGACCGTTTCCGTCGCCCTGACGCAATTCAAGGTAGTGAAGGGCGCCGACGGCAAGGAGCAACTGCTGGACGCTTCTTCGGTCAAGCCCGGCGACATTCTCGAATACCGCGCGACCTATACCAACAACACCGGCAAGACGGTGTCCGGCCTGGTCGCCGATCTGCCCATTCCTGAGGGGCTCGAGTACCTGCCGCGCAGCGCCAAGCCCGGCGCCGCGCTGGTCAAGGCCGCCACCAAGGACGGCGCCTACGCCGCCGAGCCGCTGGTGCGCAAGGCCGCGAACAACAAGACCGAGCCCGTGCCTTACAGCGACTACCGCGCCCTGCGCTGGACGCTCGGCCAGCTGCCCGCCGGAGGCGAAGCCGCCGTGACCGCGCGCGCCAAGGTCGAAGTCGTGGTTCCGCCCGAGCCCAAGACCTCCGCCCTCGCTCCGCAGGCGCCACCCGTGGCCGTGCAGTCCGCCTCTGGCGCGGCCTCGCGCTGACCGGTCGGCGGTGGTTTTGCCTCCTGGCTTTTCGTTTTTCTGTTTCCTTGATCCCTTTGCTATTGCGCGCAACCCGGCCGCTGTCTTCCGTTCGCGGAATGCCTGAGCCGGGTTTTTTTTTGTTCCTTTTTTGACAACCGAGGAGAAACCACGTGAGTCCCACCTTGCCAACCCGGCGCATCGGCTTCAGGCCGAGAGCCACATGGGCTGGTGCCGCAGTTTTGTCGCTGGGCTTCCTGTTTGGAAGCTCGAGCGCACTTGCAGCGCCGCCGCCCGCCAATACCGTCATCGGTAACCAGGCTTCGGCCACCTATTCGGATTCGTCCGGCACCACGCAGCTGGCCACCTCCAACCTGGTGCAAACCACGGTGCAGCAGGTCGGATCGTTCACGCTGGACACGTTCAACCAGGTCACGACCACGATCGTCAACACCAAGCTCGGCGCCGCAGGCTCGGTGGTGTACGCACCGCACGTCTTGACCAACACAGGCAACGGCTCGGACACCTTCACCATCACGGTGGATGCCGACAACGATGCCTTCTCGAAGGTCGAGGTGTATCCCGACGCGAACGGCGACGGCATGCCCGACAGCACCACGCCGCTGTGTACCGCCGCGCCCGCCGCAGTCTGCAGCGTGCCCGCCCAGACCGTGCCCGGCAACAACGGCACGTTCCAGTTTGTCGTGGCCTACACGATCCCCGGCACGGCCACTACGCCGACCACCCCGTTCGATACCGCCACCATCACGGCCACCCCGGGCACGCCGGCGCTGTACACGGCGCCGAACACCTCGGCAGCGGACAAGGACCAGGTCAACCTGACAACCCAGGCCGCTTTCGGTGCCACCAAGTCGATCGGTGTTCCAGCAGTGGCGGCCCCTCCCGGTGCGGCCTGGCCGCTCGCGAGCACCGGTGGTCCGCGCTCGTCGTCGGCTTCGTGCTCGACGACCTGGGGCGCAGGTATCGTTTCCAGCGACACCTGCAAGTACACGGTCTATACGCTCACCTTCAACAACACCGGCGGAGCGCCCGGCAAGTTCGCCCTGTCGGACACGTTGCCATCGGGCTTCACCTATGTTGCGGGTTCCGCCGTCTGGAGCAGCGCTCCGGGCGTGGCGCTGGGTGACGGTGCTGCCGGCGATCCGGCCGGCATGGCCTTCCAGGTGGCGGGCAACACGCTGAACGTGGTCATCGACTCGCTCGGGCAGAACGTCACCCAGACGATCAGCTTCGTGGTGCTGGTGAACAACACGGCTGTGGTCGGTACGTCGACCACGACCAACGTGGCCCAGTACAACCCGACGGATTCGCCGACTGCCGACGTCACGGCGATTGGTACGCTGGGTTCGAGCACCAACCCGGCGGCCTACACCGTCGTCGCCAGCTACGGCCTCGTCGTGGGTACCAACCCCTCGACCGCGGCAACGGCAGTCGACACGGTGGCTGGCACGCCCAACGGCACGGCGGCTGACACGACCACGCAGCCCTCGGTGGTTGCAGGCGGCAGCGTCAAGTTCCCGCAGACGGTGTTCAACACCGGCAGCGGCGTCGACAGCATCAACCTGAGCATTGCCAACGGGACGTTCCCGGCGGGCACGACCTTCCTGCTGTTCGCGGCGGACGGCGTGACGCCGCTGCTCGACACCACAGGCGACGGCGTGCCCGACACCGGTCCGATTCCGGTCGGCGGCAGCGCCAACATCGTGGTGCAAGCCAACGTTCCGGCCAGCGCCACGGTGGGCTCGGGTCCGTTCAACGCGGTCCTGACCGGCCGTTCGGCGAACGACCCGACCAAGCTCGACGCCACGCTCGACCAGGTCACCATCGTCGTCGGTTCGCTCGTCGACCTGACCAACACCGCAGCCGGTACCGGCTCGGGTTCGGTGGCAGGCGGTGACTTGGGCCCAGGCCCCAGCCCACAGCCGACCACGACCAACAGCACGCCTGCGGGCACCGGCACGATCTTCACGCTGTTCGTCAAGAACAACGATGCGGGCGGCCCGGCAACGCAGACCTACACGCTGGCGGCCAGCCAGTCCACCGGCTTCCCGGGCACGCTGCCGGCGGGCTGGACGGTGAAGTTCGTGGCAGCGGGCGGTACCTGTGCCGCCGCGGCCATCACCGACGTGACCGTGGCTCGCGGTGCGCAGCTGCAGGTCGACGCCTGCGTGACGCCTCCCGCCACGCAAACGCCTGTGACGTCCCAGCCGATCTACTTCCGCGTGCTGTCGACCGCGGTGGCATCGACCGGCGTGCTCGTGTCCGACGCCAAGCAGGACGCGGTGACCGTGACCACGGCGGCAACGCTGGGCGCCACGCTCACGCCCAACAACGTCGGCCAGGTCGCTCCGGGCGGCACCGTCGTCTATGCGCACACGCTGACCAACATCGGCAACCAGAGCTGCGGCGCGTACACGCTCACGGCCACCGTGCCGGCTGCCGACGCGGCACTGGGCTGGACCACCGCGATCTACCTCGACGTGAACGGCGACGGCCAGATCGACGCGCTTGATACCCTGGTTACCGGCCCGATCGCCGGACCGCTCGCGGCAGGCGCAACGCAGAAGCTGCTGGTGCGCGTGTTCGCACCGGGCGGCGCCAGCGCCGGCGCAACCGACACGACCACCGTGACCGCCACGTTCACCGATCCGGCGCCGAACTGCGGCACGCCATCGGCCACCGACATCAGCACCGTGATCACCGGCCAGATCCGCGTCCTCAAGACGCAGGCTGCCGACATCGCCTGCGACGGCACGGCCGACGGCCTCTTCGCCGCCACGCCGCTGTCGCTGAAGCCTGGCCAGTGCATCGTGTACCGGGTCGTTGCAACCAACGAAGGCACCGCGCCGATCACCAACATCGCGATCAACGACGCAGCACCTGCGTTCACGAGCCTGACGGGTGCCACGCAGCCGCCGGTGCTCACGCAATGCGTCTCGACCGGCGTGACCGGCACCGCGCTGGCCTATGCCCAGACCCCCACGGCGGTGAGCTGCGGCAGCGCGGCCAACACCGTGGCCCCGGGTGGCACGGCCACGCTGACCTTCGCAGTGCGAATCGACCAGTAACGCGCGATTGAGTCACCGGCAGGCCTCTCCAGGCCTGCCGGCTTTACGCGAGGCGCCGCCTTCACGGCTGCGCTTCGCCTTTTTCCCCTGCTGCTTTCCGGCGCGAGTGCTCGCGTGCGCATGGCAGCGGCAGAGGAAAGAGACCCAGGTATTCACGGCCCCAGCAGGCGCCGACGGAAGGTTAAGCGGAGTGCAATTCTTGTCTGACTCATTGATGGGCTGCTGCTTGCAGCGATGGCGCCGAGCCGGCGCCACGCTCGCGATCGGCCTGGCGCTGCTCCTGGCGCTTTTCCTGACGCTGTTCCTCGCGTCGGCCGCGGTGCATGCGGCACCCGCGCCCGGTGGCAGCGTGATCCGCAATGTGGCAAAGGCCAGCTATGTGCCGGCCGGCTTTGCGCAGACCGAAACCTCCAGCTCCAACAGCGTGGTGGCGAACGTCCTCGCGGTCGAGGCGCTGGTGCTGACGCAAGACCAGGCCGTCAACCGTCCGCCCGCCACCGTGGTCACGCTGAACCACCTGCTCACCAACACCGGCAACGTGCCTTCGAGCTATGCGCTGGGCTTTGCCAACAACGTGGGCGGCTGCGCGGCCGACACGCTCGACCTTTCGACCCTGCGCGTGGTGCGCGACATCAACAACAACGGCGTGGCGGACCCGGGCGATCCGGTGCTGCCGCTCGGCGCGCCCGGCGCGCTGGCGCTGCGGCCCGGCGAAACGGCCTCGCTGCTCGTGCAGGGCACGGTTCCGGCCACCGGTGCCGGCGTTGCCTGCGCCGCGCTCACGGCGACCACCGCGTTGCAGAACCTGAGCGCCACCAACCGCGACACCGTGACGGTGGGCGACATGGCGGTGATCTCCATCAGCAAAAGCGCGAGCTACCCGGGTGTCATCGTGCCGGGGCAGACCCGCATCGACTTTGCGGTCTCGGGCACCAACATCGGCGCGCGCGATGCGCAGCCCGCCAGCGTGGCCGCGCCGACAGGCACGCCGGTGCTCGTGAACGGCGCGCCCACCAGCCTGGTGCTGGTGCGCGACCTCATTCCCGCCGGCACGCAGTACATCGCCGGCACGCTGCAGAGCACCGCCGCAGGCGCGGTGCGGCTGTTCCGCATGCCGGGCGATCCGGCCTTCAGCTACCGCACCGCGGACGACGCCGCGGCCGTCGAAGTGGCGATCGGCGTGCCCGCGGCCGTGTCGCGCAACGCCTCCATCGCAATGCAGTTCGCGGTGATCGTGCGCGCGGACCAGACCGGCGACATCCGCAACACCGCGCAGAGCTACTACAACGACGGCACCGCGCCGGTGGTGTCGCCGTCCAACACCGTGCTCATCACCACCAGCCAGAGCCGCATCGGCGTGGCCAAGACCGCGTCGACGCCGCGCGCCAACCGGGGCGCAGACGGCCTGCTCGACGGAACCGCGACCGTGCGCTTCAGCGTCGACGTGCGCAACTACGGGGCCGTGTGGCTCTACGGTGTGCAGGCAGCCGACGTGCTCGAAGGCGGCGGCGCCAGCCAGTTCGGCAGCTACACCAGCGCGGCCGTGCCCGGCCCCAATCAGTACACCGTCGTGCCCGGCTCCATCGCCATTGCGGGCAACCAGGGCAACGGCACGAGCGGCACCGTGGCCGCGGCCAACAACTCGTTCACCGGCACCGCCGCCGCGCAGAACCTCTTGGCGCCGGGTGCCGTGCTGCCGGTCGGCGCGCAGGTCACGGTGCAGTTCGACGTTCGCATCAACGTCAACGGCCGCACCGGCATGCTTCTCAACAGCGTGCGTGCGCAGGGCGCTCTCGTGCCCGGCGGCGCACCGGTGGCTTTCGACGATTCGGTCGACGGCACCAGCCCCGATCCGGACGGCGACGGCAACCCGAACAACAACACCGCGCCCACGCCGGTGTCACTGCAGCTCCCGTCGCTGTCGCTCGCCAAGAGCGCCTCGCTGCCGCGGCGCGTGACGCAGGGCGTCTACGAAATCGACTACCGGCTGCTCGTCACCAACACCGGTGTCGCCCCCGCACCCCACGTGCGCGTGATCGACAACCTGAACTGCACCTTCGACATGGACAAGCCCGAGGGGCCGGTCGCCTCTTGGGAGCTGGTGGGTGCGCCCAAGGTCCGCAGCGGACTGCTCAATCCCGCGGGCAGCTTTACCGGCCGCGCCGCCTGCGACCGCGAGGCGCTTGCTAGCGCCGACGCCTTCAGGCTGCCGACCGAGGCAGTGCTCAGCCTCACCGACGGCAGCCGCGGGCTGGAGCCCGGGCAGAGCGAGGAAATCAGCTTCACCGTTCGCCTGACCCAGAAGCCAGGCGCGGGCGACCGCCGCGTGGCCATCGACAACAAGGCCTGGGCGGCGGCGTTCGACCAGAACACCATCAACGTCACGCCCGCGATGCTGGTTGCGGCCACCGCCAACTCGGTGCAGTCGCTGCTGGCCGACCCGGCCGGCACGGTCTACAACGCGGTCACGCGGGCGCCTGTTCCCGGCGCAGTGGTCACGTTCACCCGGCAGTCGTGCAGCAGCGGTTCGGTCACGCCGATGACCGCGGCTGAAATCTACGGCGGCTCGTCGGACACCTACACCTTCAATGCCGATGGCAGTGTGTCGATGACAACCGGTGCCGACGGCAGCTACCAGTTCTACCTGCAGTCGCCACCGGCCACGGGCCTGTGCACGTACTCGCTGCATGTGGTTCCGCCGGCCGGCAGCGGCTACGTCTATCCGTCGCAGCTGATCCCCGTCACGGCCGGCACCTTTGGCAGTTGCGGTCCGGTGGTGCCCAGTGCGCTGCCGCCCAAGGGCGCGGACCCGACCACCCACTATTTCTCGGTCACGTCCGGCTTCAACGCATCGAATGCGGCGTGCGACGTGGTGCACAACCACATCCCGCTCGACCCGGGCAATGTGCTCGGCCTGGTGCTGCGCAAGGAAGGCAGCAAGCGGCAGGTCGAGTTCGGCGACTTTCTGGACTACGCGCTGACGGTGACCAACAAGACGGGTACGCCGGTGACCGGCATCTCGATCAGCGACAGCCTGCCGCCGGGCTTTGCCTACGTGAGCAACAGCGCGCGCCTGAACGGCGCGGCCACCGCCAACCCGGTCGGCGGCGCGGGCCCGAAGCTGGTGTTCAACTACCCGACGCTGACGCTCGGCGTCGACCAGATGGCCATGGTGCGCTACCGCGTGCGCGTTGGCGTGGGCGCGCCCACCAACGGAGACGCCATCAACCGCGCGCGTGCCTACTCGGGCCCGCTGCAGTCCAACCTCGCGAACTGGACCGTGCGCGTGACGGGCGGGGTGTTCTCGGACGAGGCCTTCATGTTCGGCAAGGTCTACATGGACTGCAAGGCCGACGGCAAGCAGGCGGGCAGCGACGAAATCGGTGTGCCCGGCGTGCGCCTGTTCATGGAAGACGGCACCAACGTGGTCACCGACGTGGAGGGCAAGTGGAGCCTCTACGGTCTCAAGCCGCTCACCCACGTGCTGCGCGTGGACCAGACCACGCTGCCGCCCGGCGCCCGGCTCGAAATACTCGACAACCGCAATGCCGGCCGCCCCGAGAGCCGCTTCGTCGACCTGAAGAAGGGCGAGTTCCACAAGGCCAACTTCATCATCGGCAACTGCGACAGCCCGGCAACGCTGGCCGACGTGGTCGCGCGCCGCGCGGCCATCGCCGCCATTCCGGACACCGAGGCCGAAGCCCAGGTGCGCATGCGCCTGAATCCCGAAGGGCAGATCGTTCTGGTGGGCGACCTGCGCTCGCTGCCCGCCAGCGGCCAGGCGCTTGCCAGCGGCAGCACCGGCTCGACCACGACCACCTCCGCACCGCTGATCTCCATGCCCGATGCGCCGGCCAATGCCAGCAGCTTCGTCGGCGCCGCGTCGGGCAGCATGAGCGGCACGCTGGGTACCGCCGCATCGGCCTCGCCGTCGCCCGCCGGCAGCCTGTTCGCAGCGCTCAACGGCCTGCCGACCGCTGCGCAGGGCGCATCGGCCGCGGGCGGCACGGCAAGCGGCGTCGGCGCGTTCGCGAGCCGGCCGGTCAACACCTCCGGCGCCATGCTGGAGCCGCGCAGCGCACCGCTGCTGCCCGAGGCGGTGCCCAGCCCCGTCGAGCTGGAAGTGCTGCTGCCGCAGATCGAAAGCAATGCGCTCGGCTTTCTCGGCCTGAAGGACGGCGACACCGTTCCCGGCCAATCGATCAACGTGCGCGTCAAGGGCGAGGCCGGCCTGGCATTGCGCCTCACGGTCAACGGCCAGGCCATCGACGGGCGGCGTGTCGGCAAGAAGACCCAACTGCCGTCGAAGAGCATCGGCGCCTGGGAATACATCGGCGTGGTGCTGCAGCCTGGAACCAATCGCCTGCAGCTCGATGCGGTGGACGATTTCGGCAACGTGCGCGGCAGTGAACAGATCGGCATCGTCGCGCCCGACAAGCTGGGCGGCATCCAAATCGATCTGCCCGAAACCGCTTACGCCGATTTGCGCACGCCCGTGGCCGTGAAGGTTCGGCTGGTCGACGCGGCCGGCGTGCCGGTGACTGCGCGCACCCAGCTCACGCTGGAGGCCGACCGCGGCCGCTGGTTCGACGAAGACTTGAACCCGGCCGAACCCGGCACCCAGGTGTTCATGGAAGGCGGGGCCGCCGAGTTCCGCCTGCTGCCGCCAGGCGAGGCGGGCGACGCGCGGCTTCGCGTAACCGCCGGCAGCTTCGTCAAGGAAGTGCGGCTCGCGCTGCTGCCCGAGATGCGCCCGATGATCGGCGTCGGCATCGTCGAAGGCGTGCTCGACTTCACCAAGCGCGGCAGCGTGCCGCTCGGCGCCATGCCGGCCGGCGCGGCCTTCGAGGCCGAACTGACGGGCCTGACCGACGAGCGCGAGAACCGGCGCGCGGGCGCCCGTGCCGCCTTTTTCTTCAAGGGCACCGTCAAGGGCGAGTACCTGCTCACCGCCGCCTTCGATTCCGACAAGGCGCGCAAGGACCGCCTGTTCCGCGACATCCGCCCCGACGAGTTCTACCCCGTGTACGGCGACTCGTCCGTCAAGGGCTTCGATGCGCAGAGCACGCAGAAGCTCTATGTGCGCATCGACAAGAACCGTTCGTTCCTGCTGTACGGCGACTTCACGACCAGCAGCAGCACCGAGGTGCGCAACCTGAGCCAGAGCAATCGCGCGCTCACCGGCCTGAAGCACGTGTACGAGACCGCCAATGTGCGCGCCACCAGCTATGCGTCCCGCACCGCGCAGACGCAACAGGTCGAGGAGTTCCGCGCCGTCGGCACCTCCGGCCCTTATTACCTGAGCGCGACCGGTGGAGAGTTTGTCGACAACAGCGAGCAGATCGAGGTGGTGGTGCGCGACCGCAACCAGCCCGACATCGTGCTGCAGCGCACGGCGGTCACGCGCTTCGTGGACTACACGGTCGAGCCGCTCACGCGCCGCGTGCTGTTCACGCGTGCCATCGCATCGGTCGATGCCAATCTCAACCCGCAATCGATCCGCGTCACCTACGAGGTCGACAGCGGCGGGCCCAAGTTCACCGTGGCCGGCACCGACGTGCAGGTCAAGGTGGGCGAGCGCCTGCAGGTGGGCGTGGTCGCGAGCACCGACGAGAACCCCGAAAACCACCGCAAGCTGCGCGCGCTCACGGCCGTGGCCCGCCTGGGCGACAACACCACGGCCGCGGCCGAACTGGTGCGCACCGAGTCCGACGAAAAGGGCAAGGGCGAGGGCGGCCGCATCGAAGTGCGCCATCAGGACGAGAAGCTTGCGGTGGTGGCGCTGGCCAGCAAGACCAGCACCGGCTTCGACAACCCGGGCGCCAGTTTCTCGGCGGGCCGCACCGAGGTTTCGGGCCGCGCCGAATACAAGATCGACGACAACACCGCGGCCCGCGCCGAAGTGCTCTACAGCAAGGACGCGCTGCTCGAAGGCGACCGCAAGGGCGCGAGCGCGAGCCTGCGCAAGAAGCTGGACGACAACGTTGTTGCGGAAGTGGGCGTGCGCCACGGCCAGAGCAGCAGCGGCCTGGCCTCGGGCTCCGGCTTCGACTACGGCGAGATCTCCACCTACAACGGCAACCTCGGCAGCCGCGTCGGTGCCGGCAACGTCACGGCGCTGGGCGCCGCCGCCACGGCCAACAGCAGCGCTGAAAGCGAAAGCCTCACCACCGTGCGTGCGCGCCTCTCGGCGCAGGTGCCCGGCGTGCCGCTGGCCCAGGTCTTCGTCGAGGGCGAGCAGGACCTGAAAAATTCCGATCGCCGCACGCTGGCCATTGGCGGCAACTACGCGATCACGGACAAGACGCGAGCCTACGCGCGCTACGAGCTCATCTCCAGCCTGTATGGCGACGCGCAGCTGGACGCCACGCAGTCCAACAACGTCGGCATCGTCGGCATCGAGAGCAACTACATGGACGGCGGGCGCATCTACAACGAGTACCGGCTTTCCGACAGCATCGACGGGCGCGCCGCGCAGGCGGCCATGGGCGTGCGCAACACCTTCAAGCTCACCGACCGCTTCAGCCTGACCGGCGGCCTGGAGCACACCCGCCAGATGGGCGGCTACACCAACAGCGCCAACAGCGGCACCGGCTATGCGGGCGGGCTGGGCGAATCCACCGCCGTTACCGCGGGCGTCGAATACCTGACGGACAACTACAAGCTCAGCGGCATTCTCGAAGGCCGCAAGGGCGACGACGCGAACACGCGCCTCTTCAGCGCCGGCTTCGGCTACAAGATCAGCCCCGCGTGGAGCCTGCTGGCGCGCAGCGTGGTGAGCGACAGCGAAGGGCAGGGCGCGAACGGCGGCAACGAGCGCCACCTGCAGCGCCACCAGATCGGCATGGCCTATCGCCCGGTGGACAGCGACACCTGGAACGCGCTGATGCGCTACGAGCGCCGCTCGGAACGCATCGTGGGCAACGGCAACGCCGCCGGTGCGCTCACAGGCGGCAGCGCCTTCGGCAGCGGGTTCGGCAACGCCAGCCTGCCGGGCAGCACCAGTGCGGACATTCTTTCGGCGCACCTGAACTACAACCCCGGGCGCGGCAGCGTGCTGAGCGCGCGCTACGCGGCAAAGATCTCGCGCACCGACGACGGCTTCCTGGCCAGCACCTACTGGGCGCACCTGCTGCACGCGCGCTACACCCGCGACCTCGACAAGGACTGGGACTTCGGCATCCAGGCCGGCCTGCTCTACGGCAAGGGCGGCTCGCTGCAGAAGACCGCGGGCGTGGAGCTCGGCTACCAGATGGCGAAGGACCTGTGGATTTCCGCCGGCTACAACTTCGTCGGCCTGCACGACCGCGAACTCACGGCCAACGAATACACCAGCAAGGGTGCGTACATCCGGCTGCGCTTCAAGTTCGATGAAACAGGGCTCGGCTTTCCGTCGGCCAGTGCCGCTGCGCCGCCTGCATCGGCGCCCGCATCTCCAGAAGAAAAAACCAGTTCAGAAAAATGAACATGCAAAGACTCAAGAACACGCTGGGCTCCATCGCGGGCACGGCATGGTGGTGGCTCCTGTGCGGGGCGTGGCTCGTGGCCGTGCCGCTTTCCGGGCACGCGCAGCAGGTGCTCGGGCCGCAGACAGGCACGCTGATCAACGGCACGGTCGTGGGCGTCAATGCCGGCGGATCATGGCGGACCTCCTGCATCACTGGTTTTCCAACCGGCCTGACGATGTGGGAGCGCTATCACAGCGCCGTGGTCAACGGCACCTTCGCCAACCTCACCGGCGGCTTGCGCGCTTATGAACTGCGCTGCTCTCCGTTCACCGTTACCGAGGGCGCGGCCGCCGCGACCATCACCTGGCGCGCGCCGGCCCAGCGCGGGGCCACCGGCCGTCCCATCGAAGGCATGACGCGGCGCGGTCCGCAGGCCTGCCCGGCCGGCACCGTGATTGCAGTGATGGGCGGCGTCGACCGCATGTTCAACGGCTCGTCGGCCAACATCTATCCGACGCAGCTCACCTTCACCTGCCGGCCGGTCACGGTCGTTGCAGGCGACTGGTTCCGCGTCGCTGCCACCGGCGGCGCAAGCTACACGCTGGGCATCACCACGAACGACGGCGGCACCGGTCCCGGCTCTGCAGTGCCAGGCCCCGTGCGTGCCCCGCGCACCGTTTGTCCCTATTCGGCCACCAACACTTGCAACGGCCTGGAAGACCTCGGCGGCGGAGAGCTGATCGACGGCTTCTCCGGTGTGCGAAGCGAGTTTCCGGACGCGCGCGTGTCGCAGCGCATCAGCTTCGTCAACTATGCATGGAGCCAAGCGCTCGGCCCCAGCACGAACACCGCCACCTGGCGCCCGACCGCGGGCCGTCTGCCGTTCTACCCGCCGACGGTCGCCAACAACACGGCCCGCTACCAGGACAACTACGAGACCTACGTGGCGGGCGGCAGCAGCTACAGCGGCAGCGCGGTGCCTCCGAGCGGCGTCAGCGTCTACAACTTCGTCAGGACCGGTACCTGCGCCACCGCGCACACGCTCGCGACGCAGGAGGACTACACCTGCACGAACATCATCACCGGCCGGCCCGACCTGCAGGTGCGAGTCACCGTGCCGCCGGACGCGTGGACCAGCCACGGGCAGGAACGCAACGTCAGGCTCACGGCGAAGAACTTCGGACCCGGGCGCACCACGGCCACCGACAACTCGACCGCGATGCTGGTCCTTCCCGCCGGATGGAACACCGGCACCTTGCCCGCCAACTGCACAAAGGCCGGCTCGCCGGTGGCGGTGACCTGCCAGCTCAACCCCACGCCGCTCGCAGGTTCGAGCGGACCGGGCATGACGGACGGCGGCGAAGCCAACTTCGACATCCCGGTGTTTCCGCAGCCCACCGTGGCGGCCGGCAGCTACCCGGTCGTCAACGGCGCCCGGGTTTGCGTCCAGGCGGCATCGCCGGGCAACCCGCACTACTGCACGGTGCCCAATGACGCGACCGCGAACAACGACGACGGCATTGCGGTGGACGAAACCGACACCATCGTCCTCGCCTACCTCACGCCGCCGTTGATGCCTGCGCGCGTCACGACCACCGTCGTCTCCAACGGCGGCGTGGGTTCCTTCGCGTTCACCGGCACCAACGACGCGGCGCCTGTCAGTCCCATCGTCACGACGGTGGCCGGCCAGGGGGAATCGGGCCCGACCAGGGAACTGGCGGTCACGCGGAGCGACACCTTCCTGCAGCAGGCCGTACCGCCCGCGGGCTTTGCGCTGCGCGCCATCTCATGTACCGGCATGGCCACCGGCGGCACTGCAACCTACGACCTCGCGCTACGGCGCGTGACCCTGAATGCGGCCGCCACCGACTACGGCGCCAACATTGCCTGTACCTTCACCAACATCCGCGTGGTAGTGACCGTCAGCAAGGTGACCGAAGGCGGAACGGGAAGCTTCTCCTTCACCGGCTCCAACGGCTTTGCCGCGCAGAGCATCACCACCTCCGCGGCCAACACGCCAGAGGAGGGCGATCCGTCGGGCCTGACCACCGTGGGCGCCGCAACCACCATCACCGAAGGCGTGCCGCCTGTCGGCTGGCGGCTCAAGGGCATTGCCTGCACGGGCATGGGCGCGGGCGGCACGGCCACGGTGAACCTCGCCGCGCGTGCCGTCACGCTGAACGCGGCGGCCACGGCGGCCGGCAGCAACATTGCGTGTACCTTCACCAACACCAAGCTGCCGACGATGACGGTCAGCAAGGTGTCCATCGGCGGCACGGACAGCTTTGCCTTCACCGGCACCAATGGCTTCACCGCCACCAACGTGACGACGGAAGACGACGGCGTTGCCATTGCCGCCGCGGAGCAGGTGCTCACGGCCGCGAACACCGCCACCAGCATCACCGAAAGCGTGCCGCCGGTCCCCTATGCGTTGACCGGCATCAGCTGCACGGGCATGGGCCCCGGAGGCACCGCCACGCCGAACCTGGCCACGCGCACCATCGCGCTGAACGCCGCGGCCACCGCACCGGGCAGCGACATCAACTGCACGTTCACCAACACGGTCCAGCCGCAGCTAAAGCTGGTGAAGACCGCCGGCGCTGCCAGCTTCGCGGTCGGTGTGCCGTCGAGCTACACGCTCACGCTGAACAACATCGGCCCGGTCGCAACCACCGCTGCCGCGACGATCAGCGACACGGTGCCCGCCACGCTCGCGCTCGGCGCCATGCCCGCAGGCTGCAGCGCAAGCGGGCAGGTCGTGAGCTGTACTGTGCCTGCGGGGCTTGCCGCCACCACCGGCACTGCCGAGTTCGTCATTCCAGTCACGCCGCTGCCCGGCGCCTCGCCGAGCGTGGCCAACACCGCGACGGCCACGGGCGGTGGCGACCCGTTGTGCAACGCGACGGGCAACTGCACCAGCAGCGTGACCACGCCGGTGCTGGGCGAACCCCGCATCACGCTGCGCAAGACCAAGACCAACATCACCGGCACCCACACCTTCGGCTTCGCGCTGACCGGCGTGACCAATCCGACGGACAGCATCGCGGTGACCGCATTGGCCACGCCGCAGGCCTCCGCCACCGTGCACGTGGGCAAGCCAGGCGTCGAGGCCACCGCGCAGGAGTCGAGCGTGCCCGCGGGCTGGCCGGCCAACCCGGTGTCGGTGTCCTGCCTGGATTCCGCAGCCGCGACGAGCGGCAACCCGACGACGCAGCTGGCCATGCTCAACGGCAACACCGCAACCCTGCCCGCGAGCGTGATGCGGCCCGCGGCGGCCATTGCCTGTACCTTCACCAACACGGCCACCGCGCGCGTCGCGGTGAACAAGACCGCATCGGCGACCGCGGGAGCCGGCGGCAGCATCGTCTACGGGCTGAGCTTTGCCAACACCGGCCCGGTGGCCACCGGCACGACGCTGGTGGTGAGCGAGCAATTGCCGCCGGGCGTGGTGGCCAACTCGGTGGTGCCGGGCACGGGTGTCACGTCGGTGAGCTGCGGCGCGCTGCCGAGCGCTCCCGGTGCGCTGCTCAACTGCACCATGACGCTGCCCGCGGGCGGCATTCCGGCAACCACGGGCGTGCGCGGCTTCACGCTGAACGCGACCGCGCCGATCGTCGACACAGGTACCGTGCTGACCAACTACGCCAGCACCAACGTGAGCGGCGCGGGCCTGCCGGTCATGGCCGCCGGCGCCGGCTGCTTCTCCAGCAGCACGGTGAGCTGCGCCAACGCACAGACCGCCATCGTGGTCGGCCCCGCGGCCGGCAGCCAGTCGGGCGTGCGAGTGGTTACCGACAACCAACTGGCCAACGGCACCGCGCAGGACGTGCTCGAAGCGTTCATTCGCGACGAGTCCGGCAATCCGGTGCAGGCCGGCACGGTGGTGACCTTCGGCGCCACGCCGAACGTCGCGTTCAACGGCGGCGCGGTCGGTGCGGCCGGCAGCTGCACCACCACGGCGGCGGGCCTCTGCCAGGTAAGGGCAACCAGCACCGTGGCTGCGGTCTACAGCACCACGCAAGTCACGGTGGGCGGCGCCGTCCTGAGCGGCAACTTCAGCGTCGGCGAAGACAGCTACCTGCCGAGTCCGCAGCCCTACCGGTTTGGCAGCCGGCCGACCGTGACCATCCGCAAGACCTCGCTCGGCGGAGTTGGCACCTTCAGCTTCACCGGAAGCAATGGCCTGGCGGCGCGGAACATCACCACCACCGTGGCCGGCACGCCGGTCGCGACGGCGGTGCAGACGCTCACAGCGGCGAATATCGCCACCACCATCACCGAAGGCGCGCCGCCGGCCGGCTATGCGCTGATCGATGCCTCGTGCACTGGCCTGGGCGCCGGCGGATCGGCCTCGCGCAACGGACGCATCCTCACGCTCGATGCGGCGGCCACCGCGCCCGGCAGCAACATCGTCTGTACCTTTACCAACGCATTCGACGCGAACCCGCCGCCGCCGCCCGTTGCGCCGACGGTGATGTGCTCGACCAACGCCGCGATCTTCAACACCGGCTTCGACGGCCCCGTCGGCCCGCCGCTGACCACCGGGCGCGATCCGGTGTGGGAGTCGGGCGTTGGCACCGCCACCGGCGGGCCCGGCAGCGTTGCCACGTGGGCGCGTTCGTATATCGGGAACAAGGCGCCGGCCGCCTGGATCGCGTCTCCCTTCGGCAATGCGAACTGGATCTCGCAGTACCCGACGAACCATACAGGCAGTGTTGACGTCTACCACCGGTTCACCTTCAACATGGCGCCGTCGGTCAATCCGGCGAGCTTCGCGCTGAAGCTGGACTTCTATTCCGACAACTCGGTGGCGGGGGTGTACATCAACGGGGTTCTGCAGAGCCTTCCGGGCGTGCCGCAGGGGGGTGCCACGCCCTACGCCTACGGAGGTTTCCAGGCAGGCACCGGAGCCAGCACCACGCTGGTCAACAACTGGCAGTCGGGTTCGAACACGGTGGTTGTCCACGTCAAGAGCGGCGCCCCCGCGCAAGGCTTCCTGGCCCAGGCCACCACCAGCGCGCTGTGCGCGCCCGCGACGGTCAACCTGCAGAAGAACACCCTCAACGGTGCCGGCGGTCCCTTCACCTTCAACCTGACCAACACCACGCAAGCCAGCGGCACGGTCAGCACCGTCGCCGCCGGCACACCGGCGCAGGTGGACGGCAACACGGCCGCGGCGGGCGTACAGACCTTCAGCGCCAGTGCGAGCAACAGGGTCATCAGCATCACCGAACCCGCGGTGCCCGGCTGGCACCTGACCGGTGCAAGCTGCACCGACGCCGGAGCACCGGTCGGCAGCCTCGGCACCGGAGCGAGCGGGCGCACCTACACCATTCCCGCCACCAGCGTGCAGCTGGGCAAGTCGCTGCAATGCGTGTTCACGAATTCCGCCTCGGCCACAGTGACCATCCGCAAGGTGTCGTTGGGCGCGACCGGAACCTTCGGCTTCAGCGGAGACAACGGCCTGACGCCGCAGAGCCTCACCACCACCGTGCTCGGCACGCCGGTGGCGGGCGCCATCCAGACAGTGGCGGTGCCGAGCACGGCGACGACCATCACCGAAGACCCGCTGCCTACCGACTACGCACTGACCGGCATCAGCTGTACCGGCCTGGGCGCGGGCGGCACGGCCACGCCCGACCTGCCGAACCGCAGGGTGACGCTGGATGCGGCCGCCACGGCGCCGGGCAGCAACATTGCGTGTACCTTCACCAACACCTACACGCCGCCGTATCCGCGGGTGCAGATCGTCAAGACCACGATCGGCGGCACCGGCAGCAACCTGTTCCGCTTTGCGCTCAGCGGCCTTTCGGTGGCAAGCGACAGCATCACGGTGGTGGGTGAGGACAGCGTGGAGGGCGCAGCCACTATCACGGGCACGGCCGGTGTCGGTGTCACGATCAGCGAAACCTCGCCGCAGGGCTGGCCGGCCAACCCGGTGAGCGCCAGCTGCGTGGACTTGAACAGTGCCACCCCGGCCGCCACGTTCGGCACGCTGACGGGCAATCAACTGGCCATTCCAGCGGCCCACATGGTCGCTGGGGCGGCCATCACCTGCACGTTCGTGAACGGCTATCCCAAGAACGTGACGGGCCGCGTGTTCCTCGACAACGGCACGGCGGGCGGCATTGCGAACGACGGCCTCATCAATGGCGGCGAGACCGGGCTGAGCGGCATCGGCATGCGGCTGACCGACTGCGCAGCAACCACCTTCTCGACCGCCGTCACCGACGGCACCGGCAAGTACGCGCTGGCGGTGCCCTTCACCATCGGCACGGGTGACGCGCTGTGCGTGGAAGAAACCAACACGGTGTCGCGCATCTCCACCGGCGCCTCGCTGGGCGTCGTGCAGTTGCCCTCGGGCCAGGCCGTGACCAACACAGGCACCGCCTACACCTACACCCGCGAAGGCACGCCGGACCGCATCGCCTTCACCTGGAACAGCAGCGGCCACGCGGATCTGAACTTCGGCGACGTCGACCGCAACACGCTTGCCACCGATGGCGCCAAGAACGGCCTTCCGGGCAGCACGGTGAGCTATCCGCACACCTTTACCGCGCGCACCGGCGGCGAAGTGAGCTTCGACATCTCGAGCTCCGTGGACACGCCGGTGCTCAGCGGCTGGAGCGGCAAGATCTTTGCCGACACCGGCTGCACCGGCGCACTGCAGGCGGGCGCGGCGCTGCTCTACCCGCCGGCCATGCCGGTGACGGTGACCGCCGGGCAAAACGTGTGCATCGTCATGCAGGAGTTCATTCCCGCCAACGCGATGAGCGGCAACAGCAACACCAGCACCGTGCAGGCCAGCTTCGTCTTCACCAACGCCAGCCCGGGCCTGAACGCCACCTACACGGTGGGCGACATCACCACCGTGTCGACCAGCGCGCTGGAGCTCCGGAAGGAAGTGCGCAACGTGACGCAGGGCGGCAGCTTCGGCATCAACAACCAGGCCAAGCCCGGCGAGACGCTGGAGTACCGCATCACCTACACCAACAACGGCACCACCCCGATCAGCGGCTTGACGGTCAACGACACGACGCCGCAGTACACCGCCTTTGCCGGCGCGCAGGCGGACACCACGCCCGCCACGCTCGCAAGCTGCCAGAAGCAAACGCCCGCCAATCCGCCCCCGGCGGCTGCCGTGGATTGCGCCGCCGCGCAAACGGAGGGCGGAACGGGCGCGCTGAGCTGGAAATTCACAGGCCCGCTGGACCCCGGCGCCTCCGGAACGGTCCTCTTCACAGTCAAGGTGAACTGAACATGAGCAGTCCAATTTCAAGTGTCCTGACCATGAACCAGGTGGATGCCCGAAGCGAATTCGCCAAAGGCTCCGTGCTGGCGGCCGAGGCAGTCAACGACAGCAGCGAGCCGGGTCCCCGGCCGGCCGCGGCATGGCACCGCCGGGCCCTGCACCCGATGATGTTCGCAAGGCCCGAAGGCGCGCGTATCGCAGTGGTCGACCCTGAGCTGCGCACGCGCGAATACGCACGCCGCGCTGTCAGGAGGTTCGGGCACCAACCCGCGGCCTTTGCGAGCACCGCGGAGATGGCCGATGCGGGAACCGCATCGCCGTCCAGATTCGACATGGTCTTTCTGGCGGTGGCGAGCGACGCCGAGTCGTCCGTCCTGCAGCTGCAGCAGGTCAAGGCGCTGGTGGGGCACCAGACGCCGGTGTTGTGCCTTGCTTCGCGCAAGCAGTTGTCGTCGCTTTCGGATCTGCACTGGAACGCGACCAACGAAGTGATCGTGAGCCCGACCTCGTTCATCGAGTTCTGCTGCGTGGCGCGCATGTTCATGCGGCGCTTCGGCGTGAGCGTGCCCGACGCCGACCCGACGTGGGACTGCTATCGTTTTTCTCTCACGAGCGACGTCGTGGAGGTGTCGGGCGAAAGGGAACATCTGCGTGCAGTCGAGTTCGACCTTGCGCTCGAGCTTTTCTGCCATGCGGGCCACACGCTCACGCGCGACTGGCTGTATTCGACCGTGTGGGACAAGGGCGAAGACACGCAGTCGCGCTCGCTGGACGTCAGCATTTCCCGCCTGCGGCGCACCCTGGACCTGAAGGCCAACGGCTGGGACTTGCGGGCGGTGCAGGGCCTGGGATACCGACTGGAGCGGCTCCACGAAAAAAAGCGTGCCACTGCCTCGCCAGGCGCGCGCGTGTAGAACTTGTCCTGCATCAAACGTGGAAGGCGGATGGCAAGGGGCGTTTTCCCGGCTGTGAAACTGCCGTTTCCAACAACCTGGAGAGCCCGATGCCGGACGATATGGAGATTCGCGTTCCGCAGAACGACGAGCACATCGACATCACCGACCTGAAAGAGGTCGACTACTGGACCAAGTGGTTCGGCGTCAGCGAGACCCGGCTCCGGTTGGCGGTTGCATCCGCGGGCACCTACAAGGACGACCTGCGGGTCTACCTTGGCCTTCCCTGAAAAGCAGCGGGGTCGCGGGCCGGTCTTGGGCCGCACCTCCTGAGGGATGGCTGAATCCAAGGTTGCCATCTACGGCGCGATCGGCGCCAACGTGGCCATTGCCGCGACCAAGTTCGTGGTGGCCGGAATCACCGGCAGTTCGGCCATGCTGTCGGAAGGCATCCACTCCGCGGTCGACACCTTCAACGGCGTATTGCTGCTGGTGGGAATCAGGCTGAGCCAGCGGCCCGCAACGCCCGAGCATCCGTTCGGCCATGGCAAGGAGCTCTACTTCTGGAGCCTGATCGTCGCAGTGCTCATCTTCGGGCTGGGCGGCGGCGTGTCTTTCTACGAAGGCATCCAGCACATCCGCAACCCGGAGCCGATGCGCGATGCGACCTGGAACTACGTCGTGCTGGCCCTGGCCTTCATCTTCGAAGGCACGAGCTTTCTCATTGCGTTGCGGCAATTCCGGGCCCAGGCGCAGGGTGTGCCTTTCTGGCGTGCGCTCGGGCAAAGCAAGGACCCGACCACCTATACCGTGCTGGCCGAAGATTCCGCGGCGCTCATCGGCCTGGCGGTGGCCGCGCTGGGCATCTACCTGAGCCACCGCTTCGGCCTGCCTGAGCTCGACGGCGCGGCCTCGGTGGTGATCGGCCTGCTGCTGGCCGGCGTGGCGGTGCTGCTGATCGGCCAGGCGCGCGGGCTTCTCATCGGCGAGGGCATTCGCCCCGAAACCGCGAGGGCCATCCGCAGCCTGGCCATGGAGCAGCCCAGCGTCAGCGATGTCGGCCATGTGCTGTCGATGTACATCGGCCCCGATGAGGTGCTGGCCATCGTCGACGTGAACTTCAAGGAGGGCACGGCCACGGGAGAAGCAGCCGATGCCGTCTCGGCCATCGAAGGGCAGGTGCGCGCGCGTTTTCCCATGATCCGCCGGCTTTTCATCGAAGCGAGCGAAGCGCCGGTAGAAAACGCCGCACGCGCCTGAGGCGCCGGGCCGCATCGTCGGCCTTGGCTGACCCGCGCTCACGTCTTTGCCTGAGCGCTCCGGCGCTGCGCCTGCGCCACTGTCGGGCCTTACTCAGGAGATAGCCGCATGAACACGCCTACACCGCCGCCGGCCTCGCGCCCGAAACGCTCGCCCGACGAACCCGAGATCACGCAGGAAGAATCCGTGCCCACCGACGGCAGCGACACCGAGGGTGAGGAAATGATGAAGAAGGTCGAGAACAAGAAGCTCGAAGACCCGGGTTCGGCCGAGCACAAGACGCCGGAAAAGTCTTGAGCGGCGGGAGCTTTGTCCTCTCGCGAAAAAGGCGCCGCCCTACAGGTGAGGCTCTGCCCCCTAGCTAAAAATCATTCCTGCGGGCATCGATTGCCCGGCCTGCGGAGTCGTTTTCCCGCAGGCAGATCGCAAACAGACAACAGCGTAAAGAAGGACCGTCTGTCCATACGATGGAGGAAAAAATGAAGATCGACGCCGCGATGGGGGCAACGCAGGAACGCCTGATCAAGATCGGCGTGCCCGGCCTCGACGATGTTCTCGGAGGCGGCCTCACGGCCAATCGCCTTTACCTGGTCGAAGGCACGCCGGGCGCGGGCAAGACCACCATTGCGCTCCAGTTCCTGATCGAAGGGGCCAAGCGCGGCGAATCGGTGTTGTATGTCACCCTATCGGAAACGGGGCACGAACTGAGGGGCGTTGCGGATTCGCATGGATGGGACTTGAGCGGCATCGAGGTGCGCGAAATGCTCCCTTCGGAAACCGCGCTGGAGCCCGACGAGCAGTACACGATGTTCCATCCCTCGGAGGTCGAGCTCAGCGAAACCACGTTGCGGATCCTGTCGGATGTCGATGTGATCAAGCCCTCGCGGGTCGTGTTCGATTCGCTCTCGGAGCTGCGCCTGCTGGCGGGCAGTTCGCTGCGCTACAGGCGGCAGATCCTGGCGCTCAAGCAGTTCTTCGCGGGCCGCCAGTGCACCGTGCTGCTGCTCGACGACATGACCGCCATGAAGCACGACCTGCAAGTGCAGAGCATTGCCCATGCCGTGCTGCGGCTGGAGCAGATCAGCTCCGACTACGGCGCGGCGCGGCGCCGCCTGGTCGTCAGCAAATACCGCGGCCAGCAGTTTCGCGGCGGCTATCACGACTACCGCATCGAGCGCGGCGGCCTGCGCGTGTTTCCGCGCCTGGTGGCGGCCGAGCATTCGGCCGCGCTCACGCAGGTGCGGATTCCAAGCGGCATCGAGTCGCTCGACGCCCTGCTGGGCGGCGGCATCGAAAGGGGAACGAGCACGCTGTTCGTCGGCGCGCCGGGCACCGGCAAGTCGACCGTGGCGGTGCAGTTCGCGCTTGCCGCCGCACAGCGCGGCGAGTGCGCGGCGCTCTTCGTCTTCGACGAGAGCATTCATACCTTGCGCACGCGCTGCGAAAGCATGGGGATGGACCTGGGGGCCCACATCGATGCCGGCCGCGTCCAGGTGCGGCAGGTCGACCCCGCCGAGCTGTCGCCCGGCGAGTTCGTGCACCTGATCCGGCTGGCGGTGGTGGAGTCCGGTGCGGCGGTGGTGGTGATCGACAGCCTGAACGGCTATCTCAACGCCATGCCCGACGAGCGGTTTCTGATTGCGCAGCTGCATGAACTGCTCTCCTACCTGGGGCAGGCGGGCGTGGCCACGCTGCTGGTGGGGGCGCAGCACGGCCTCATCGGCATGCAGATGCAGACACCCGTGGATGCGAGCTACCTGGCCGACGCAGTGGTGCTGCTTCGCTATTTCGAGCTCGACGGCGAAGTGCGGCAGGCGATCTCGGTGCTGAAGAAGCGCGGCGGGGCGCACGAGCGGACCATCCGCGATTTCTCGATGACTGCCACGGGCCTGAAGATCGGCGAGCCGCTGCGTAACTTCCGGGGCATCCTGTCGGGCATTCCGATTCCCATCGACGGCGTGCAGCCCCAATCGTGAGCGCAGCACCGGCACCCGTCGAGCAGCGCATCCTGTTGCGAACCGCGACCTCCAGGGACGCCTTCATGGCCAATGCCGTATTGGCTCGCGCCCAGATCGACACGTACTCCTGCGCGACGCTGGGCGAGCTCGTGCGGGAGTTGCAGGGCGGCGCGGGCGCGGTCATGCTGGCCGAAGAGGTGCTGGCCGATCCGGCCGCGGCCGCGCTGAACGAGGTGCTGGGTTCGCAGGCGCCATGGTCAGACGTGCCGGTGCTCATTCTTGCCCGCCAGGGCGCGGACTCGCGCGTCATTGCCGAAGCCATGGACAAGCTCGCGAACGTCACAGTCATCGAGCGCCCGATGCGGGTGGCGTCGCTCATCAGCACGGTGCGCACGGCGCTGCGCGCGCGCAACCGCCAGTACCAGCTGCGCGATCTGCTCGACGGGCTGCGCGAAGCCGACCAGCGCAAGACCGAGTTTCTTGCGACGCTGGCACACGAGCTGCGCAATCCGCTCGCGCCGATGAGCACCGCGCTCACCCTGCTGATGCGAAAGCCGCACGAGGCCGCGGAGGCCCTGCGCTACTACGAACTCATGGGCCGGCAGATCGACCACATGGTGCGTCTGGTGAACGACCTCATGGAGATCTCGCGCATCACGCGCGGCAAGATCGAACTGCGCATGGAGGCGGTGGCACTCGAATCCGTCATCAAGGACGCGATCGAACTGAGCCGCCCATTGCTCGAAGGATCGAAGCACGAACTGACCACCGAGCTGTGCGCCGAGCCACTGGTGGTGCGGGGCGACGGCGTTCGGCTGACGCAGGTCTTTTCGAACCTGCTCAACAACGCCGCCAAGTACACGGCGCCGGGCGGCAAGATCAGGATTGCGCTGCGCAAGGAAGGCCGCCAGGCCGTGGTCGAGGTGTGGGACAACGGCACCGGCATTGCACCCGAAATGCTGAAGTCGATCTTCGAGATGTTCGTTCAGGTCAGCGGCACCTCCAAGGCGGCGCAGGGCGGGTTGGGCATCGGGCTTACGTTGGTCAAGAGCTTGGTCGAACTACACGGCGGCAGCGTCGAAGCCGTCAGTGCGGGCCTCGGCCGGGGCGCGATGTTCTGCGTGCGCCTGCCGCTCACGCGCATCGGCTCGGGCGTGCCCAAGCTACCGGTGACCGCTGTTGGCGGCTGGCCGCCGTCGCTGCCCAACACGGTGCTGATCGTGGACGACAACCGCGATGCGGCCGACGCACTGAGCGACCTGCTGCAGTCGCTCGGCGCCTCGACGCACGTGGCTTACAGCGGCGACGCGGCGCTGCGCGCGGTGGCCGAAGGCGTGCTGCCCGGACTTGCGATCCTGGACATCGGCATGCCGGGCATGGACGGTTGCGAACTGGCCATCAAGCTGCGCGCCGACCCCGCCCTCGAGGGCCTGATCCTTGTCGCATTGACCGGCTGGGGCCAGCAGGGCGACAAGGACCGCATTGCCATGGCCGGGTTCGACCATCACCTGCTCAAGCCGCTCGACCTGGCGGCGCTGGTCTCCGTTCTGTAGCAACACCATGAACCACGACGCCACCACGCTTTCAGCGCCCGGCCCTTCCACCGCGAGGCCCTCGCTGTGGCGGCGCTGCCGCCGCTGGCTGCTGCCGCTGCTCGGGCTCGCGGTGCTGGGCCTGCTGCTTTCGCATGCGCACAAGGTCGATTGGGCGGGCGCATGGCATGCGTTGCAGCGCTATCCCGCCACGCTGCTGCTCGGCGTGCTGGGCATCGCAACCGCGAGCCATGCGCTGTACGGATGCTTCGACCTCATCGGCAGGCGGCACACGCGCCACGGCGTGCCGCGCTGGCGCACCTGGGCCATCGCGGTCACGAGCTACGCCTTCAATCTCAACCTGGGATCGCTGGTGGGCGGCATTGCGCTGCGCGCGCGGCTCTATGCGCGCGCCGGGGTGGACGAAACCACCGTGGCGCAGATCGTCGGCATCAGCCTGGCGACCAACTGGCTGGGCTACGGGCTGCTGGCGGGCGGCCTGTTCGCGGCGGGTGCCATCACGCCCCCGCGCCAGGCCAACATAGGGACGGACGCGCTGCGCGTGCTTGGCGTGGCGATGATCCTGCTGGCCGCAACCTATGTGGTGGCCTGTGCGTTCTCGCGCGGGAGGCAATGGCAGGTAAGGGGGCGGCGGCTGAAGCTTCCTTCAGCGCAGCTCGCGCTCGTGCAGCTCACGCTCTCCACCGCCAACTGGGCGCTGATGGGCTGCGCCATGTACCTGCTGCTGGGCCGGCAGGTGCCGTATGCAACCACGCTGAGCGTGCTCCTCGCTGCTTCCATCGTCGGGGTGATCACGCCCATTCCGGCCGGGCTGGGCGTGCTTGAGGCCGTGTACCTGGCGCTGCTTTCAGGCACCGTGCGTCAGGGCACGTTGATGGGCGCCGTGCTGGCGTATCGCGCGCTCTACTACCTGCTGCCGCTGGCCGGCGGCGTCGTGCTTTACCTTTTGCTCGAACGCTACGCGGCGAGCCATCCGCAGGAGGCGGGGAGCGAGACACCATGGCGCGCGCAAACCCGCTGAAGCGCTACAAGGAGAAGCGCAACTTCGGCGTCACGCCCGAGCCGGAGGAAGGCGGCGCATCGGCGCCCGGCACGCTGCAGTTCGTGGTGCAGAAACACTGGGCAAGCCGGCTGCACTACGACTTTCGCATCGAGCTCGATGGTGCGATGAAAAGCTGGGCGGTACCCAAGGGCCCGAGCTACGACACGCACGACAAGCGCATGGCCGTGCACGTCGAGGACCACCCCATCTCGTACAACCGGTTCGAAGGCGTGATACCGCCCAAGCAGTACGGCGCGGGCAAGGTGATCATCTGGGACAAAGGCACGTGGACGCCCATCGGCGATGCGCGCAAGGGCTACAAGGCCGGAAACCTCAAGTTCGAACTGCATGGCTACAAGCTGCGCGGCAAGTGGGCGCTGGTGCGCATGCACAGCAGCAAGGACGGCAAGCAGGATGCGTGGCTGCTGATCAAGGAGCACGACGACTACGCCCGTCCGGCCGCCGAGTTCAGCGTGGTCGACCAGTTTCCCGACAGCGTGGCGGAGATGCCGATGCCCACGCCAGCGGCAGCGGCTGCGGCGCACGCGGCAGAGGCGGAGCCTGCGCGCAAAAAACGCGGCAAGGCATCGGGTGGAGGCATGCCGGCCGATGCGGTGAAGGCCGCCGTGCCCGCCAAGCTTTCACCGCTGCTTGCCACGCTGGTCGACGGCCCGCCGGCCGACCCCGACAACTGGTTCTACGAAATCAAGTTCGACGGGTACCGCCTGCTCGCGCGGATTGATGAAAAAAAAGACGTGCAGCTCATCACGCGCAACGGGCACGACTGGAGTAGCCGCATGCCGCAGCTGGTGCGCGCCATCAAGGCCATGAAGCTCAAGCCCGGCTGGCTGGATGGCGAGATCGTAGTGCTCAACGAATCCGGAGGCACCGATTTCCAGGCGCTGCAGAACGCGTTCGACAAGGAGAAGACCAGCAACATCGTCTACTTTCTTTTCGACCTGCCGTACTACGACGGCTTCGATCTCACCGGCGTGCCGCTCGTGGAGCGCCGGGCCTTGCTGCAGTCGCTGCTTGCGAAGGCGCCGCCTGAAATCCGCTTCAGCGAAATCTTCGATGCACCCCCCGAAGACATCGTGGCTTCGGCCTGCAAGATCGGGCTGGAGGGCGTGATCGGCAAGCGCAAGAACAGCACCTATGCATCCCGCCGCTCGCCCGACTGGATCAAGCTCAAGTGCTCACGGCGGCAGGAGTTCGTGATTGGCGGCTATACCGATCCGAAGGGCTCGCGCGTGGGCATCGGCGCATTGCTGATCGGCGTGCACGATGAGAAGGGCAACCTCATTTATTCGGGCGCGGTTGGCGCGGGCTTCAACGGCCGCACCCTCAACGAAATGCTCGAAAGGCTGAAGCCGCTCGGCACCGACAAGCGGCCATTCAAGGACCCGACGGAGAACGACCGCCGCGCGCATTGGGTCAAGCCGGTACTGCTGGCCGAGGTCACTTTTTCGGAGTGGACGAAGGACGGCCATGTGCGGCACCCGGTGTTCCACAGCGTGCGCACCGACAAACCCGCCAAGGCCATCATCCGCGAGAAGCCGGTTCACCAGCCGAAGGCCAAGCCTGCCGCGAATGCCGGGCCGGAGCCCTCGGCCACGATGCCGGCCAACTTCAAGGTGTCGCATGCCGACCGCGTGGTCGACCCGACCACCGGCATCACCAAGGTCGAGGTGGTGCGCTTCTACGGCCTTGTAGCGCCGCTGATGATGGAGCACCTGAAGAGCCGGCCAGTGTCTTTCGTGCGTGCGCCGCAGGGCATCAAGGGGCAGCTGTTCTTTCAGAAGCACCTCGACGAGGGCCAGATGGCCGGTGTGCGGCAGCTCGATCCGGCGCTGTGGCCCGCGCACCCCGAGCTGATCGAAGTGGCCAGCCCGCTGGGGCTGTTGAGCGCGGCGCAGATGAACGTCATCGAGCTGCACACCTGGAACGCAGTGAAGACGCTCATCGGCAAGCCCGACCGCATGACCTTCGACCTGGACCCGGGCGAGGGTGTCGGCTGGCCCATGGTGCTGCAGGCCACGGAGCTGATGCGCGTGGTGCTCGACGAGCTCGGCCTGCCGTCCTTCTGCAAGACCAGCGGCGGCAAGGGGCTGCACGTGGTCGTGCCGCTCAAGCGGCAGTACGACTGGGACACGGTCAAGGATTTTTCACAAGCCATCGTGCGGCACATGGCCCGCACGGTGCCGCAGATGTTCGTTGCCAAGAGCGGGCCGAGCAACCGCGTGGGCCGCATCTTCATCGACTACTTGCGCAACGGTTTCGGTGCAACCACGGTGTGCGCATGGTCGGTGCGTGCGCGCCCGGGCATGGGGGTGTCGGTGCCGGTGGAGTGGGCCGAGGTGCCGACGCTGGTAAGCGGCGCGCAGTGGACGCTCCGAAACATCCATGCCCGGCTCGACCGCGGCAACGACCCATGGGCCGGTTATGCGAAGGCCGCAGTCAGTCCGGGTGCCGCAATGAAGCGGCTGGGGTTCGAGGCCGCGAAGCTCAGAGCTCGATGAAGGCCGAGGTGGCCTTGTTCAGCGCCAGCTTGCCCTTGGCGGTGATCGATTCCACCTGGGCGAGCTGGCGTATGGCGCGGTCGCCCGGCGCGTGGCTGGACGGCGGGATGAAAGCAGTCACCAGCTCGGCCGCACGCAGCACGCGCACCCTGTCGATATCTGCTGGCGTGTGGACGACGTATGGCAATTTCTGTTCGGCGATGACTCGAAGAAACTCCATGGACATGAGCCGTCTCCTTGTCTAGATGGCGGTACAAACATTTTGCGGAAAAATTCACGTTTGTGCCTAATCCCTGCGCCGCACACGACTTTTGAGTGTGTACCGAAGTATTCGTTTTTGCCAGGGCCTGAAACGAAGGTGCTGAATTTTGTAGCGGCTGAAGCCGCTTATCGCGCGGCCTGCGTCTGCGCCGGCCCCTTGGCCGGAAGAATCTGCCAGCGTGCGGGGTCGATGCCGTCGAAAGCCGTTGCGTAGCGCCCGGCAGTGCTGCCTTCACCGGTTACATCGCGTATGGCGATGCTGTCGATACGGCTGGGATGGGTGCGCGCCACCTGCCCGTAAATTTCGGGATCGCTTTCACCCGAATCGCCCACCAGCATGAACCGGCGGTGCGGAAAGTCGGTCAGCAGCCGCTCGATGGTGCCGAGCTTGTGTGTGCGCGAATCCTGGTCGCCCGGAATCAGCGTGCGCCAGCTCGTGCTCTCGCGCAGGTGCATGCTGCCGGTGGGAAAGTCTGCATCGCGAACGAAGTCGGCCAGCGCGGGGTAAAGCTGCATCGGGCTGGCCGAAAGATAGTGAAACCGCGTGCCGGGCGTTTGCGCCAGGGCACGGTAGTAGGCTGCCATGCCGGGCGCCGCCTCGAAGCGGCGTGCAAACGTGTTCAGCAGCATCTCGCGCCGGTCGCGCACCTGCGTGCGCTTGATGGTGTCGTCGATGTCCGAAATGATCGACAGGCCCTCGGCAGGAACGATCAGCGCCTGGCCCCTGAAGCGGTGCAGCAGCTCGCCGGGGCCGGTTACGGCATGGAACTTCAGCCATTCGTCCGAAGGCGATGCCTTGGGTGCATCGATGACGATCCGCATGTCCATGCGGCCGTTGGCGCCCGAAGGCGGCGAGCTCACGCGCGCGGGGCTGCCGTCGAAATCGATGTCGAACACCTTGCCTTCTTCCGATTCGGCGTGGAACAGCGCCGTGCGCTGGTTGAAGCGCAGGCGCGCCGCGGGAGAGAGTTTGTTCAGGTTCAGGCCCAGGTAGCGCGCGAACGCGGCGTTCAGGCCCCAGCGTCGCTCGGGCTCGTACACCCAGGCGTGAATGTCGACCTCGAACCGGCCATCGCTGGTGGGACGCGCCGTGCCCGGCATGAAGAGCGCCTCTTCATCGGGTTCGAGCCGCTCGGCCGCGTGCAGCGCACGCATCGGCGCCAGGCCCCAAAGCAGTGCGGCGCCGGCCAGGAGGGAACGGCGCCGCAGCGGCGGGACAGCGGGGCGTTGTTGGATGCCGCCGCTCATGTCTTGGGTGATCCCACGCGTTCGTAAGTCACGAAGCTGAAGTTCAGGCCTTCCTTCGCCGAAACGTGCGGCTCGCGCTTTGTCTCGCGCCATTCAGCAGGGGAGAGTTCGGGCGCGTGCGCATCGCCTTCGTAGTCGTGCGCGAGCTCGGTCACCACGGCGTACTGAGCGAGCGGTTCGGCTTCGGCATAGATCTGCGCGCCGCCGATCACCCACACATCGGGCACCTGCGATTCTTCGCACAGTGCGAGCGCTTCCTGCAGGCTGCCCACGCGGTGCGCGCCTTCGGCTTTCCAGTCGTCCTGCCGCGTGATGACGATGTTGTGCCGACCCGGCAGAGGCTTGAAGCGCGGCGGCAGCGAATCCCACGTCTTGCGGCCCATGATGACCGGCGCGCCGGCCGTCTGCTGCTTGAAGTGCACCATGTCTTCGGGCAGGTGCCACGGCATGGTGCCCTTGGCACCGATCACGCCGTTGGCGGCGCGGGCGAAGATGAGGTGCAGGCGCGGTGTGGGCATATCAGAGGGAACAGTGCGGTCACACAGCCACGGGCGCCTTGATCGCCTCGTGGTGCTTGTAGTCGAGCACCTCGAAGTCTTCGTATTGGTAGTCGAAGATCGAAGCCGGCTTGCGCTTGATGTGGAGCGTGGGGTACGCGTAGGGCGTGCGGCTCAGCTGCAGCGCCACCTGCTCGGCGTGGTTGCTGTAGATGTGGCAGTCGCCGCCGGTCCAGATGAAGTCGCCCACGTCGAGGTCGCACTGCTGCGCCACCATGTGCGTGAGCAGCGCGTAGCTGGCAATGTTGAAGGGCACGCCAAGAAAGATGTCGGCGCTGCGCTGGTAGAGCTGGCAGCTCAGCTTGCCGCGCTCGCCGGGTGCCTGCGGCGGCGCCACGTAGAACTGGAAGAAGGCGTGGCAGGGCATGAGGGCCATCTTCGAGAGCTCGGCCACGTTCCATGCGCTCACGATGATGCGGCGCGAATCGGGGTTGGTCTTCAGCGTCTTGATGACTTCGGAGATCTGGTCGATATGGCCGCCGTCGGGCGTGGGCCAGCTGCGCCACTGCACGCCGTACACGGGGCCCAGGTCGCCGTCTTCGCGCGCCCATTCGTCCCAGATGGTGACGCCGCGCTCCTTGAGCCAGTTGTTGTTGCTGGAGCCGGTCAAAAACCACAGCAGTTCCTGGATGATGGACTTCAGGTGCACCTTCTTCGTGGTCACCAGCGGAAAGCCTTCGTTCAGGTCGAAGCGCATCTGGTGGCCGAACACGCTCTTGGTGCCCGTGCCGGTGCGGTCGCTCTTGAACACCCCGTGGGTGTCCACGTGGCGCATGAAGTCTTCGTACTGGGAGCGGACGGGGCGGGCGGTCGAGGTCATGTTGGGAATTTTACGGGGCGGCGCTAGCATTGGCCGATGACCGGACATGACCACTCCCACGATCACTCCCACGACCACAGCGAACTCGGCGAAATGGACCTGCGCGTGCGGGCGCTGGAAAGCGTGCTCACGCAGAAGGGCTATATCGACCCCGCCGCCCTCGACGCGCTGATCGACACCTACCAGACCCGCATCGGGCCGCGCAATGGGGCACGGGTGGTGGCGCGGGCCTGGGTCGACCCAAACTTCCACGACTGGCTGATGGCTGACGCCACGGCCGCCATTGCCTCGCTCGGCTACACCGGCCGCCAGGGCGAGCACATGGTGGCGGTAGAGAACACCAATGACCAACATCACATGGTCGTTTGCACCCTCTGCAGCTGCTACCCCTGGCCCGTGCTCGGCCTGCCGCCCACCTGGTACAAGAGCGCGCCATACCGCTCGCGCGCCGTGAAGGACCCCCGCGGTGTGCTGGCCGATTTCGGCACGGTGCTGCCCGAGACGACGCGCATTCGCGTCTGGGATTCGACCGCCGAGGTGCGCTATCTCGTGATTCCGCAGAGGCCTGTTGCCACTGAAGGATGGAGCGAAGACGAACTCGCCACCCTCGTTTCACGCGATTCGATGATCGGCACCCGCCTTGCCGATGCGCCAGCCGCCGCGAGGAGCACCGCATGAGCTACGTCACGCATGCCGACCTGGGCGGCCAGCCGGGCTTCGGGCCGGTCACGCCCGAGCCCGAAGGCGAACTCTTCCACGCCGGCTGGGAGCCGCGCGCGCTGGCGCTCACGCTTGCCATGGGCGCCACTGGTTCCTGGAACATCGATGCGAGCCGTGCGATGCGCGAGACGCTGCCGAACTACCGCGACCTGAGCTACTACCAGATATGGCTTGGCGCGCTCGAGCAGCTGATGCTGCAGCGCGGGCAGGTTTTTGCCGACGAGATCGCCTCCGGCGAGATGCGCCATCCGGCCGCGCCGGTCGCCCGCGTGCTGCAGGCCCAGAACGTGCCCGCGGTGCTCGCCAAGGGTTCGCCGACCGAGCGCGTCGCGCCAGGCCCCGCGCGCTTTGCCGTCGGGCAGGCCGTGCGCATGCACATCGGCAAGGCAAACCATCACACGCGGCTGCCGGGCTATGTGCAGGGCAAGCGAGGCACCATCGAGCATGTTCACGGCGCGCACGTGTTTGCCGATGCGAATGCGCAGGGCCTGGATGAGCAACCGCAGTGGCTCTATACGGTCGTGTTTGAGGAAGCCGAGCTCTGGGGGGATGCGGTGCCGCGCCAGAACCTCTCGGTGTCGGTCGATGCGTGGGAAAGCTACCTGGAGGCGGCCGCATGAAGGTCGGCATGAAGATCGACATGCCGCCGCTCGCGCTCGCGCCCGGCATGCCGCGCGATGCCGATGGTCCGGTATTCCGCGAACCGTGGGAAGCGCAGGCCTTTGCGATGACGCTCGCGCTGCACGAGCGTGGCCTGTTCAGCTGGGTGGAGTGGGCCGAAGCGCTTGCGGCGCAGATCACCGCCGCGCAGGCCGCGGGAGACCCGGACGCTGGCGACACCTACTACCGGCATTGGCTTGCCGCCCTGGAAGGCCTGGTGGCCCGCAAGGGCGCGAGCTCGGGCGATGAACTCGCGCGCTATCGGCACGCCTGGGACCACGCGGCCGACCGCACGCCGCACGGCCAACCCATCGAGCTGCGCGGCGAAGACTTTGCCGCCTAGACGCGGATCACGCGGCCGGGGTTCAGGATGTTCTTCGGGTCGAGCCCGCGCTTGATGGCGCGCATCATCTCCAGCGCTACAGGCGACTTGTGCTTCTCGAGCTTGTCGACCTTGAGCGAACCCACGCCGTGCTCGGCCGAGAACGAGCCGCCGAACTTCTCGACCGCGTCGTACACCAGCGTGTTGATGCGCTCTTCCTCGTTCTTCAGGAAAGCCTTGGTGTCGATGTTCTCGGGCGCCTGCACGTTGTAGTGCAGGTTGCCGTCGCCCAGATGGCCGAAGTTCACCAGCCGCACGCCCGCAATCTCGCGCGCGAGCAGCGCATCGGTTTCGGCCACGAACGCCGGAATGCGCGACACGGGAATCGAGATGTCGTGCTTGATGTTCAAGCCCTCTTCGGCCTGCGCGAGCGGAATGCTCTCGCGGATGTGCCAAAGCTGGTGCGCCTGCGCGAGGTTCTCGGCCACCACCGCGTCGGTCACGCAGCCGTCTTCGAAAGCCGTTTCGAGCAGGGCCTCGAATCGCGCGCGCGCATGGTCTTCGGATTCGTTGTCGGAGTTCTCGAGCAGCACGCAGTAGGGCACGGCCTCGTCGCCGATGAAGGGCACCCGCAGTTGAGGCATGTGCTTGTCGACCAGGCTCAGCGCAAACTTGCCCATCACCTCGAAGCCGGTGAGGCCCGACCCCAGGTGCTTGTGCGCAAGGCCGAGCAGCGTGACCGCATGGTCGAGCGAAGGCACCGCGGCCCACGCCGTGAGCTGCGCGGCGGGCAGCGGGTAGAGCTTCATGGTGGCCGCGGTGATGATGCCCAGCGTGCCTTCGCTGCCGATCATCAGGTCGCGCAGGTCGTAGCCGGTGTTGTCCTTGCGCAGGCCGCTGGTGCCTTCCCAGATGTCGCCCTGCGGCGTAACCACTTCGAGGCCCAGGCACAGCTCGCGCGTGTTGCCGTAGCGCACCACCTGCGTGCCGCCGGCGTTGGTGGCAAGGTTGCCGCCGATGGTGCAGCTGCCCTCGGCAGCAAGGCTCAGCGGGAACAGATAGCCCTGCTTCTCGGCCGTTTCCTGCAGGGTCTGCAGGATGCAGCCGGCCTCCACCGTCATTGTGAGGTTGGCCGCATCGACGCTGCGGATGGCGTTGAGCCGCTGCAGGCTCAGCACCACCTGCGTGCCGGTGTCGTCGGGAATGGAGCCCACCGCCAGCCCGGTGTTGCCGCCCTGAGGCACGATGGCCGTGCCGGCCGCGGCGCAGGCCTTGACCACATCGGCCACTTGCTGCGTATTGGCGGGGCGCACCACGGCCAGCGACTTGCCGCGCGCGCGCTTGCGCCAGTCTTGCTCGTAGGCGGCGAGGTCGCCCTCGTTCAGCACGTGCTGGGCGCCGACGATGGCGCGGAGTTGGTCGATGAGGGGAGCGGAAGAAGTCATTGGCGTCATTGGGTAGAAGCCTCCAGTTGGCGGGCGGCCTTGGCGTTGCGCAGGCGCAGCCGCACATGCGAGGCGCAGGCGGCAAAGAGCATGAGGCACAGCAGCACCTCGACCAGCGCGAGCACTTGCCCCACGCCGTTGGTGTCGCTCCAGGCGCGCACCACGCCCTCGGTGAAATAGAGCCAGATCATCAGGCTGACCCAGCGGTAGGTGTACATGCGGTTCTTGTAGAGCCCTGCGAGCGGGATGACAAGGGGCAGCACCTTCAGCGCCAGCAGCGAACCGCCCGGCCGTAGCGGCGCCAGCCACAGTTCCCAGGCCAGGCCCAGCACGATCAATCCGACGAGGCTGCCCACGGCAAGCCAACGGGTGGCGCGGACGGAAGAAGAGGCGTGCGGTGTGATGATTTGCATGGATGGAACACCGCGGAACTGGCGACACGAAGTGTGCAAAGACGAGGGGAGGGTTCGGGTTCTTATGATACCGGCCATGAATCGTCGTCAGCTGTGGAGGGATCTTTCGCGTTTTCCGTGGGGCAACACCGCGGCGGTGCTGGGCGAGCGTTTTCGCGAAGACCGCCTGGGGCTGACGGCCAGCAGCCTCACCTTCACCACCACCATTGCAATGGTGCCGTTCTTCACGGTGGCGCTGGCGCTCTTCACGGTGTTTCCGATGTTCGCCAAGCTGCAAGGGCGGCTGCAGCGCTGGTTCATAGAAAGCCTGATTCCGGACAACATCGCGCGGCAGGTGCTGGGCTACCTGAACCAGTTTTCCAGCAAGGCCGGTGGGCTGGGCATAGCGGGCCTGGTGGTGCTGCTGATCACCGCCATTGCGCTGATTCTCACGATCGACAAGACACTCAACAACATCTGGCGGGTGCGGTCGCCGCGGCCGCTTGCCCAGCGTGTGCTGATCTACTGGGCCGCCATCACACTCGGCCCGCTCATTCTTGCGGTGAGCCTTTCGACCACTTCGTATGTATTTGCCGCTTCGCGCGACGTGGTGGGCGGAAGCATCCTGAAGCTGTTCTTCGACACCTTCGAATTCGTGCTGCTCGCGGCCGGCATGGCGTCGCTCTATCACTATGTGCCCAACACCAACGTGCGCTGGTCGCATGCATGGGCCGGCGGCATCTTCGTGGCCGCGGCCATCGAGATTGCCAAGCGCGTGCTGGGCTACTACCTGAGCCTGGTGCCGACCTATTCGGTGCTCTACGGCGCCTTTGCCACGGTGCCGATCCTGCTGGTGTGGATCTACGTGGCGTGGGTCATCGTGCTGCTGGGGGCGGTCATCGCGGCCTATCTGCCGAGCCTGCTGACCGGCGTGGCCCGCCGCGGCGGCCGGGCGGGGTGGCCGCTGCAGCTGGCCATGGAAGTGCTTCAACACCTGGCACGTGCGCGCGCCACGCCCGCCAAGGGCATGGGCGCCACCGAACTCGTCACGCGCATGCGGGTGGACGCGCTGCAGCTGGTGCAAGTGATCGAGACCCTGGTGGCAATCGACTGGATTGCGCCGCTCGCCGAGGAAACGCCGAACGAAGACCCGCGCTACGTGCTGCTGGCCGATCCGTCCACGCCCATCGAGCCGCTGCTCACGGAGCTGCTGATGCCTCGGGCCGAGCCACTCGAAGACCTGTGGCAAAAAGGGCCGCTGCGATCACTGCGCCTGGGTGATGTGCTCCTTATTTAGTAGCGGTCAGATCTTGACCCTGCCCAGCCAGATATCGCGGTACATCGCCCAATCTCCCATGAAGGAATAGAGCGGGCGCTTGAACGAGGCGGGCCGGTTCTTCTCGAAGCCGAAATGCCCGATCCAGGCAAAGCCGTAGCCCGCGACCAGCCCGGCCAGCAGCCAGAGCGGATCGAGCGTGACCACCAGGGCCACCAGGCACACCAGCGAAATGGTCGAGCCCACGAAGTGCAGGCGCCGGCAGGTGCGGTTGGCGTGTTCGGTCAGGTAGAACGGGTAGAACTCCGCAAAGCTCTTGAAACGTCGCGGATCGACAGCAGATTCCGGGGCAGTCGTGGTGTTCATCGTGCGAGTCTCCTGGGCGCCAAAGGCGCTTTGTTCATAATAGCCACGACCTCGCGGCCGCACCACTGCGGCTTTGTATTCACACCTTCACGGCATCAGCTTTGAGCGCTCTTCCCGCCGCCGCCCCCGAATCCGCCGAGCCGGCCGGCGCCGCGCCATGGGTCGTGTGCCTGTGCGCCGAATGGTGCGGCACCTGCCGCGACTACCGGCCGCTGCTGGAGCAGGTGGCGCGGGCGCATCCGCAATTCCGCTTTGCCTGGGTCGACATCGAAGACCACGCCGAGATCGCCGATGCGTTCGATGTCGAGACCTTTCCCACGCTGCTGATTGCCGGCGCCGAGGGCACCCGCTTTCTGGGCCCGCTGCTGCCGCATGCCGAAACGCTTTCGCGCATGCTCGGCGCGCTGCAGGCGCCCCAGCCCTCCAGCCTGGACGTCGACCTGCTGCTGGCTGTGCTCGAAAAGCGGCCCGCCGAATTCGCGGTCTGACCGCGCGCCCCGCATGAACATACTGATCTTCGGCGCCACCGGCATGGTGGGTCAGGGCGTGCTGCGCGAATGCCTGCTTGCGCCCGATGTGGCGCGCGTGGTCGCCGTCGGCCGCAATGCCACCGGGCAGCAGCACCCGAAGTTGCAGGACGTGGTGATCAAGGACATGTACGACTACACCGGCTTCGAGCCGCAGTTGCAGGGCTTCGATGCCTGCTTCTTCTGCCTGGGCGTGTCGTCCGTCGGCCATGAAAGAGGCCGACTACAAGCGCATCACCTATGACCTGACGATGGCTGCGGCCACGGTGCTCGCGCGGCTTAACCCGGGGATGACCTTCACCTATGTGACCGGCGCAGGCACCGACAGCAGCGAGCGCGGCAGCAGCATGTGGGCGCGCGTGAAGGGGGCCACCGAAAACGCATTGCTCAAGCTGCCGTTCAAGGCGGCCTACATGTTTCGCCCCGGCATGATCCAGCCGTTGCACGGTGTGCGTTCGAAGACGCCTCTCTACCAGGGCGCCATCATGGTGCTGAAGCCGGTGCTGGGGCTTGCCTACCGGCTGTGGCCAGCCAAGGTGACGACGACCGAAAAAGTGGGCCGCGCCATGCTGGCGGTGGCGCGGCACGGCGCACCGAAAGTGCTGCTCGACCCGGCCGACATCAACGCCCTGGGGCGCTGAAGCTCACGCGCTCGAGCGTGCGCGCCCCAGCTTGCGCCGGCCGGCGCTGGCGATGGCGTTCACCAGGTGTTGCACGAATTCTTGCGCCAGCGGCGTGAGGGTGCGGCCTTCGAGCGCCAGCACCTGAAGCTGCCGCTGCTGCAGCGGCGCCTCGGCAAACGGGCGCGCTACCACCGTGCCCGCGTCGATCAGGTGCGTGACCGTGAGATGCCCCGACAGCATTACGTCCGGCGTGCGCAGAAGCGGCAGCAGCACCGATGAAAAATTGCTGACAAAAATCGCGCGGTACTGCAGCCCCTGCAGGCTGCACGCCTGGTCGAACAGCTGCCGCGCGGTCACCCCCTTGTCGCCGACCGCCAGCGGAAACCGCACCGCATCCGCCACCGACACCACCCGCTGCCGCGCCAGCGGATGGTCGGGGCGCAGCACCGCGAACACGGGAGCATTCGCCGAGTGTTCGATCCTCAGGCCGGGCTCCGGCGCCACCACGTATTTGAGTGCGATGTCGGCCTCGCCGCGCGCGAGCAGCGCGCTCACGCCATCGGGCGAGCCCACGTGGAGTTCGAGCTGCGTGCCCGGATGGGCCGACTCGAATCCGCGCATGACCTGCGGCATGAAGTGGGCCGCGAAGCCTTCGGTGCACGCCATGCGAATGCGGTGTGCGCTGCGGCCGCCGAGGTCCCGCACCTGCTCGATGACCTGTTCGATGTCGAGCTGCGCATTGCGCAGATGCGCAGCGAGCCGCTCGCCGGCCGCATTGAGTGCCATGCCGCGTGCGTGGCGCTCGAACAGGGGCGTGCCCAAGCTGTCTTCAAGCTTGGTGATCTGCCGGCTGACCGCGGACGAGGCCACGAACAGCCGCGCCGCCGCCTGGCTCACCGAGCCGCTTCGCGCCACTTCCAGGAAATGGCGCATCGGAATGCTGAGGAGCGGTGGTGTCATTGGATTCGAGCCTTGCCTTGAAGGCAATGGTAGCTTGCGAAAACGGTGCTGGAAGCATCGCGCTTCAGGCCTTGTACTTGCTGCACCCCACGAACACCGGAAAACCTCTTCATGCAACGTAACGAGAGCCTTGCCGCTGCCGCCGCCTATTTCGACGACGGACGCTTCTTTGCCGACCTGCAGCGGCGTGTCGCCTTTCGTACCGAAAGCGACACCGGCGCCGCCACGCCCGCGCTCGGCGCCTACTTGCGCGAGGAGCTGGCGCCGCCGCTGGCCGCGCTGGGCTTCGAGTGCGAGATCGTCGAGAACCCCGTGCCCGGCGGCGGGCCCTTCCTGATCGCGCGCCGCATCGAAGACCCCGCATTGCCCACCGTGCTGAGCTACGGCCACGGCGACGTGGTGAGCGGGCAGGACGCGCATTGGGACGAGGGCCTCGGCCCCTGGGCGCTCACCGTGCGAGGCGACCGCTGGTACGGGCGCGGCACGGCCGACAACAAGGGCCAGCACACCATTGCGCTCGGCGGGCTGGCGGCTGCGCTGCGCGCGCGGGGCGGGCGCCTGGGCTACAACATCACCTGGCTCATCGAAACCGGCGAAGAGGCCGCCTCGCCGGGCTTGCATGCCGTGTGCGAGCAGCAGCGCGACAAGCTGCGTGCCGACCTGTTCATTGCCAGCGACGGGCCGCGCGTGAGCGCCGAGCGGCCCACGCTCTTTCTTGGCTCGCGCGGCGCCATCAACTTCAGCCTGCGGCTGCGTGCCCGGGCGCGGGGCTATCACTCGGGCAACTGGGGCGGCGTGCTCGCCAACCCGGCCACAGTGCTGAGCCACGCGGTGGCCTCGCTGGTGGACGCGCGCGGTCGCATTCTGGTCGATGCCCTGCGCCCGCCGGAAATTCCGCAAGGCGTGCGCAAGGCGCTGGCCGATATCGGCATCGGAGGCGGTGCCGACGACCCCACGCTGGACGAAGGCTGGGGCGAGCCCGGTCTAACCCCTGCGGAGCGGCTCGTGGCGTGGAACACCATCGAGGTGCTTGCGGTCGGCGCTGGATCGCCGCAGCGGCCGGTGAACGCGATTCCCTCCGAGGCGGTGGCGCATTGCCAGTTGCGTTTCGTGGTCGGAACGCCGTGGCGCGACTTGGCGAACATCGTGCGCGCGCATCTGGATGCGCGCGGCTTCGGCAACGTCGAGGTGCAGGTCACGCTCGAGGGCGCCGCCACGCGGCTCGACGTGGAGAACCCCTGGGTCGACTGGGCCCGGCGCTCCATCGAAGACAGCAGCGGCCGGCGCATCGACCTGCTGCCCAACCTCGCGGGCTCGTTGCCCAACGACGTCTTTGCCGACCTCCTGGGCTTGCCCACGCTGTGGGTGCCGCATTCCTATCCGGCCTGCGCGCAGCATGCGCCCAACGAACACCTGCTGGCCTCGCTCGCGCGGGAGGGCCTGCAGATCATGGCGGGCCTGTATTGGGACCTGGGCGAGCCGGGGCTCGCGCCGTGGGCGGCCGAGAAAAAACAGCATGCCGCCTCCTGATCTTTCTTTCTGGACGAACCATGAAAACTGCTCTCTCTCTTAGCCTTCGAAGCCTGCTGGCCTGTGCTTCGGCATTCATCGCCTTGCATGCGCCCGCCCTCGCGCAGGACGCCTGGCCCGACAGGCCCGTGAAGCTGGTCGTGCCCTTTCCGCCCGGCGGCGGCACCGACATCGTCGCGCGGGCGATGGGGCAGGGCTTGTCGGAGCGGCTCGGCCAGCCCGTTGTCATCGACAACAAGCCCGGCGCCTCCACCATCATCGGCACCGATGCGGTCGCCAAGGCCGCGCCGGACGGCTACACGCTGCTGCTCTCGGGCTCCACCAGCTACAGCGTGAACCCCGCGCTTCGCGCCAAGCTGCCCTACGACCCGGCGCGCGATCTCGCGCCCATTGCCATCGTCGCGCGCACGCCGCTGGTGCTGGTGGTGGGGGCAGGCACTCCATGGCGCTCGTTGCCGGAACTCATCGCCGCCGCCAAGGCCAAGCCGAAGAGCATTCGCTACGCGACTTTCGGCGCCGGCTCGGGGCCGCACCTGGCGGGCGAACTGCTCGCGCTGGCTGCGGGCATTCAGCTGCAGGACATTCCGTACAAGGGCAGCAGCCAGGGCTCGATGGCGGTGATTGGCGGCGAGATCGAGATCGGCATCGACACCGTGGCGGCCGTGGCGCCGCACGTGCGCTCGGGCAAGCTGCGTGCGCTGGGCATCGTGGGCGCGACGCGCTCCAGCATGCTGCCCGAGGTGCGCACCCTGGCCGAGCAGGGGCTGCCAGACGCGACCTTCGACGCCTGGTACGGCTTTGCCGCGCCGGCTCGCACGCCGGCACCGGTGCTCGACAAGCTGGCGAGGGCGGTCACCGCAACCATGAGCAGCCCGGCCTTGCAGGCGCAGCTTCGCACGCAAGGCATGGAGCCGGTGGCAATCGGCGCGGCGGCGTTCCGCAGCCAGATGGAGGGCGAGATCTCGCGCTACCGGGCGCTGGCCCATCGCGCTGGCATTGCGCCCGAATAACGTTGGCTCAGGCCGGCTTGCCGACGAAGTCGCGCACCGCAAACAGCACTTCGTCGGGTGCCTCGCTCATCAGCGAGTGCCCCGCATGCACAGTGACAACCTTGCCCTGCTTCGCCTTGCCGGCCAGTGCCTTGGTGGCGCGCGGCGGCGTCATCTGGTCGGCATCGCCTAGCAGGAAGAGCACGGGGCACTGCACAGCTTCGATGGCTTTTTCGCCGTTGGCGTAGTCGTTGCAGGCCTTGAAGCCGATGTGGAACACGTTGGCGCTGCGGTTGCTTGCGAGCACGCGGCGCATCAGCGCGCGCGAGCTGCCGTAAAGCCAGGTGCCGGGGCCGAGCGAGGAGGGCGGTGGCGCAAGCAGCGAGTGCGAGAAGGTGTTGACCATGGCGATGGCGCGCTGCGGATCGTTGAGCGCGCCGTCGAGCAATGCGGGCGAGACGGTCATCGGGTAGGCGGTGCCCACCAGCGCAAGATGGGTGACGCGCTCGGGTGCACGCGAAGCCGCTTCGAGCGCAATGAGCGAGCCGAAGCTGTGGCCGACCAGCGCAGCCTTTTGCACACCGGCCGCGTCGAGCAGCGCAATGACGAACTGCGCAGCCTCTTCCACGCTCGCGGGCGGCGGGCCTTCGCTCTTGCAATGGCCGGGCAGGTCGAGCGCGAGCACGTTCCAGCCGTGGTTGGCGAACCAGCGGCTTTGCAGGATCCACACGCTGTGGTCGTTGAGCACGCCATGGATGAACACCACGGTGGGCTTGTTTGCATCGAAGGCCTTGCCGCCGGTGTAGCAATAGGCGGTGTGGCTGTTGACTGTGTAGTTCATGTCAGTTGCTTTGCCGTTGTGTTGCGGATTGCGCGTCGTCTTGTTCGGGGCGCGTGCAAAGGCCACCGGGTGCTCCCCTCCGCGAATGTCCCCCGGGGCTGCGCCCCTCCTCCTTTATTTCGCTGCGGGGAGCACCCGATGCCCTGTGCACTGGGGCACGCTGCCGGTGTGTCGCTGATCAACAACTGCTCCGTATAACGCACCCGCTGGCGGGGTGCCTTGCGCAGCGAAATAAAGGAGGAGGCCGCAGGCCGGGGGACATTCGCGGAGAAAGGTACCCCGTCGGCGGGGGCGCGCCCTGAATGAACCCGAACCCCAGAGCGCCGAACGCGAACACAAAGCATCCTCAACCTCCTGCCTTTTCCGCAGCCTTCAGCGCCCGCTTCAGGTCGTCGATCAGGTCCGCCGGATCTTCAAGCCCGATCGAAAGCCGGATCGTCCCTTGCGAAATGCCCGCACCCGCCAGCGCCTCGTCGGCCATGCGGAAGTGCGTGGTGCTGGCCGGGTGGATCACCAGGCTGCGGCAATCGCCCACATTCGCCAGGTGGCTGAAGAGCTTGAGCGCCTCGATGAAGGCCTTGCCCTGCGCGCGGCTGCCCTTCATGTCGAAGCTGAACACCGCGCCCGCGCCGCGTGCGCCGTGGCGCAACAGCTTTTGCGCGAGCGCGTGGCTCGGGTGCGACTCGATCAGCGGATGGCCCACGCGCGACACGAAGGGGTGGCTCGCGAGAAACTCGACCACCTTTTGCGTGTTGTCGATGTGGCGTTCCATGCGCAGCGGCAGGGTTTCGATGCCCTGCAAGATCAGCCATGCGGTGTGCGGGCTCATCGAGGCGCCGAAGTCGCGCAGGCCCTCGCGCCGCGCGCGCAGCAGGAAGGCGCCGACCGTGCTCTCTTCGCTGAAGACCATGTTGTGAAAGCCGTCGTAGGCCTGGGTCAGCTCCGCGAATTTGCCCGACTTCTCCCAGTCGAAGCTGCCGCCGTCGACCACCACGCCGCCAATCACGGTGCCGTGGCCAGAGAGGAACTTGGTGGCCGAGTGGTAGACCAGGTCGGCGCCCCAGTCGAAGGGCTTGATCAGGTAGGGCGAGGTGAGCGTGGAGTCGACCAGCAGCGGCACGCCGGCTTCGTGGGCAATGTCGCTCACCGCCGGAATGTCGAGCACGTCGAGCCCGGGGTTGCCCACGGTTTCGCCGAAGAAGAGCTTGGTTTCGGGGCGCACCGCGGCGCGCCAGCCGTCCAGGTCGCCGGGCTTCACAAACGTGGTTTCGATGCCGAAGCGCCGCATCGTGTAGTGCAGCAGGTTCTGCGAGCCGCCGTAGAGCGCGGTGCTGGCCACGATGTGCGAGCCCGCGCCCATGAGCGTGGCGATCGATAGGTGCAGCGCGGCCTGCCCGCTGGCGGTGGCAATGGCGCCAATGCCGCCTTCGAGCGCCGAAACGCGCTGCTCGAGCACCGCGTTGGTCGGGTTGCTGATGCGCGAGTACACATGGCCCGCGCGCTCCAGGTTGAAGAGCGCCGCCGCATGGTCGCTCGACTCGAAGACAAAAGACGTGGTGAGATGGATCGGCACCGCCCGCGCGCCGGTGGCGGGGTCGGGCGCGGCGCCGGCGTGCAGCGCCAAAGTATCGAATCCGGGGTCGGAATAGCCGGGCATGAGCACCTTTCTGGGTTCGTTCGCAATGCCCCGTTACGTCTGCTAATCATGCGCGCGCATCATGGGCGTGGGAGTCGGCGCCGATTGTGGGCTATATTCAAATCGGCACCGCCGCCGAGAACGATTTCCGAGAGGAGCACACGATGAAAGTCAGCGACATCCTTCGCGTCAAGGGCAACACGCTCTTCACCATCACGCCTGACGACCTGCTGGCCGAAGCGGTCAAGACCATGGCGGAAAAGGACATCGGCTCCCTGGTGGTCATGGAACACGGCGACCTGGTCGGCATGCTCACCTTCAGGGAAGTGATCGTGGCCCTGGTCGACAACGGCGGCCAGGTGGGCGGCACGCTCGTGCGCAAGGCCATGGACGACGCGCCCGTCACGTGCACCCTCGAAACCGAGCTCGACGAAATCCGCCGCATCATGCTGGAGCGCCACGCGCGCTACATGCCCGTCATGGACAAGCGCATGCTGATGGGCGTGATCAGCTTCTACGACGTGGCCAAGGCGGTGGTGGACAGCCAGAACTTCGAGAACAAGATGCTCAAGGCCTACATCCGCGATTGGCCTGAAGAGCAATAGCCAGCCGCGCGCCGGCTATGCCCGGCGAGCTTATTCCTTGATATTGGCCGACTGCACGATCTTCTGATTGCGGGCGTATTCGGCCTGCACGAACTGGCCGAACTGCTCGGGCGTGCCGTTGCCGGGCAGGGCGCCCTGCTCGTTGAGCTTGGCACGCACCTGCTCTTCGGCCAGCACCGCGTTCAGCTCCTGGTTGAGGCGCGCCACCACAGCGGCGGGCGTCTTCGCGGGCGCGAAGATGCCGGTCCAGCTCACCATGTCATAGCCTTTCAGTCCGGGCATCTCGTTGAAGGTGGGCACATTGGGCAGCGCGGCAAGGCGCTGGCTGCCGGTAATGCCCAGCGCCTTCAGTCGGTTGCCGTTCACATGCGGAATGGCGCTGGTGCTGACCAGCATTGCCAGGTCGACCTGGTTGCCGATCACGTCCGTGGCAATCTGCGCACCGCCGCGGTAGGGCACGTGGGTCACGAAGATGCCGCTGCGCTGCTTGAGAAGCTCCATCGCCAGTTGCAGCACCGTGCCCACGCCCGAGGTGGCGTAGTTGTAGGCGCCGGGCTTGGCCTTGGCGAGCTTCACGAAGTCGGCATACGTCTGGGCCTCCAGGCCGGGGCGTGCGACCAGCACCATCGGCGCGGTGTTGAGCATGCCGACCGGAGCCAGGTCCTTGAGCGGATCGAACTTGAACGCCGAAGGGTTGACCAACCGCCCGATGGCGATGGCGCTGTCGGGCCCGACCACCAGCGTGTAGCCGTCGGGCGCCGCATTCACGGCCTTGGCCACGCCGATGGCGCCGCCCGCGCCGCTCACGTTTTCGATCACGACCGACTGCTTCAACCGGTCGGCCAGCCGCGTGGCGACGAGGCGGGCGTTGACGTCCACGCTGCCGCCGGCCGTGTAGGGAACGATCAGCGTGATCGGCTTGGCAGCGGGCCACGCAGCCTGGGCGAGTGCTGCGGCAGGCAGCATCGCGCAGAAGAGGGTGGCGGCCAGAACAGTGCGGCGGGGGAGGTGGGCGGATTGGGTCATGGCGTGGCTCATTGCGGATGGGCGGGTTGCGGTTCTTGTGCAAGGCGGGCGCGCAGCGCGTCGAACTCCTGGCTCCATTGGGTGCGCCATTCGCGGCGCTGGGTGTCGTCGATCCACGCGCCGTCGAGCCCGTTGTGCATGAAGCCGCGCAGGTCGTCCAGCCCGAAGCCGAAGTCGCGCACCATCATCAGCCAGGCCTGCGTGGGCGTGACCTTGTGCAGCGTCGGGTCGTCGGTGTTGGGGTGGATGCGCAGGCCCAGGCCGGGCATGCGGCGAATGGGATGGTCGAGCGCCCAGCGTTCCGGCGGCAGGGTGCGCAGGTAATAAGAGTTGGTGGGCACCACGGTAAAGATCACGCCGCGCTCGGCGCACTGGCGCGCGAAGTCGGGCTGGTCGACCACCGTGTAGCCGTGGTCGATGCGGTCGACCTCCAGCGTATCGAGCGCGGTGCGCACGTTGGTCCAGGGCATGCCGAACTCGCCTGCGTGCGCGGTGGCCTTGAGCCCCGCGCGCCGGGCTTGGGCATACGCCTCGGCAAAAAGCTCGGGCGGCCTGTCGACCTCGCGGTAGTCGATGCCGATGCCGATCACCTCGTCGCAGCGGTGCGCCTTGACCCATTCCACCATCTCGACGGCAGCCTCGGGGCTGGCTTCGCGGTCGATGGCAGCAATGAGGCGGCCGATGATGCCGAACTCCTGCTGCGCGTCCTGGATGGCGCGCACGATCGCGCACTGCGCCGCCGGATACGGAATGCCGGAGCCGTGCACCGTGCCCGTCGGGTTCCAGAAGAACTCGGCGTAGCGCACGTTGTGCGCGGCGGCGTCCTCCAGGTATTCATGGGTCAGCTGGTACAGGTCGCCGGGGCTGCGGACCAGCTGCGCGTCGAGCGCGCGCAGCACGCGCAGCACGCCGACGGGCTTTTCTCCACGCGTATAGAAGCCCTCGATTTCATCGGCCGCCAGCGGCGAACCGGCGCGATGGTTGAGCTGCTTGAAGGTTTCGTGGCGCACTGTGCCGAACAGGTGGCAATGCAGCTCCACCTTGGGCATCGCAAGCAGCATGGCTTCCAGCGTGAGGGGCGGCAGGTCCGGGCGGTTCATGCCGCGCAGTCTAGGGAGCGCCGCCTCATAAGCAAAATTTTGAATTTCTATAATTTGATTCACCCAATCAATCGCCGACCCAGCTCCATGGCCTCTCCGCCGCTTCGGGCGCTCACGCTGCGCCAGCTTCAGTTCTTCTCGGTGCTGGTGGAAGAAGGGCACTTCGGCCGCGCCGCGCGCCGGCTGGCCATTACCCAGCCGGCGCTGAGCAACGCCATCAAGCAGATGGAAAAGCTGCTGGGCGCCGAGCTGCTGACCCGTTCCACCCACCGGCTGGAGCTCACGTCGGTAGGCGCCGAAGTTCTGGCGCGCACCGATTTTTTGGTCAATGCGTTCGACGTGGCGCTGCGCGACATCGAGAGCACGGTACAGCGCGGGCGGGCTTTCGTGCGCGTGGGGGTGATTCCGTCGGCCAGCGGGCGCGTCATGGCCGCTGCGGGCGAATTTCTCGAAACCGGACGGCGCGAGGTCGAAATTGCCTGGCGGGACGCGCCCTCGACCGTGTTGCTCGCCGAACTGCGCAGCGGCCAGCTCGACATGGCGGTTGCAGCCATCACGGAGCCGCCGGGCGGGCTGGCCTGCGTCGACCTGTTCCGTGACCCGCTGGTGCTGGTGGTGCGGCGCAACCATGCGCTGGCCGCGGACGCCGACGCGAGTTGGGAGGCCATCGGCAAGGAACGCCTGGTGCTGTTCGAGAGCGGCAGCATGCCGGCGCTCGGCAACCCCCCCCGTGCGCAGTTCGAGCAGGGGCCCGAGCCCCACCGCGTGAGCTATTCCGAAACGCTGTATGCGCTGGTGCGAAGCGGCCAGGCGCTGGGCCTGATGCCGCGGCTGTATACCTCGTCGCTGCGCGACCCTGAGCTGGTGGTGGTTCCGCTATCTAAGCCGCGCATCGAGCGGCGCGTGGTGCTGGCCTACCTGCCGGGGCCGATGCGCAACGTGGCGGCGCAGGAGCTGATTGCGTTCTTGCGCGATCGGCTTCCACAGGCCGGCGAAGCCGTGGTGCGGCGCGTGGCGGCGAAGGGCGCGCGGAGCCGGCGCTGAGATCGGCGCTGAACCCGGGTCGATCTAATGCAGCTCAGCCGCGGCGTGAATGGTTTCGCGCACGCGCGGATAGATCTGCGCATTCCACTTGCTGCCGCTGAAAACGCCGTAGTGCCCCACGCCGGCCTGCAGGTGGTGCGCCTTCAGGTACGGCCGGATGCCGGTGCACAGGTCTTGCGCCGCCACCGTCTGGCCGACAGCGCAGATGTCGTCGCGCTCGCCTTCGACCGTGAGCAGCGCGGTGCGGCGGATGGCGGCGGGGTTCACCGTGCGGTCGCCCACGGTGAGCACGCCGCGCGGCAGGTCGTAGGTCTGGAACACGCGCTCCACCGTCTCCAGGTAGAACTCGGCCGGCAGGTCATTCACCGCCAGGTATTCCTCGTAGAAGGCGGCGATGGTGCGCGCCTTCTCCAGTTCGCCCTCGACAAGATGCTTGGCCATGTCCTCGAACTGCTTCTTGTGGCGCTCGGGGTTCATGCTCATGAAGGCCGAAAGCTGCAGGAAGCCCGGGTACACACGCCGCATCATGCCGGCGTGCGGCCATGGCACGTGGCTGATCAGGTTGCGCCGGAACCACTCGATAGGCTTGCCGGTGGCGAGCTTGTTCACACCGGTGGGGTTGATGCGGCAATCGACCGGGCCGGCCATGAGCGTGAGGCTGCGCGGCGTGGCGGGGTTGTCGTCTTCGGCCATGAGCGCGGTGGCGGCCAGCGCAGCCACGCAGGGCTGGCACACGGCCACCATGTGCACGCCCGGGCCGACCGCTTCCAGAAACTGGATAAGCTGCAGCGTGTAGTCGTCCAGGCTGAAGCCGCCATGCCACAGCGGCACGTCGCGCGCGTTGTGCCAGTCGGTCAGGTACACGTCGTGGTCGCGCAGCAGGGTGCGCACGGTTTCGCGCAGCAGCGTGGCAAAGTGGCCCGACAGTGGTGCAACCAGCAGCACGGGCGGGTGCACGGCCTTCGTGTCCTTGCGGAAGTGCAGCAGCGTGCCGAAGGGCGAAACCAGTGTTTTCTCTTCGTGCACGGCGGTTTCCACCCCGTCCACCACAACGCTGCGAATGGCGTAGGCCGGCCGCGAATGGGTGAGCCGCATGCGCGAAAACACCTCGAACTGCGCGGCCATGCGCCGCACCATGGTGCGTTCGGTGCCGTCCTTCCAGAGTGCCTGGCCGAGGTACTGGGCTGCGAGCCGGGAGGGCGAGAGCAGGTCGGCTTGGTTCTGGTAGGCCCGGTACAACATATAAGCAGTACAGGCAAGTTGCGGGCCAAGCGGTGGCACAGGCCTTGCACGGCAATGGGAGCCAACCCGGCAGCTAGGCAGACCCGCCAAGGAGACCCACGATGGCCAAACCTGTTCTCACCATCAGCAGCAAGAACTACGGCGCCTGGGCGCTGCGCGGCTGGCTGATGTGCAGGCTGGCCGGGCTGGACTTCAGCGAAAAGATCATTCCGCCCGACGACCCGGCCATGAAGGCCGAGATGCTGCTGCTCTCGTCCTCGATGCTGGTGCCCTCGCTGCAGCACGGCGGCGTGAAGGTGTGGGATACGCTGGCCATTGGCGAATACCTGAACGAGATCAAGCCCAAGGCAGGACTGCTGCCGGCGGACATCCAGGCCCGCGCGCATTGCCGCGCGATCTGCGGCGAAATGCATTCCGGCTTTGCTTCGATGCGCGGGGCCTTGCCGATGAACATCAAGGCCCGTTTTCCGGGTTTCAAGATCTGGTCGCGCGCGCAGGCCGACATCGACCGCATCGTCGCCATCTGGCGCGAATGCCTCAAGACCTACGGCGGCCCCCTCCTCTTCGGCAAGCAGCCCGGCATGGCCGACGCCATGTACGCCCCGGTGGTCACGCGCTTTCTGAGCTACGACGTGCCGCTCGACACCGTTTGCGCCTCTTACTGCAAGCGCGTGATGGACTTGCCGGCCATGCAGGAGTGGGTGGCCGCCGCAAAGCAGGAACCCGAGGAAATCGACGAGCTTGACGCGGAGTTCTGAGCAGGGCCGGCCGCCTAGTGCCGGAACATCCGCAGGTCGAGGGCGCTTTCCTCGCCCAGCCACATGGCATGCGCCGTGTGGTCGGCCAGGTCGTCGCCCGTGACGCCGTGCACAAAAATGTCGAGCCCGTTGCGGTTGGCCTCCAGCCATTCGATCACCTGGTCGAACTCGGCCGCGTCGAACGCAAGCTGGCAGCTCCAGTGCGGATGCGGCCCGACCGGGCGCTCATGCACCCGGCCGACCACCACCATCAGCTCGCGGCCCGCGCGCTCGCACAGCTGCCTTGCCTGCGCGACCGTGTCGGGGCCGAAGTAGACGTGGGCGTGGTATTGCGGATAGAGGTTTTCAGGGCGGCGCGGCATAGCGGCTCATTGTGGCCCTAACCTGAAGCGCCCGCTGTAGCGGAACACGTCGCCGAACCAGCGGTGGCGCAGCACCATCTTCATGGTGAAGCCGTCGGCGTCGGCTGGGTCGGGCCGCTCCTCGACGTAGGCGGTGCCCAGCAGCAGGCCCAGCGGCAACGGCAAGCGCAGCTTGCCAAGGCGCCAGATGTAGCCTTTGTCGCGAAACACCAGCGCGCCTTCTTCCGCGCTCACCGCCAGGCGCATGCCGATGCCGAAGCGCACGTATTCGACGACCTCGCTGCCGCGCTCTGCCACATGCGCCATGTGCGAGCGAAAGTGGAACGGCGCACGGCCTTCGAAGCGAAAGACACGGTCCCAGTACAAGAGAGCATCGTCCGGCCGGCAGCGGTAGTGCACATCGATCGGCACGCCGGTGCCGGTGTAGGGAACCAGCGCCCCGAACAGGCGGCCGATGGGCATGAGCAGCCTTGCCCACGGTGCGTGGTGCACTTCGTCCATGGTGCCGCGCACGCAGACATGGGCATTCGAGAACGGCGCCATGGTGTAGTGGCGGCGGATCACCTCACCCAACCGCTCCCAGGCGGGGCCGAGCACTTGCTGGAAGACGGGCCGAATGTCGCTCATGTGGCCGCCGCGGCTGCTTCGCTGCGCACCTTGTAGAAGTGCAGGATGTGCTCGGAAAAATCGCCGAGGAGGAAGTGCGCCACGCGATCGGCATACCAGTTGAAGCGCGTGCTCACGCGCCATGAAACGTCGATGCGAAGCTCCGTGCCGCCGTCGCGCGGCGTGAGCGTATAGGCCGAGTCGCGCAGGTCGAAATAGTGGCCGCCGATGAGCACATGGTCGTCCAGCGCACCGGCCGGAAAAGAGTCGGGCGAGAAGCGGTAGCGCCATTCCACGCGCTTCAGCGGCTGCCAGTCGGTAACGACTTCGTCGAAGTGCACGTTCTTCTGCCACTGCACCTTGCGCACGCGGCCTTCGGGCGTTTGCTCGGTGACGGCGGCCACCGGCATGGGCACGCCGATGCGGTAGGCCCAAGCGTCGCCGACTTCGGTGGGGCGAATGTCGCGCACATCGTTGAGCTCATGCCACACGCGTTCGGCGGGAGCGGCGATGAAGAGCGTGCGCGACGTTTTCGAGATCAGCTCCGGGTTGGGCAACTGCGGCTCGATGGCGCCGAGCAGCAGCGGCAACACCGCAAAGCTGTAGAGCGCGGGCTTGGGCCAATTGGTGATGCGGCAGACCAGCCCCATGGCCAAGCCGCCGAGGCTGCCCATGAAGGCGAACATCGGCACGATCACGATGGCGCAGATCATTCCCTCGATGTAGACCAGCAGCGTGCCGACCACGAACAGCGCGGTGGCAACCCAGGGTGCCCAGGTGTAGTAGCCCCAGCTGCGCCGCTCGATGCGCTCGGCCATGTAGACCGTGACGGCACCGCACACCGCGGGGGCAAGGTAGATGAAGGAGCCCAGCATGGCCGAGAAGCGCTGCCCCGGCAATCCGCTGAAGGCAATGCGCAGCACGAAGGCGGCCGCGGCGCCCACCAGCAGCGGCCAGAACCAGGCAAAGGGCATGCGGCGCTTCGGCGTCTCCTGCATTTCTGCTGCGCTGGCCGCGGCGGGTGGCAACTCGCGCGGTGCGGCGTCTTCGGGTTCGGTGCTCATGAAGGTTTCTTCTCCTCTTTGTGTTTGCTGTCTTGTTGTTTCGGTGGCTCTTGTTTTCAGCCGCTGCGCCTGGCGGTCACCATGCAGTAGTCGAAGTCGCGCCAGAAAACGCCTAGCACCAGGGCGCAGTAGCTGGCCACGATGTGCTTGCGGCGCCACGGGCTCAGCTTGCCGCGCGCCTTCCAGAGCTCGGCGAGCGCAAAGCGCGTGGCCAGTGCCGGGATGTGCAGCGCGCTGGGCGCGACACGCCAGCGCAGCGACTGCACCTTGACGTCTTCGAAGCCGTTGTCGCGCAGCGCGGCCACAAAGTCTTCTTGCACAGCCAGCGTGGGCACGGCCCAGCTGTCGGCCCACAGGCGGTGCAGCCAGCCGGCAACGCGACCGGGCTGGCGCCGCAGCAGAAAGCCATCGACCACCGCCAGCCGCGCGCCGGGCTTCAGCAGGCGGGCCGCCTCGCGCACAAAGTCGGCCTTGGCCGTGCCGCTGGCGTAGCAGGCGCTTTCCACCGCCCATGCGCCGTCGGCTTGCGCCGCGGGCAGGCCGGTGCGGGTGTAGTCGGCCTCGATGTGCGCCATGCGATCGGCCACGCCAGCCCGGGCGTCGAGCCGGGCGGCGATGCTGTTCTGCACGGCCACATTAGTAACGGTGACGGCATACAGCGACGGGTCTTCGCTCACCAGCGTGCGCGCGGTGGCACCGGCTCCGCAGCCGAGGTCGATCACGCAGCGGCGGGGTTGTACGGCCTCCTGCTTCGAATTGGGAGCATCGGGCTCGTCGAGCTTCAGTGCGCGGCCTACTGCACGGTTCATCTCCACGAGCATGCCTTCGCGGCGCAGCGGATTGAGCCCGGGCCGCCAGAAGCCGAAGTGCATGTTGTAGCTGGAGCTCCATGCGCGGTAGTCGTCGGCCACTTCGGTGAAGTAGTCCTGCGTGTCCGCGCGCGTGATGGCCAGGTTGGACAGCGGAGCTTCAGGCGTCTGCGCCGCGCGGAAATCGGGCTGGAAAACATTGGGCACGAAGAGCTCCTTTTTTTTCTATTCAGATTCGGCAATTGCCGCCGGCACATGTGGCCGACGAGCGCGCGGCCTTTCCTGCGAGCAGGGTGACCAGCCAGCGCGGCAACCGGTAGCGGTTGCGCGCAAGAACCGCATAGGCACGGTCGGCCAGCGGCGCGACGAGCGGCAGGTCGAGCAGAAAGCTGCCGCTCGGCAGCCCGACAGCGTCGCGGCAGGCCCGGATGGCCGGGACGCCCGCGAACACCTGTCCGGCGGCATCGACCGCGTGGATTGCCGTCATCAGCGCCTCGCGTGGTGCGGGTCCGGCGTTGAAGCCCGGCGGCGAACAATCGACCAGTTGCAAGCGCCCGTCGGCGTCAAGCGCTTTCATGCCGTTCATCTCGGCCGTGCAGAGGGCGCAGGTGGCGTCGTAGTAGACCGTGAGAGGGTAGGTGACAGCAGGGTGCATGGTTTTGTTTCGTTATTTCTGTCAAAACAGAAATGAATGGGCAAAAAAAGAGAAGCTCAGATCATCGGCAGGCTGCCGTGATGGGCATCCGGGTCGTCGTCGTTCTTCTTCTGTGCTGCGGGCGGCGCCGGCGCATCGCCGCGAACGAACTTCTGCACGCTGGCCCCAAGCGTCAGCACCTTGTCCAGCGTGCCGGGCGAGAGCCGCAGCATTTCGTCGGCCCAGGTGGCAAGCTTGCTCATCAGGTCCATGGTGGAGCGGATGCGGTCTTGCGCATCGGCGGGCTCTTTCTGGAAGTCGGGGCTCGAGACGATTTCGCGCAGCACACGGATGGTGGGATCGAACTCGCGTTCCTTGCGCTCGCGCACCACGGTGCGAAAAAGCTCCCACACGTCAACGCTGGTTTCGAAGTAGTCGCGGCGGTCTCCAAGGATGTGCGTCACGCGCACCAGGTTCCACGCCTGGAGTTCTTTCAGGCTGTTGCTCACGTTGGAGCGGGCCACGCCCAAGGTGTCGGCGAGCTCTTCGGCGTGCATGGGCTTGCCGTGGGCGAACAGCAGCGCATGAATTTGCGAGACCGTGCGGTTGACACCCCACATGGAGCCCATCTCGCCCCAATGGAGGACGAACTTGCGTTGGATGTCGGTGAGTTCCATGCCTCAAAGTCTAGGATTTTAGAAATTTCTGTCAATAGAGAAATAAAAATTCGTTTGCGTAAGTCGCCTATCTGGAATACTGTACAAATAAACAGTATTGTGAGAAAGGAACTGCCATGCCGGCTGCCCGTATTCCCATCCATGCCATCAAGGGCCGCGGCGCAGCCACTCGCCTGGCGCACCGCTTTTCACGCGACGAGCGCAACGCCTTCGACGACGGCTGGGGCACGCTCGAAGAAGGCGCCGCCGAAGCGGAAGATCTGCCTCCGCTGGCGACCGAGGTGCGCTTCGAAGACGTCAAGTCGGTGCTCAACGAAAACGAGTCACTCGACGTGTCGTTCGACCGTTCCCTCAACCCGTATCGCGGCTGCGAGCACGGCTGCATCTACTGCTTTGCGCGGCCCACCCACAGCTACCTCAATCTCTCGCCGGGGCTCGACTTCGAAACCAAGCTCATTGCCAAGCGCAACATCGTCGAGGTGCTGCGCGCCGAGCTCGGCCGCAAGGGCTACCGGCCCAGCCACATCGCAATCGGCACCGCCACCGATTGCTACCAGCCCATCGAGCGCGAGCTGCGGCTCACCCGTTCGATCATCGAGCTGCTGCAAGAAACGCAGCATCCGTTTGCGCTGGTCACCAAGTCGAGCGCGGTGGAGCGCGACCTCGACCTGATCGCGCCCATGGCCGCCCAGCACCTGGCCGCGGTGTACGTGACCGTGACCACGCTCGACGGCGAACTGGCCCGCAAGCTCGAGCCGCGCGCGGCCGCCCCGCATCGGCGGCTGCGCACCATTCGCACCTTGGCCGAGGCGGGCGTGCCGGTGGGCGTGAGCGTGGCGCCGCAGATTCCGTTCGTCAACGAAGACATGGAACAGGTGCTCGAAGCGGCCTGGGAGGCTGGTGCGCGCAGCGCCTTCTACACGGTGATACGGCTGCCGTGGGAGGTGGCGCCGCTCTTCAAGGAGTGGCTGGCGTTGCACTACCCGCAGCGCGCCGACCGCATCATGGCGCGCATCCACGAAATGCGCGGCGGCAAGGACTACGACGCCGACTTTGCGACGCGCATGAAGGGTACCGGCCTCTGGGCCGACCTGATCCGCCAGCGCTTCGAGAAGGCGGCAAACCGCATCGGCTTCAACCGCGAACGCATTCCACTCGACCTGGGTGCCTTTCGGCCCCCCGGGGCGGCGGGGCAGGGCAGTCTTTTCTGAGAGCTGGTCCTGTGCGGGCTGCAGGCGGGCATCGCATCAAATCCGCTTCAAAATAAGCGGTAGATTCAACCCACCGGCGGCAGCGGCCGTCCGGCCTTGGCTGCAAAGGTACGCATGAACGGGATATGGATGGTGGTAATGGGAGTTTCAGGCTGCGGCAAATCAAGCCTGGGGGCGGCGCTTGCCACCGCCTTTGCGCTGCCGCTGATCGAAGGGGACGACCACCACCCTGCGTCGAACGTCGAAAAAATGCGCCATGGCATCCCCTTGACCGATACCGATCGCGCCGGCTGGCTTGCCACGCTGGGCCGCGCGCTTGCCGAAAAGCCGCAGGGTGCGGTGCTGACATGTTCGGCGCTCAAGCGTGCCTACCGCGAGCAGTTGCGTGCGGCCGTGCCGGACTTGCGGTTCGTGTTCATGGCCATCGAACGCGACGAGGCCGAGCGGCGCGTGGCCGCGCGTGCGGGGGCGGGCGAGCACATGTTTCCGGCCAGCCTGGTGGCCAACCAGTTCGCGACGCTTGAATCGCCGGTAGGCGAGGCGGGCGTGGTGGCCGTCGACGCCACCGCGCCGCTCACGGAACTGGTCGCACAGGTGAAGCGCGAAATACCCGACGCAGCGCGCCGCTAGAGCGCAAGTACCTCGCTCTCTGCGCCGGCCGTCAGATCACTTCAGGCCAGTTGGTATGGAAGAACTCGCCCGCGGGCTTGTCGACCCGCTCATACGTGTGCGCGCCGAAGAAGTCGCGCTGCGCCTGCAGCAGGTTTGCCGATAGCCGCTCGGTGCGGTAGCTGTCGTAGTAGGCGAGCGATGCGCTGAACGCCGGCACCGGTATGCCGTTGCTCACTGCCAGCGCCACCACTTCGCGCCAGTTCTGCTGCGTGCGGTTGAGCAGGTCCTTGAAGAAGGGATCGAGCATCAGGTTGCCCAGCGCAGGATCGGTGCGGTAGGCATCGGTGATGCGGTTCAGGAAGCGGGCGCGAATGATGCAGCCGCCGCGCCATATTGCGGCGATGCGGCTGAGGTCGAGCTTCCACTCCTTCTTTTCGCCCATGGTCTTGATGAGGTCGAAGCCTTGCGTATAGCTGATGACCTTCGAGGCATAGAGCGCATCGTGCACCTTGGCCACGAGCGCCTTCTTCTCGAGCGAAAGCTCCGCCTTCGGTCCCTGCAGCAGCTTGCTTGCGGCCACGCGCTGCTTCTTTTGCGAAGACAGAACACGCGCTTCGACAGCCGCGTTGATGGTGCTGATGACCACTGCGTTCTCGGCCGCGTTGATGAGCGTCCACTGGCCAGTGCCCTTCTGGCCCGCCTTGTCGAGAATGACGTCGACGATCGGCTTGCCAGTTTCCGGGTCTTTCTGCTCGAGTGCCTTGGCGGTGATCTGGATCAGGTAGCTCTGCAGCTCGCCGTCGTTCCATTCGTTGAACACTGCCGCCATTTCGTCAGTGGTGAATCCCGCGGCCTTGAACAGGCTGTAGGCCTCGCAGATGAGCTGCATGTCGCCATATTCGATGCCGTTGTGCACCATCTTCACGTAGTGGCCCGCACCACCGGGACCGATGTGAATCACGCAAGGCTCGCCGTCGACCTTGGCTGCAATGCTCTCGAAGATCGGCTTCATTACCTCCCACGTGGAAAGCGGCCCGCCCGGCATGATCGACGGGCCCTTGCGCGCGCCTTCCTCACCACCCGACACGCCCGCACCAATGAAGCGCAAGCCCTTGGCCGAGAGGTACGCATCGCGGCGCTCGGTATCGGTATAGAGGCTGTTGCCGCCGTCGATGACGATGTCGTCCTTGTCGAGCAATGGAATCAGCTGCTCTATGACCTCGTCGACCGGCGCACCCGCCTTCACCATGATCTGGATCTTGCGCGGTTTGGCAAGGCTCTGGACGAACTCCTCGAGCGTCTTCGCGCCCACCAGCTTCTTGCCGGGGTTGGCCGCGATGAAGGCCTCGGTGGTGGCTTCGGTGCGGTTGTACACGCTGACCTGGAAGCCGCGGCTTTCCACGTTCAGCACCAGGTTCTGGCCCATCACGGCCAGGCCGATCAAACCGAAATCGCTTTTGTTGCTCATGGCCCTTCTTTCCTGTGCGATAGATGTGACCGGCATTGTGCCGGGGGTGCTGCCGGGCTGCCTTCGGGCCCGGCAATACCCGCTTGGCAAGCACGCACGGCTTGGGTATGTTGGCGCGATGAACGGAAATGCCTCCGCTGCAATCCAGACGTGGTCCACCGATGCCGTGCCGGCGCCGCAGCGGCTCGACTACTGGATCGGCGCGGTGTGCGAGGGCTTTCTGGAAATGGACGTGACCAGCTCCTTTACCGGCAGCTTCAACGCGACGCTCGAGTCCGCGCCGCTCGGCGCGATTGGCGTGAACCGGGTCCGCGGCACCGCGCAGGACGTGTACCGCAGGCGCAGGGCCATCGCCCATAGCCGCAGCAATTACTATTACCTGCTGTGCAAGACAGATTCGCCGTGGGTCGCCGTGCAGGACGACCGCTCGGCGCGCATGCTGCCAGGCGATGTGGTGATGGTCGACTCGCGGCGCTGCTACGAATTTCATTTTCTGCAGCGCGCCGACACGCTCTCGCTCGAACTGCCCACCGCGTGGGTCGAGGCGTGGCTGCCCGACGCAGCCGACCAGGTAGCGCGGCGCATCGACGGGCAATCGGGCTGGGGTTGCGTGCTGAGCGGTTTTGTCCAGCAGCTTTCGCCCGAGGTTGCGTTGCAGCCACCGATGCCCGCGGCGTTGCTGACCGATTATCTCGGTGGCTTGCTCTCGCTCGCGGCCGGCACGCACGGGACTGCAACGCCCAGCGAAAGCGGCCGCGCCGAGCTGCGCCGCCGCGTTCTCGACGCCACGCGCGAACGCCATGCCGAGCCCGGACTGACCGCCGCGAGCGTTGCCCGCGGGCTGGGCATTTCGGAGCGCAGCTTGCACCGCGCCCTGAGCGAGGGAGCGACCACCTTCGCCGCCGCATTGACCGGCTTTCGCATGCAGGTTGCGCGGCGCATGCTGGGCGATGCGCGTTTCGATCGCCTGAGTATTGCGGAAATCGGATTTCGCGTCGGTTTGACCGATGCGTCGCACTTCGTCCGCCAGTGCCGCCGGCATCTCGGCGCAACCCCGGGCACTCTGCGGCGCCAGCGCTGAGGCAGGCCAAGGCAGAGCAGGGCTGGCGCTTGGCATCAATCGGCCAAACGCCTGGCGGCCAGCGGCCATTTGCCCCCCTGGTGTTTTCTAAAGTCGTATCCATTCAATGACGAAGGAGACACGCATGTCCGACACCTATGTTCTCGTGCACGGCGCATGGCACACCGGCGCAGAGATGGAAGCCGTGGCCGGCAGCCTGCGCGAGGCTGGCCACGTGGTGCATTGCCCCACCTTGGCGGGCAACCGCGCCGGCGACGACCGCTCGCGAACCGGCCTTGCCGATGGGATCGAGTCGGCGGTCCGTTTCATCGAGGAGAAAAACCTGACCGAGGTTCGCCTTGTGGGCCACAGCTATGGCGGGATGGTGATCTCGGGCGTGGCGGACCGCATCGCGCAGCGGCTCAAGCGGCTGGTGTACGTCAATGCCTTCGTGCCGCTGGACGGCGAATCGCTCAACGACATGGTGCCGCCGCACTACACCGCGATGTTCGACGCCATTGCAGGAGCGAACGGCAACGCCGTGACGCTGCCGTTCGAAATTTGGCGCGAGGCCTTCATCAACGATGCCGACCTGGCGCTGGCGCAGGCGAGCTACGAGCAGTTGAACCCGCATCCCTACCGCACTTTCACTGACAAGATCCGGTTGCGCGAGCCGCTGGCGACGCTGCAACTGGGCAAGTCCTACGTCAACTGCCTGCAGGACACGGCCATGCCGCACAGCCTGCCATGGCACCCGCGGCTGTCGGAGCGGCTCGGGCTCTTCAGGCTGGTGGAGTGCCCCGGCAGCCATGAGATGTTCTTCTCGAACCCGAAGCGGCTGGCGCAAGCAATCCTGGAGGCGGGGCGGGACTAAGACCCGGGCAGCTCAGCCGCCGAAGAGCGCATCGAACACGCGAATGGAGGCATACGCATCGTTGGCCGCGTAGCGGATCTGCGCTTCGGTCAGCTGCTTGTTGGCCCAGTTCGACGTCGTCGCCTTGCGCGACTTGACGAAGCGCCGGTTGAACACCAGCGCCACGGCCGTCTTCACGCCCACCGACTTACGGTAGCCGCGGCGGCGAAATTCGTTGTCGATGTCGAACACCGCCTTCGGCTCGATGTTGAGGCGGTTGCGTATGAGCGTGAGGTCGCTCGAAAGCCCGAAGCCGACCTTCTTGAGTTCGGTCGAGGCGAGCAGCGCGGCGACGACCGGGTTGCATTCGGTGCGGTGCAGTTGGAACAGCCAGGCCTTCTCGCGCGTGGAAAACTGCACCACGTGCGGGCCGCCCGACACTTCGTTCTTGGCGAAGGTGGGCTTCGATTCGGTGTCGAAGCCTGCAACGCCGGCGGCCAGCAGAGCGGCGGCGGCGTGCTCGGCGTCTTGCAGCGTGGTGACGACGACGATGTCCTGCAGGCCCAAGCCCTCGAAGGCTTCCAGAAGGGCAATCTGCTCGCGTTCGGGAAGGGGTGGCAACGCGGTGATGTCGCCGCTCACAAGGAGGCTGCTTTCTTTTTCTTCACTGGGGCTTTCTTTGCGGGTGTCTTCTTGGCAGCCGTCTTGCCGGCGATGGTCTTTTTCTGCTTTGGCGGCTGGCCCGAGCGCAAGGCCGCTTCGTAGGCCCGGCGGCCCCAGAGCGCGGCTTGCTGGCGGTCCTCGAAGAGATCGGCAGGCGCCTGGCGGTACGACATGGGCATGGTCTTGCCGTTGCGCTCGTAGGTGAACGGCGGCAGGTTCAGTTTGTCGAAGTGTTCGGCGCTGGTGGCGTCCGACTTGAGGTAGAGCGTGTCCTTCAGGACGATCGCGATCATGCGTCCCTCGTGAAAGATGCCGTGGCCGCCGAACATGCGCCGCGCCTCGATGCGGCCGAAGCGCTCGAAAATCTCATGCAGGCTTTCTACGAACTCACTCATCGCGCAAGCCGCTCATGACGTGATCTCGATGCGGTTGCCGTCCGGGTCGAGCACCACGCTTTCGTAGTAGTCGTCGCCGGTGCGGCGCGGGCCGTCGAGCAGCGGGTAGCCGTCGGCCTTCAGCCGCTGCGTGAGTTCGTCCACCGCCGCATTGGAACCCACGCTGATGGCCAGGTGCGTCCAGCCCATGCGTTGTGCGCCGGGTTCGGCTGGCACGGGCGAGAGGGTGCTGGTGGTCATGGCCTCGATGCGGGCGCCATCGCCCAGGCTCAGGAAGCAGGATGCAAAACCCTTGGCCGGGTTGACATAGCCCGCGCCGGCCGTGGCACCGAAGTAGTCGACGTAGAAGCGCTTGCAGCGTTCGAGGTCGGTGGTCCAGAGAGCGATGTGATCGATGCGCATGGAAAGACAAGACGAAGGAGATGAGCGTTCAGCCGATGCGTCGCGGCTGGCGTGGCGTGCCCTGCGGAAGCCAATGGTAGGCGACCCGCTCGCGCCCGCTGGTGGGGTGCCGGTCGACCGCACCGCGCACGAGGCCGTAACGCTCGTAGAAGCGCTGCGCCGCGGTGTTGTTGATGGCGACGTGAAGCTTCCAGCCGAGCGGCATGCGCACGCTGGCCTCGTCGAGCAACGCCTGCCCGAGGCCCTGGTTGCGCAGATGCGGTTCGACGAACAGCTGGGCCACGTATTCGCGCCGGGCGAGCATCACCATGAAGGCGAGCACCTGGCCTTCGCGTTCGGCCAGCACCACGTCGGCGGGCGGTACGAATTCTGTTTGCACGCGCCGCAGCCAGTGCGTGATCGGCTCGATCACGGTGGCCCTGCGGTTGGCCGCTATCCAGGCCCGGCGCCAGATGCCGGCCAGCACCAGGCTCTCTTCGGGGGCGCCGTCGCGAGAGCGCAATTGAAACGCGGGAATCTGTGCTGCAGACATGCGACTCATGATACGGCGCCCGTGCGCCGCGGTCGATACGAGTGGCCGATCAGCCACGCAAGGTTTGGGCGTGGTGGGCGAGGTGGTCCGCCATGAAGGTCTGGATGAAGTAGTAGCCGTGGTCATACCCCGCGTGGCGGCGCAGCGTGAGCGGCTGGCCCGCGGCAAAGCAGGCGGCTTCGAAGGCTTCCGGGTACAGCTGCTCGGCAAGGAATTTGTCGGCCAGTCCCTGGTCGATCAATATGCCCTGCGGATAGGGCGCAGCGGTCTGCGATTTCATGAGCGCGCTGGCGTCGTGCGCAAGCCATTGCGCGCGGTCGCCGCCGGGCTCTCCCAGGTAGCCGCTGAACGCCTTCTCGCCCCAAGGGCACTGCGTGGGCGCGCAGATGGGCGCAAATGCCGACAGCGACTTGAAGCGCCCCGGGTGCCGCATTGCGAGCGTGAGCGCGCCGTGGCCGCCCATCGAATGGCCGAAGATGCCAAGGCGCTGGTCGTCGACCGCGAAGTGCTTTGCCACGAAGGGCAGCAGCTCGTGCACGATCCAGCTTTCCATGCGCCAGTGGGCCGACCACGGGGCCTCGGTGGCGTCTAGGTAGAAGCCCGCGCCAATGCCGAAGTCCCAGTTGGCGGTGGCGCCGGGCAGGCCTCCCACGGCACTTCCGCGCGGACTGGTGTCGGGCGCGATCAGCGCCAGGCCCAGGCTGGCCGCAATGCGTTGCGCGCCGGCCTTGACTGCAAAGGTTTCTTCGTTGCAGGTCAGCCCTGCAAGGTAGAGCAGGGCCGGCACTCGCTCGTGCGCTGCTTGTGGCGGCAGGTAGACCGAAAAGCGCATCGGCAAGCCGATTTCGTGCGAGGCATGTTCATGAAAGCTCTGCACGCCGCCGAAGACATGGTGCTCGGAAAGGGTCTTGAAGATGTCGGTCATCAGGAGTTGTTGTTAGGCCGTAGTGCAGGCACGAGTTCGAGCACGGCGTCGGCAAAGGTGCGCGGCGCCTCTTGCGGCATGTTGTGGCCCACGCCGGGCACCAGCCGGTGCGAGCGCGGTCCGCTGAAGCGGTGCGCGTGGGCAGAGGCTTCGGCGGGCGGACGCACGCCATCGTCCAGGCCGTCGAAGGTGATGGTGGGCACCGATATCGCAGGCTGCGCGGCCAGGCGGCGTTCGATGTCGGCGTAAGCCGGATCGCCCGCCACCAGCCCGAAGCGGTGGCGGTACGAATGGATCACCACATCGACGAAGTCCGGATGGTCGAAGGCTGCCGCGCTGCGCTCGAAGGTGGCGTCGTCGAACTTCCATGTTGGCGACCAGAGCTGCCACAGCAAGCGTGTGAGTGCCTTGCGGTCCTTTGCCAAGCCGGCGCGGCCGCGATCGCTGTGAAAGTAGTACTGGTACCAGAGGCTGTGCTCGTTCGCGGGCGTGTCGGGCTCCATCGCCTTGGCGATGTCCTGGATGTTGTAGCTGTTGAACGAGACGAGCCCCGCGCAACGCTCGGGCCAGAGTGCCGCCACCACGCACGCGGCGCGACCGCCCCAGTCGTAGCCGGCAAGCACCGCGCGCTGGATGCCGAGTGCGTCGAGCAGCGCAAGCAGGTCGGCTCCGAGTGCGGCCTGTTCGCCGGAGCGCGGCGTGGCATCGCTCAGGAAGCGCGTGCCGCCGTAGCCGCGCAGATAAGGCACGATGACGCGGCAACCCTTGTCGGCGAGCATCGGCGCCACTTCGGCGTAGGTATGGATGTCGTAGGGAAAGCCGTGCATCAGCAGCACGGGCGGGCCGTCGGCAGGCCCGGCTTCGTAGCAGGCGATTTCGAGAACGCCCGCCTCGATCTTGCGCAAGGGCTCCATGCGGTTCATGGCCGGCGTTCTCCTCAAAAGGCTAGTAAAGCACCACGCCGCGGATCGACTCGCCGCGCTTCATCAGGTCGAAGCCTTTGTTGATGTCTTCGAGCGGCATGGTGTGGGTGATCAGGTCGTCGATGTTGATCTTGCCTTCCATGTACCAGTCGACGATTTTCGGCACGTCGGTGCGGCCGCGCGCGCCGCCGAAGGCCGAGCCTTCCCATTTGCGGCCGGTGACCAGCTGGAACGGCCGCGTGCTGATCTCCGCACCCGCCTCGGCCACGCCGATGATGATGCTGCGGCCCCAACCCTTGTGCGTGCATTCGAGCGCCTGGCGCATCACCTTGGTGTTGCCGATGCACTCGAAGCTGTAGTCGGCGCCCCCGTCGGTCAGCTGCACGATGGCATCGACCACGTTCTCGGTGTCTTTCGGGTTGATGAAATGCGTCATGCCGAACTTGCGCGCCATGGCTTCGCGCTCGGGGTTCAGGTCGACGCCGATGATCTTGTCGGCGCCCACCATCTTGGCGCCCTGGATCACGTTCAGGCCGATGCCGCCCAAGCCAAACACCACCACGTTGGCGCCAGCTTCCACCTTGGCCGTGAAGATCACCGCGCCAATGCCGGTGGTCACGCCGCAGCCGATATAGCAGACCTTGTCGAACGGCGCGTCTTCGCGGATCTTGGCGAGCGAAATCTCGGGCGCGACCGTGTAGTTGCTGAAGGTCGACGTGCCCATGTAGTGAAAGATCGGCTTGCCGTCGAGGCTGAAGCGCGAGGTGGCATCGGGCATCAGGCCCTTGCCTTGCGTGCCGCGGATCAGCTGGCAAAGATTGGTCTTGCGCGACAGGCAGAACTTGCACTGGCGGCACTCGGGCGTGTAGAGCGGAATGACGTGATCGCCCTTTTTCAGCGTGGTGACGCCGGGGCCCACGTCGACCACGATGCCCGCGCCTTCATGGCCGAGGATGGCCGGGAAGATGCCTTCCGGGTCGGCGCCGGAGAGCGTGTAGTAGTCGGTGTGGCAGATGCCGGTGGCCTTGATCTCGACCAGCACCTCGCCGAACTTCGGGCCCTCGAGGTCGACGGTTTCGATGGTGAGGGGGTCTCCGGATTTCCAGGCGACGGCAGCTTTTGTTTTCATGGGGCTTGAGGGCAAAAAGGAGAAGAGGGACAAGGATACCCAGACCGGCGCTCAGGTCGGGCCGGCAGGGAAAATACCCGACATTCCGATGAAATCGGGCAGATGGCGAAAGTCCCACACCCAGCTTCGCAGTGCGGGGTATTCGTCCATCGGAATGCCGCCTTCGCCTGCCAGCGCCACATAAGGAAAGCAGGCCAGGTCGGCCACCGTCGCGTGTTGCCCGACCAGCCATTGCCGGCCTTCGCAGGCGCGCTCGGCCAGGTGGTCGTCCAGCATACGAAAGACCGCATGCGCGCCGCGCCGGCAGGCGTCGATGTCGGGATTTTCATAGCCGAATGCATCGTGCAGCCGGGCCGCCGATGCGGTGCGGGTGATTTCTTCGGCGGTGGCGAACCACATCGCAACCTGGCCGCGCAGCTGCGGATCGTCCGGGTACCAGCGGCCTTGCGGGTCGTACTTGCTCGCAAGATAGACGAGGATGGCCTGCGCGTCGCGCAGCACAAAGCCGTTGTCGTCGATCACCGGGATCTGCCCGAGCGGATTGATCTGCGCCAGAAACGCAGCCGACTTGTGCTCGCGGCCGGGGTGAAAGTCGACCGGGACGCTCTGGTAACCGAGGCCCAGCCAGGCCAGCATCTGCCGCACCTTGAAGCAGTTGCCGGAAAGGGCGTAGTCGTAGAGCTTGATCATGCGGCTTGCCTCACGCCAAAACGCATGCCGCGCTCGCGCAGCCAACGGCGATAGGTGACGGAGGTCGTGTCGCCGCGCGTTGGCGTTTCGGCGCGGCCTTCTAGCGGCATGCGCTTGAAGGCATGGTTCTCGAGAATCGGCTTGTCCTGTCCGAAGATCGTTTGCTGGAATGCGATGAGCTCGGCGTTCGTTGAGGTGTCGTCGTAGCAGGCGAGCAGTGTGTGGGCGATCACGCGCTCGTCGTCGAGCGGCTGCAGGAACAACGCGATGGCGTCGAGCTCACCGGCGCGGTGGCTCGACTTGTAGAGCATGGCCGTGAGCGGCTGCATGACGCGGTATTTGTACGTCACCTCGGCGCCGCTGTCGTGGGCGGCCGAGGCGCGGGGTTGCCAGAAGCGGCAATCGGTGGCCCAGATTTCTTGGGTCGCCGGGTCGACCTGCACCTGGTACCTTGCCACTTCGGTGTGCGGCACCTTGCCCAGGAAGCCGGCGTGCACGAAGGGGAAGTGCGCCATGTCCAGGAAGTTCTCGATCACGCGCAAGCCCGATACAGCCACGCCGATGCTGCCGCAGTCGACCATGCGGCGCCCAGCTTCGCCATATTCGGGAAAGTCGAACAAGGGCCGTGCCGGATTGCCGCTGGGGCAGACCCAGAGATAGCCGTAGCGCGACTGGATGGCCAGCGACTGCGCGCCGAGCCGGCACTGCGGTGCACTGGCCGCATCGCTCCACACGTGCAGTGTTTCGCCGAGCAGGCGAGCCGTGCGGGGCCGTGCATCGGAGCTGCCGGCGAGCGCAGCCGAGGGGCCGACGACCAGCCAGTCGTCGAGCATGTTGGGATCGTCTGTGATGAAGGGCATGGTTCTCTTCAGGCTGCCTGCTGTGGCCGGCGACGTTCTTCGATCTCGCTGCGCAGGGTGCGCGCGGCGATGTGCAGTGTCTTCATTGCGGCGGTGCCGGGCGCGGCATCTGTCCATAGGTGGATGAAGGCCAACTGCGGTTGCGCATCGAGCACCAGGGCCACCGTGCCGGACTGCCCGAGCGGGCCGCGCCATGCCGCTGTTGCCCTATCGGTCGCGAAGCCGCGCCGGACGAGCGCATCGCGCACGCTTGCCGCATCGGCGCGCACGGCGAGCGTGCGGCAGAAAGCCCATCCGGCAGGCACGATGTCGTCTTGCGGCTGGGCTTGTATGGTCTCGCCGGCGAGGTTCACCCACAGCATGCCTGCCGCGTCCGCGGCGCTGAACACCTTGGCGCACAGGCTGCCTGGCGGCGGCATATCGGGATGCGCGGGGATGCTCATGCACTGGCCGCTTCCGGCCGCATACTGCCAGCCGTGATACGCGCAAGAGAGGCGGTTTTCGACCACCTGGCCGAGGGTGAAGCGCACGCTGCGGTGGGGGCAGCGGTTCTCCCACGCCTGGGGTGCACCGTCGGCCGAACGCCAGAGCGCAAGCTCCTGCCCTTGGGCAAAGCCCGCGACGATGTTGGCCCCGGGGCGCACATCGGCCGAACGGGCGACCGGGTGCCAGGCTGAAATGCTGTCTGCGCTCATCATGATGCGCGCTACCTTAGCGCAAGTCCTAGGCGGGGCGCACACTCATAATGGAGGCATCGCCAGACGCCACTCATCATGAAGAAAATACTCGTCCTCAACGGCCCCAACCTCAACCTGCTTGGCACGCGCGAGCCCGAGCAATACGGACGCGACACGCTGGCCGATGTGGAGCGCCTGTGCAAGGACGCCGGCGCCGCGCATGGCGTGGAGATCGAGTGCCGCCAGTCGAACCACGAGGGCGTGCTGATCGACTGGATCCATGAGGCCGGCCGCGAGGTGGCCGCGGGCAACATGCTGGGCGTGGTGATGAACCCCGGCGCCTACACCCACACATCGATCGCGCTGCACGACGCCATCAAGGGCGCGAGCGTGCCGTTGATCGAACTGCACATCTCGAACGTGCACGCGCGCGAGGAGTTTCGCCACCGCTCGTACATTTCGCCGGCGGCGCGCGGCATCATCGTCGGCCTTGGCGTAAAGGGCTACGCACTGGCCATCGCGGCCCTGTTGCCCTGAGCCCTTCGGGCCGTTCCGATCAGTCGATCTGCCTTGGAGCCGCGGCCTTCCAGCTGCGGCTGATGTGGCCTTGGGCGTCGACGCTCTCCAGGTGAACGTCAAAGCCCCACAGCCGGGCGACGTGCTTCAGCACTTCTTCCGCATCGTCGTGCAGCGGCAGGTTGTTGCGCTGCGTGTGGCGCAGCGTCAGGGCGCGGTCGCCTCGCATGTTGACGTTCCACACCTGGATGTCGGGTTCCCTGCTGCTGATGTCGTACTGGCGTGACAGCGATTCGCGCAGCGCGTGATAGCCGCTGTCGTCGTGAATCGCGGACACCTCGAGCTCGGGCTCGCTCTGGTGGTCGCGGATCGCGAACAGCCTGAAATCACGCATCGTCTTCGGGCTCAGGAACTGTCCGATGAAGCTCTCGTCCTTGAAGTTGCGCATTGCATAGTCGAGCGTCTTGACCCAGTCGGTGCCTGCAAAGTCGGGGAACCAGCGCCTGTCTTCCTCGTTCGGCTTTTCGCAGATGCGCCGCAGTTCGGTGAACATGGCAAAGCCCAGCGCGTAAGGGTTGATGCCGCTGTAGGCGCGGTGCCCCACCGGCGGCTGGAAGATCACGCCCGTGTGCGAGCTGAGCCATTCCATCATGAAGCCGTCGGCGAGCTGGCCGCGGTCGTACATGGTGTTGAGCAGGGTGTAGTGCCAGAAGGTGGCCCAGCCTTCGTTCATGACCTGCGTCTGGCGCTGGGGGTAGAAGTACTGGGCGATCTTGCGCACGATGCGCACCACCTCGCGCTGCCAGGGTTCGAGCAGCGCCGCATTCTTCTCGATGAAGTAGAGCAGGTTCTCCTGTGGCTCCGACGGAAAGCGGCGGGATGAGTCGGATTCGGTGGCCTGTTCACTGCGGCGAGGCAGGGTGCGCCACAGATCGTTCACCTGCTGCTGCATGTAGCGTTCGCGCTCGGCGCGCTGCGTACCCTCTTGCGCCAGAGACCGCTTCTGCGGACGGCGATAGCGGTCGACGCCGTAGTTCATCAGCGCATGGCAGGAGTCGAGCAACTGCTCCACCGCATCGAGGCCATGGCGCTCTTCGCATTCGGCGATGTAGTGCCGCGCGTACACAAGGTAGTCGATGATCGACGACGCGTCGGTCCACATCCGGAACAGGTAGTTGCCTTTGAAAAAGCTGTTGTGGCCGTAGGCCGCATGCGCAATCACCAGGGCCTGCATGGCCATGGTGTTTTCTTCCATCAGGTAGGCAATGCAGGGATCGGAGTTGATGACGATCTCGTAGGCCAGCCCCATGTGGCCGCGGCGGTAGTTCTTTTCAGTGGCGATGAACTGCTTGCCATACGACCAGTGGCGGTAGATCATGGGCATGCCGACACTGGCGTAGGCATCCATCATCTGCTCGGCGGTGATCACCTCGAGCTGGTTGGGGTACACGTCCAGCCCGAAGCCCTTGGCCGTTTTCGCGATCTCGGTGTGGTAGGTCTCGATGAGGTCGAAGGTCCAGTCCGACGGGCTGGGCAGGCGCTCCAGGCGGCCCGTGGGGTTCACGCGCTCGAGGGGAGGGTGGTCGAAAGTCATGCGGGCACCCCTTCCTTCTTGAAGAGGTCGCGGAACACGGGGTAGATGTCGCTCGCGTCCGATACCTTGCGCATCGCGAAGTTGGGCTGTATGCCCTCCAACTGCGCGTATTCCTGCCACAGGTTCTGCTCGGTTTCGGCCACCTGCACGTAGGCGTAGTAGCGCACCACCGGAAGGATATGGTCGACCAGCAGCTCGCGGCAGCGTCCGCTGTCCTGGTGCCAGTTGTCACCGTCGCTCGCCTGCGCGCCGTACACGTTCCATTCGCCGCTGGGGTAGCGGGCCTTGATGATCTCGTCCATCAAGACCAGCGCGCTCGACACGACGGTGCCGCCGGTTTCCGTGGCATGGAAGAATTCTTCTTCGTTCACTTCCTGTGCCTGCGTGTGGTGGCGCAGGAACACGAGGTCGATGCGTTCATAGTGCCGCGTGAGAAACAGATACAGCAGCATGAAGAAGCGCTTGGCCATGTCCTTGCGCGCTTCGTCCATGGAACCTGAAACGTCCATCAGGCAGAACATCACCGCCTTGGCGCTGGGCACCGGGGTCTTCACGCGGTTGCGGTAGCGCAGGTCGATGGGGTCGATGTAGGGCACGTGCCGCGCGGTTCTGCGCAACTCTTCAATGTGCTCTTCAGTCTCGCGGATCTCTTTCTGGATGAAAGGCTGCTCCGCCTGCGGATGCTGTTTCAGGTGCAGCAGGTGCGCCTCCAGGCGCCGCAGTTCCTTGCGCGGCTCGCCGCCGAGGGCAATGCGCCGCGCGAGGGCACCGCGCATCGAGCGCACCACGTGCAGGTTGTTGGGCGTGCCGTCGTTCGTGAAGCCGGCGCGGTGGCTCTTCCATTCCGGCACTTCGGCAATCTGCGTGCGAATGAGGTGCGGCAGCGCAAGGTCGTCGAAGAACACGCGCATGAACTCCTCGCGTGTGAGGCGGAACACGAAGTCGTCTTCGCCTTCGCCGCCGTCGCCGGCCTCGCCGCTTCCCGAGCCGCCGCCGGCCTGGCCCTCAGGCCGCGCGATGCGATCGCCCTTCAGGTACTCCTGGTTGCCCGGGTGCACGTATTCGCGGTCGCCGCCGCGCGCGTGGCCGAACACCGGTTCGGACACATCGTGGCGCGGCAGGGTGACATCTTCGCCTTGCTCCAGTTCGCGGATGTTGCGCCCGCTGACCGCGCGCCGCACGGCCTCCTGGATTTGGCCTTTGTAGCGCCGAAGGAAGCGCTCCCGGTTGCCGATGGATTTGTTCTTGCCCGAGAGCCGGCGGTCGATGATCTGCTGCAGGATGGCCACGATGATGTCAAAGCTCCTTGCAAAAAGGGGGCGAGGCCCCGGCCTCGCCGCTATGAACTACCGCTATGAACTCTTGCGTACCCGCAGGTACCACTCGCAGAGCAGGCGAACCTGCTTGGCCGTATAGCCCTTTTCGACCATGCGGGTCACGAAGTCTTCGTGCTTCTTCTGTTCGTCGGCACTGCTCTTCGTGTTGAAGCTGATCACCGGCAGGAGTTCCTCGGTGTTGGAGAACATCTTCTTCTCGATGACGGCGCGCAGCTTTTCGTAACTCGTCCATGCGGGGTTGCGCCCGGCGTTGCCGGCACGTGCACGCAGCACGAAGTTGACGATCTCGTTGCGGAAGTCCTTCGGATTGCCGATGCCCGCGGGCCGCTCGATCTTCTCGAGTTCGGCGTTGAGCGCGGCCCGGTCGAACACTTCGCCCGTGTCCACGTCGCGGAACTCCTGGTCCTGGATCCAGTAGTCGGCGTAGGTGACATAGCGGTCGAAGATGTTCTGGCCGTATTCGCTGTAGCTCTCCAGGTAGGCCGTCTGGATTTCCTTGCCGATGAACTCGGCATAGCGCGGCGCCAGCAGCTCCTTGATGTAGCTGATGTACTTCTGTTCTGTTTCCGGCGGAAACTGCTCACGTTCGATCTGCTGCTCGAGCACATACATCAGGTGCACCGGGTTGGCGGCCACCTCGGAACTGTCGAAGTTGAAGACCTTGGAGATGATCTTGAACGCAAAGCGGGTCGAGACACCGCTCATGCCTTCATCAACCCCGGCGTAGTCGCGGTATTCCTGGATCGACTTGGCCTTGGGATCGGTGTCCTTGAGGTTCTCGCCGTCGTACACCTGCATCTTGCTGTAGATGCTGGAGTTTTCGGGTTCCTTCAGCCGCGTGAGCACCGAGAGCTGGGCCATCATGCGCAGCGTGCCGGGAGCGCAGGGCGCCTTGGCCAAGGATGAGTTGCGAACCAGCTTCTCGTAGATCTTGATTTCTTCCGAGGCGCGCAGGCAGTAGGGAATCTTGACGATGTAGATCCGGTCGAGAAAAGCCTCGTTGTTCTTGTTGTTGCGGAAGGCTTTCCATTCGCTCTCGTTGCTGTGCGCCAGCACGATGCCGTCGAACGGAATGGCGCCGAACCCTTCGGTGCCCTTGAAGTTGCCTTCCTGCGTGGCGGTGAGCAGCGGGTGCAGCACCTTGATGGGTGCCTTGAACATTTCCACGAATTCGAGCAGGCCCTGGTTGGCCAGGCACAGGCCGCCCGAGTAGGCGTAGGCGTCGGGGTCGTCCTGGGCGTAGGTTTCGAGCTTGCGGATGTCGATCTTGCCGACCAGTGAGGAGATGTCCTGGTTGTTCTCGTCGCCGGGCTCGGTCTTGGCCACTGCAATCTGGCGCAGCACGGAAGGGTAGCGCTTGACCACCTTGAACTGGCGGATGTCGCCGCCGTACTCTTCGAGGCGCTTGACGGCCCACGGCGAGAGGATGCGGTTCAGGTAGCGGCGCGGAATGCCGTATTCCTTTTCAAGGATCTCGCCGTCTTCTACCGCGTCGAAAAGGCCGAGCGGCGTTTCGTTGACCGGCGAACCCTGGATGGCATAGAAGGGCACGTGCTCCATGAGCTGCTTCAGACGCTCGGCAATCGAGCTCTTGCCGCCGCCAACGGGGCCCAGCAGGTAGAGGATCTGCTTCTTTTCCTCGAGGCCCTGTGCGGCATGCCTGAAGTACGACACCACCTGCTCGATGGCGTCCTCCATGCCGTAGAACTCCTTGAACGCGGGGTAGATCTTGATGACCTTGTTCGCGAAGATTCGCGAAAGCCTGGGATCGTTGCGCGTGTCGACCAGCTCGGGTTCGCCGATCGCCTTGAGCATCCGCTCGGACGCAGTGGCATACGCTGTGGGATCGCGTTTGCAAATATCCAGGTAGTCCTGCAGCGAGAGGACTTCCTCGCGGGTGCGCTCGTAGCGGGCGGCAAAGTTGCTGATCACATCCATGGTCACGCCTCCATCAAGTCTGCGGGTTTTATTAACCCGAAGCCTGCAGCCGCAATGCGTCGCAACTTTTTAAAGGTGTGCCCGCCCCATGGCTGCAAGCCGTGGAAAACTCCCTTAATCACATCTGCACAAACAGCATAAAGCAAAGAGTGCACCCGGAAAATTGTTTGTTAAATCAGAACCACAGTACCGAGTAAAGTTCCCAAGAAAAACCCGCACCATTTCTCAATTCCAGCTAAATTCCAAGGTTCGGCAAACGGACTCGGTGCTATCCCGATGCCCAGTGAAAATACCTATGGCAATCGGCCTATGCAGTCATTGCATCTTTTCCGGGGAAAGCACCTCCTATTGAGCCCCCACGGCCCCAAAAACGGTTACACCACAATAACGCGCCATGTGCTGTTTGGGTTTATTGCTCAAACCAAAAATATATAAAAGCAATCTGCGCGCCATCTTTTGATGGGCAAGTCGCGCATGTCCGCGTGGGAACGCGCGCCAAACGGTGGTCGGCGTGGTTCTGGCGGGAGCTTTCATGGTGCGCGGCACCGAACAAGGTCGGCAGGCACCGTTCGCGTGCACGAACGAAGACAGGGGCCGCACGGGCCCCTGTTCTTGCTACTCCGGCTTCTTCAGCTGAAGAATTCCTTGGCCTTGTCGAGCCAACCCTTGTCGGTGGGGCTGTGCTTGTCGCCGCCCTTCTTGAGCGACTCATCAAGCTCCTTCAGCAGCTTGCGCTGGTGCTCGGTGAGCTTGACCGGCGTTTCGACACGCACGTGGCAATACAGGTCGCCCGGGTAGCTTGACCGCACGCCCTTGATGCCCTTGCCGCGCAGGCGGAACTGCTTGCCGCTCTGCGTGCCGTCGGGAATGTCGATGGCGGCCGGGCCCTTGAGCGTGGGCACGCTGATCTCGCCGCCCAATGCGGCCGTGGTCATGCTGACGGGCACCACGCAGTGCAGGTCGTCGCCGTCGCGTTCGAAGAGTTCGTGCTTCTTGAGGCGGATCTCGATGTACAGGTCGCCCGGCGGCCCGCCATTGGTGCCCGGCTCGCCGTTGCCGGTGCTGCGAATGCGCATGCCGTCGTCGATGCCCGCCGGGATCTTGACCTCGAGCGTCTTGTTGTTCTTGATCTTGCCCTGGCCGTGGCACACCGTGCAGGGCTCGGGAATGATCTTGCCGCTGCCGTGGCAGGTGGGGCAGGTCTGCTGCACGCTGAAGAAGCCCTGGCGCATCTGCACGGCGCCGGCGCCGTGGCAGGTGGTGCAGGTGATGGGCTTGGTGCCGGGCTTGGCGCCCGAGCCGTGGCAGGTGCCGCAGTCATCCCAGCTTGGAATGCGGATCTGCGCTTCCTTGCCTTCTGCGGCCTCTTCGAGCGTGACCTCCATGGCGTAGCTCAGGTCGCTGCCGCGGAACACCTGGCGCCCGCCGCTGGTGCGGCCGCGGCCGCCGCCGAACACGTCGCCGAAGATGTCGCCGAACGCTTCCGCGAATCCGCCGAAGCCCTCGGCACCCGGACCGCCGCGCATGTTGGGGTCGACGCCGGCGTGGCCGTACTGGTCGTAGGCCGCGCGCTTCTGGCCGTCCGACAGCATTTCGTAGGCTTCCTTCACCTCCTTGAACTTGGCCTCGGCGTCCTTGCTGGTGTCACCGTGGTTGCGGTCGGGGTGGTGCTTCATCGCGAGCTTGCGATAAGCCTTCTTGATTTCTTCCTCGCTCGCGTTCTTGGGAACACCGAGGGTTTCGTAGTAGTCGCGTTTTGTGGCCATGGCTGGTTCGGTCGGGGCGGGCGTGAAGCCGTAACTTGAAGCGAGAAAGGCTGGAACACCCGCTCAGGTATTCCAGCCTTGTTCGAAGAGCTGAGGATCAGTCCTTCTTGACTTCCTTGACTTCGGCGTCGACCACGTTGTCATCGGCCGGTGCGCTCGCAGCTTCCGGGCCAGCGGCAGCGCCCGGGCCGCCGGCGGCGCCCGCCGCGGCCTGCGCCTCGGCATACATCTTTTCGCCTAGCTTCTGGCTTGCGGTCATCAGCGTGTTGGTCTTTTCCTCGATCGAGGCCTTGTCCTCGCCCTTCAGGGCTTCTTCCAGGTCCTTGATCGCGGCTTCGATCTTTTCCTTCTCGCCGGCGTCCAGGCTCGCGCCGTGTTCGCCGAGCGACTTCTTCACGCTGTGCACCATGGCTTCGCCCTGGTTGCGGGCCTGCACGATTTCAAGCTTCTTCTTGTCGTCGGCTGCGTTCAGCTCGGCGTCCTTCACCATCTTCTGGATCTCGTCTTCCGAGAGGCCCGAGTTCGCCTTGATGGTGATCTTGTTTTCCTTGCCGGTGCCCTTGTCCTTGGCGCCCACGTGCAGGATGCCGTTGGCGTCGATGTCGAAGCTCACCTCGATCTGCGGCGTGCCGCGCGCTGCCGGCGGAATGCCCTCGAGGTTGAACTCGCCGAGCAGCTTGTTGCCCGCGGCAATGTCACGCTCGCCCTGGAACACCTTGATGGTCACGGCCGGCTGGTTGTCTTCGGCGGTGGAGAAGGTCTGCGCGAACTTCGTCGGGATCGTGGTGTTCTTCGTGATCATCTTGGTCATCACGCCGCCCATGGTCTCGATGCCCAGCGACAGCGGGGTCACGTCGAGCAGCAGCACGTCCTTGCGGTCGCCCGAGAGCACCTGGCCCTGGATGGCTGCGCCGACGGCCACGGCTTCATCGGGGTTCACGTCCTTGCGCGGCTCCTTGCCGAAGAAGGCCTTCACCTTTTCCTGCACCTTGGGCATGCGGGTCATGCCGCCGACCAGGATCACGTCGTTGATGTCCGAAACGCTGATGCCGGCGTCCTTGATGGCCAGGCGGCAGGGCGCGATGGTGCGCTCGACCAGCTCGTCGACCAGGCTCTCGAGCTTGGCGCGCGTGAGCTTGATGTTCAGGTGCTTCGGGCCCGAGGCGTCGGCCGTGATGTAGGGCAGGTTGATGTCGGTCTGCGCGCTGTTCGACAGCTCGATCTTGGCTTTCTCGGCCGCTTCCTTCAGGCGCTGCAGGGCCAGCACGTCCTTGCTCAGATCGACGCCTTGCTCTTTCTTGAACTCGGCAATGATGTAGTCGATGATGCGCTGGTCGAAGTCTTCGCCGCCCAGGAAGGTGTCGCCGTTGGTCGACAGCACTTCGAACTGCTTCTCGCCGTCCACGTCGGCAATTTCGATGATCGAGACGTCGAAGGTACCGCCGCCGAGGTCATACACGGCAATCTTGCGGTCGCCCTTGTCCTGCTTGTCCAGGCCGAAGGCCAGGGCTGCAGCGGTGGGCTCGTTGATGATGCGCTTGACGTCCAGGCCCGCGATGCGGCCGGCGTCCTTGGTGGCCTGGCGCTGTGCGTCGTTGAAGTAGGCAGGCACCGTGATCACGGCTTCCGTCACCGCCTCGCCGAGGTAGTCTTCGGCGGTCTTCTTCATCTTGCGCAGGATGTCGGCGCTGACCTGCTGGGGCGCCATCTTCTTGCCGCGAACTTCCACCCATGCGTCGCCGTTCTCGGCCTTGGCAATGGTGTAGGGCATCAGGTCGATGTCCTTCTGGACTTCTTTTTCCTCGAACTTGCGGCCGATCAGGCGCTTGATTGCGTAGAGCGTGTTCTTGGGGTTCGTCACCGCCTGGCGCTTGGCCGAGGCACCGACCAGCACTTCGCCGTCTTCCTGGTAAGCCACGATCGACGGCGTGGTGCGCGCACCTTCCGAGTTCTCGATCACACGCGTGGTGTTGCCTTCCATGATCGACACGCACGAGTTGGTGGTGCCGAGGTCGATGCCGATGATCTTTGCCATGTTCTTTACTCCTGAAAGCCTGAAAAATATGTTGTTATGAACTTGTGGATAACCCGACGCGATTCAAGGTATGAAGCGGGGATTTCCTGTGGGAATCGTGTGTATCGGTAGAGCGGATTACTTGGGCGCGCTGACCGTGACCAGCGCCGGGCGCAGCACGCGCTCGTTGATGGTGTAGCCCTTCTGCAGCACGCTCACCACGGTGTTGGGCTCCTGGTCGGGCGCGGGTACTACCGAGATGGCTTGGTGCTGGTGCGGGTCGAACTTGGTGCCGGGGGCAGGGGCCACCTCGATGACCTTGTTGCGTTCGAGCGCGCTCTTCAGCTGGCGCAGCGTGGCTTCGGCGCCTTCGCGGATTTGTTCAGGCGTGGCGTCCTTGATGGCCAGGCCGGCTTCGAGGCTGTCCGTCACTGGCAGCAGGCTCTCCGCAAAGGCTTCGACTGCAAACTTGCGCGCCTTGGTGATCTCGTCGTCGGCACGGCGGCGCGCGTTCTGCACGTCGGCCTGCGCGCGCAGGTATTGATCGGCCAGTTCGGCATTCTTGGCCTGCAGTGCGGCGAGTTCGCCTTGGGCTGCAGCCAGGGCGTCTTGCGCCTCGGCTTCGTTGGCAGCCTGTGCGGCCTCCAGTTCTTCGGGGCTTGGCTCGCCTTGCAGCATTTGAGAATTCTGTGCGGATTGTTGCGGGTCAGACATTTTTCAAAGAACCGGCGTGTGCCGGGAAACAAACGATAGCCAGCCACTTGGGGCTGGTCAGGGGCATTTCAAGCGAAAAAATGCGGCCTAAGTGGCCGCAACAGGGGGTGCGAAGTGAATTTCACGTGGGACACCGCGGAACCGGCTTTGCCGGGCCGCTGGTGTCGCCCCCGGTAGGGGGTAAGCGAAGCGGACACGAAGTGCCGCGCAGCCTGGGGGCGCGCCTGGCCTGTTCAGTGCGCGTCGAGCAGCTCGACGTCGAACTTGAGCGTGGCATTGGGAGGAATCACGCCGCCGGCGCCGCGTGCGCCGTAGCCCAGCGAAGCGGGAATGATCAGCGTGCGCTTGCCGCCGATCTTCATGCCGGCAACGCCTTCGTCCCAGCCCTTGATGACCTGGCCCGCACCCAGCGAAAACGCGAAGGGGTCGTTGCGGTCGCGGCTCGAATCGAACTTGGCGCCTTGCACGCCGTCGTTGTAGAGCCAGCCGGTGTAGTGCACGTGCACGTGTTGGCCGGCCTTGGCTTCAGCGCCGTCGCCCACGGTGGTGTCTTCGTATTGGAGGCCGGAGGGAGTGGTAGGCATGTGAACGCTCCTTGCGTCAATTTGGATGATGAATGGATGGACCAGCGAAGGCGCGAAGTTTACCGATGCCCCGCGGCCGGCCTGCCGGCCTGCTCAATTGGCAGGGTCGGCGGGCGGGGTAGATGATGAGGGCGGGGCGGACGGTGCCGGTGCCGAAGACTCCGCCGAATCAGAAGCAGCAGGTGCCGCAGGCACAGCAGGCGCTGGCGATGAAGAGGGCGCGGCAGGCGCCGGTGCTGCGGCCTTCTTGACCTGGCCCAGCTGCCACTTGCCCGCAAAGGCCTGCAGGTCGGACAGCCGCTTGAGCAGGTCTTGTCCGCTCACCGTGAGGCTGTAGCCGTCGCCGCCATGGCTGACGAGACCGGCCTCGCGCAGTTCCTTGATGCGCGTATTGAGCGTGTTGGGAGTGATGCCGCCGACACTGTCCTGCAGCAGCCTGAAGGTTTGCGCGTGCCCGTCCCGCAGCGCCCAGAGCACGCGCAGTGCATAGCGCGCTTCGAGCAGTGCGAGCAGCTGGCTGATGGCTGCGTTTTCCTTGGTACTCATCGACATCATCTCCTCGGGGCTGGGCGGGCCATCGGTCCTGGCGGCAGGGCCGGTGCCTCGCGTTCTTGTTGGCTTGCTATGGCTGCTCGTTGGTCGGCGACTATAGCGCAAGGATCAAGATGCTACTAGTTTTATAGCTACGGGTGCATGCTGCATGCGGGCCCTGAGACAAAGCCTCACAAATTGACAAAATCGGCCATGGCTTCTCCCAGGCGAACGGCACGGGTGGGCGCCCAATCGGGGTTGAAGACCATCGCGGGCGCCGGGAACAGCATGACCACGGTCGAGCCGAGCAAAAAGCGGCCCATCTCCTCGCCCTTCTTGAGCACGATCTGCTGGTCGGCGTAATTCCATTCGCGCAGCTCGCCGCCGCGCGGTGGATTGACCACGCCATGCCACACGGTGGCCATGCTGCCGACGATGGTGGCACCCACCAGCACCAGCACGAAGGGGCCGCGATTGGTTTCGAAGACGCACACCACGCGCTCGTTGCGCGCAAACAGGCCGGGCACGCCGCGCGCCGTGGCGGGGTTGACCGAGAACAGGTCGCCGGGCACGTAGATCATGCGCAGCAGCCGACCGTCGCACGGCATGTGAATGCGGTGGTAGTCCCTGGGGCTCAGGTACAGCGTGGCAAAGCTGCCGTGCGCAAAGCGGGCCGCCAGCGTCGAGTCGCCGCCGACCAGCGCGGTGGTCGTGTAGTTGTGGCCCTTGGCCTGGAAGATCTGGTCGCCCTCGATGGCGCCGAACTGGCTGATCGCGCCGTCCACCGGGCACACCAGATCGGCGTCGGCCAGGGGGCGCACGCCGGGCTTGAGCGCGCGCGTGAAAAACTGGTTGAAGCTCTTGTAGTGGTTGATGTCCGACTCGAGCGCTTCGCCCATGTCGACGCCGTACTTGGCCACGAAGCGCCGGATGATCCACGTGGTGACGGCGCCGCGTTCCTTGCCTGCGACCCAGCCGGCAAAATTTGTCAGTGCCTGCTTGGGAAACAGGTATTGGTGCAGTACGGCTGAGCGGTCGGACACGTGTGAATGGCCGGGCAGGCCTGGAATGCAAATCGGAGGGGCATTCTATAAAGGCCCCCGGCGTCCGGACGTAGGAAGCTTCCCTTGTATCGCGCACCCGGCTAACCGGGCGCGCTAGCGGGCAGGGGCTCGCCGGCCCCGGGGCGGAATCAATCCGCCTTGATGCCCGCCGCCTTGATCACCTGGGCCCACTTCTCGACTTCGGATTTCTGGAAGGCCGCGATCTTTGCCGTGCTCAGATCCGCGGGCTCCATGCCGAAGCCCTTGAGCTTCTCCTGCATTTCGGGCGTTGCAAGAATCTTGCGGATCTCGGTGTGCAGCCGGTCGACGATGGGCGCCGGTGTGCCCGCGGGCACGAAGATCGCCTGCCACGACAGCACCTCGAAGTCCTGCAGGCCCGCAATGCCGGATTCCGCAACCGTCGGCACGTCGGGCATCGAAGCCAGGCGCTTGGCCGAAGTGACGGCAATGGCGCGCAGCTTGCCGCTCTGCACGTGCGGGCCTGCCACCACGCTGGTGTCGAACATCATGTCGACCTGGCCGCCGATCACGTCCTGGATGGCCGGGCCGCTGCCCTTGTAGGGAATGTGCGTGAACTTCACGCCGGACTTGAACGCCAGCAGTTCGAGCGACAGGTGCTGCGAGGTACCCGTGCCGGCCGATGCCGATGAAAGCCCGCCCGACTTGGTCTTGCTGGCTTCCAGCACGTCCTTCAAGGTCTTGTAGGGGCTGGCCTGGTTCACCACCAGCACCAGTGGGTTGGTGCCGATGAGCGTAACGGGCGCAAACGACTTCTGCGGGTCGTAGCCGAGCTTCGGGTACAGGCTGATGTTGATGGCGTGCGAGCTGATCGTGCCGCCCACCATCGTGAAGCCGTCGGGTGCCGCGCGCGCGCCGATTTCGGAGCCCACGCTGCCGCCGGCGCCGCCCTTGTTGTCGACGATCACGCTGGTGCCCAGCACCGTGCCGAGCTTCTGCCCGATCAGGCGGGCCAGCACGTCGGTGGTGCCGCCCGCGGGAAACGGCACGAGATAGGTAATGGCCTTGCCCGTGGGCCAGTTGCCGGGGCCCTGCGCGAAGGCGGGCAGGCCCACGGCAATCGAAGAAGCGAGAGCGGTGCGGATGAGTGTGCGGCGTTGCATGGCGAGGTCTCCTTTGATGATGTTGCGGGTCGTCGTCACGGCGTGTCGACGATTTCGATCCAGTTCGGGTTCTTGCCCACGCTGATACGCGAAGGCTTGCCCAGAGCGCCGGTGGCCGAGTCGATGGCGTACAGCGCAACGCTGTGCGACTCCTGCCCGGCGGCAATCAGGTAGCGGCCGCTCGAATCGATGGCAAAGCCGCGCGGCGTTTTCTCGGTCGGTGTCTGGCCGAGCGGCTTCAGCTGGCCGGTGGACGGATCCACCCTGAAGGCCGAGAGCGTGCTCGACGTGCGCTCCGATGCATACAGAAAGCGCCCGTCGGGCGTCAGGTGCAGATCGGCCGCCCAGGGCTTGCCGGTGAATCCGGGCGGCAGCGTGGTCGTGCTCTGCTCCAGCTTGAGCGTGCCGCGCGCGGCGTCCCAGCCGTACACGTGCAGGCTCGCGTCGAGTTCGTTCAGCAGGTAGACGCGGCGTTGCGCCTTGTCCCAGACGAAGTGGCGCGGCCCCGACTTCGCGGCGGCCATGGTCAGCGGCGGATCGTTGGCCGAGAGCAGGCCTTTGCTTGCATCGAAGCGCCAGCTCGACACGTTGTCGCCGCCCAGGCTGGTGGCAAGCACGAAGCGGTTGCTCGCGTCCGCGTGGATCGCGTGCGCATTCGGCCCGGTCTGCACCAGCTGCTGGATTGCGCCCGCGGCGCCGTCCTTGCCGATGGCATTGACCGAGATCTTGCCGCCTTGGTAAGAGGCCGCGAAGAGCCATTTGCCGCTTGCATCGAGATCGATGTTGGCCATGCTGTCGGCCAGAGGCGCTTCGCCGATTTTCTGCAGCTTGCCGGTGGCCGGGTCGATCGACATGCTGACCACGCGGAACGGCTGCGAGCGGAGCGCGGCATGCAGCACGCGCTTGTCGGGGCTCACCGCCATCGGCATCACGGTGCCGCCGACATTGAGCGCCTGCACCGGCTTGAGCACGCCGAGCGCGCGGTCCAGCTCGAGCACCGAGACCTCCTGGCTGTCGGCGTTGGACACATAGACCCAGGTGCCCGCCACGGCGTGGCCCGCGGCAGCCAGCGACAGCAGCGCAACCGCGCCACGCAGCGCGCGAAGAGTGGGTTTGCGGTTCATGGCTTGATATTGAGTTTGGCGATCAACGCCTTGAAGTAGGCGTTGTCCTTGGCCAGCGTTTCCTTGAACACCGCGCCATCGGTGTAGACATAGCCGAGGTTCTGCTTGTCCATCACTTCATGCATGAGCGGCTCGGCCGCCGTCTTGGCCGTGATCTCGCGCAGCTTTGCCATCACTTCGGGCGGCGTATTCTTGGGTGCGCCAAGGCCGCGCCACGTGCCGATCGACAGGTCGATGCCGCGCTCCTTGGCGGTGGGCACCTTGTCGAAGCCCTTCACACGCTTGTCGGCCATGACCATCAGCACCTTGAGCTTGCCGGACTGCACGTGCGTCGTGACCTCCGATGGGCTCACCGCCACCGCCTCGATGTGTCCACCCAACAATGCCAGCACAGCGGGCGCCGCGCCCTGGAACGGAATGTGGCCGAACTTGGTGCCGGTCTTGTCTTCCAGCGCGGCCGCGGCCAGGTGCCAGATCGAGCCATTGCCCGAGTTGCCGACGCGAACGCTTTCAGGCGACTTCTTTGCCGCGGCCAGGAACTCCTCGATGGTGTTCCAGGGCGCGTCGGCCTTGACGGTGATGGCGGCCGGGTCGGCATTGAGCTGCGCAATCGGCTGAAAGTCGTCGTAGTTGAACTTGGCCAGGCCCAGGTGCGGCAGCGTGAGCAGCTCCACTGTCAGCACCGCGAGCTTGTAGCCGTCGGGCCGGGAGTTGATTACCTCGGTCCAGCCGATGGCGCCGCCGGCACCGGGGCGATTGACGATCACGATGCTCTGCGACGTGTGCTTGCGGCTCGCTTCGGAGAACGCGCGCGCCAGGCCGTCCGTGCCGCCGCCCGGCTGGTAAGGCACCAGCAGCTCGATGGCGTGGTTCGGAAAGTTGTTGCTGTTGCTCTGGGCCGTGGCCAGTGCCGCGTAGCCGAGCGAGAGGCTCGCCGTCGCCGAAAGGGCGGCCAGGCTGCGCAGGAATCTGTTTCTTCTCATTGGTTTGTTGTCTCCGTTATTGATCTTGATTCCGCAAGCCTCGGGAAGAAGGCTGAAATTCGTCTGGCCGTCAGGGCATGTATTGCCCGCCGTTCACCTCGATCACCTGGCCCGTCACGTAGCCTGAAAGCTGCTCCGAAGCCAAGTAGAGGAAAGCGCCCACGCATTCGTCCGGCGTGCCGATGCGTCCCATCGGAATGCCGGCACGGAACGATTCGAGCATGGCGGGCGTGGAGAAGCGGTCCTGGAAGGGGGTCTGAATGACGCCGGGCGCCACCGCGTTCACGCGGATCTTGTCGCCGACGAGTTCCCGGGCCAGCCCGTGCGTGGCCGTGCTCACGAAGCCCTTCGAGCCCGCATACAGGTAGGCGCCAGGGCCGCCGCCGGTGCGCGCAGCCACCGAGGTCACGTTGATGATGTTGCCGCCGCCGTGGGTGCGCATGAGCGGCACCACCTCGCGCGCAAACGCGAGCACCGAGCGTGCGTTGATGTGCATCACTTCGTCGAACAGCGCATCGTCGAACTCCGCAATGGGCACGCGCTTTACCAGGCTGCCCGCGTTGTTCACCAGCACGTCGATGCGGCCGAAGCGCGCGGCCGTCTGCTTCACGCATTCGCGGATGGCGGCGGTGTCGAGCACATCGCCCTGCAGCGCGAAGGCGTCGCCACCCGCCTTGCGGATGGTTTCGACGACCTGGTTCGCGGCATCGGCCGAGTTGTTGTAGTGCACCGCAACGCGCATGCCGCGCGCAGCGAACGCAATGGCCACCGCGGCGCCGATGCCGGTGCTGGCGCCGGTAACGAGCGCTGTCTTGCCTTTGAGGTCTTCCATGGTGTTTCCTTTCGAGGTCGTCGAATGAAGTCAGGTCACGGGTGCGGGGTTGAACAGCACCAGCGCGTTGTGCAGCTTCCACTGTTCGGCCCAGGTTTTCTTTCTGCCACTGGCCACGTCGAGCATCAGGCGGAACATTTCCCAACCCACGTCTTCGATGGTGGCGTCGCCGTCGGCAATGCGGCCTGCGTTCACGTCCATCAGGTCGTGCCAGCGGCGCGCAAGGTCGCTGCGCGTGGCCACCTTGATCACCGGCACTTCGGCCAGGCCGTAAGGCGTGCCGCGGCCGGTGGTGAACACGTGCAGGTTCATGCCGGCGGCCAGCTGCAGCGTGCCGCAGATGAAGTCGCTGGCCGGTGTTGCGGTGTAGAGCAGGCCTTTCTGCCTTGCTTTTTCGCCCGGCGAAACTACGCCCGAGATTGGCGCGCTGCCGCTCTTGACGATCGAGCCCATGGCCTTTTCGACGATGTTCGAGAGCCCGCCCTTCTTGTTGCCCGGCGTGGTGTTGGCGCTGCGGTCGACGCGGCCGCGATCCAGGTAGGCGTCGTACCAGGCCATTTCGCGGATCATGGCCTCGGCCACCTCGGGCGTGGTTGCGCGCGAGGTGAGCTGGTCGATGCCGTCGCGCACCTCGGTCACTTCCGAGAACATCACGGTGGCGCCGGCGCGCACCAGCAGGTCGGTGCAAAAGCCCACGGCCGGGTTGGCCGTGACGCCAGAGAATGCGTCGCTGCCGCCGCACTGCACGCCCACCACCAGCTCGCTGGCCGGCACGGTTTCGCGCCTGCGGGCATTCAGCCGCTCCAGGTGTTCCTCGGCCTGCCGCATGATCGAATCGATCATCGACATGAAGCCCACGTGCGCGTCGTCCTGCAGGCACACCACGTCCAGCTTGGCATTGGCCGTCTCACCGATGTCGGCCACGTTGCGCTCGTCCACCAGCGCAATGCTGCCCGGCGGCAGCAGGCGCTCGGGCTGCAGCTTTTCGCAGCCCAGGCTGATGACCATCACCTCGCCGCCGAAGTTCGGGTTGAGGCTGATGTTGCGCAGCGTGCGGATCGGGATGACCGCATCGGGTGCGTCAATGGCCACGCCGCAGCCGTAGCTGTGCGAAAGGCCCACCACGTCGTCGACGTTGGGGTACTTCGGCAGCAGTTCGGCCTTGATGCGCTGCACAGCGAAATCGACCACGCCCGCCACGCATTGCACGGTCTGCGTAATGGCGAGGATGTTGCGCGTGCCCACCGATCCGTCGAGGTTGCGGTAGCCCTCGAAGGTGTATCCCTCGAGCGGCGCTTGCGCGGGCGGCTTGACGGTGGCGATCGGCAGGCCCTCGAGCTCGCGCGCGGCGGGCATCTTGAGCAGCCGCTCATGCACCCAGCTGCCGCGCGGAATGGGCTTGAGCGCGTAGCCGATCACCACGTTGTAGCGCACGACGGCGTCGCCCTCGGCCAGGTCGGCCAACGCAACCTTGTGGCCCTGCGGCACGTTGTCCACCAGCACCAGGCCGTCGGCGAACGCGGCGCCCGCCTTCAGACCGCCGTCATTGGCGACAATGGCGACGTTGTCCGCCGCGTGCATATGGATGCGGTGCGGCGGGCGCGCCGCCGGAGAAGAGGGGAGTGGTGAGTCGGCCATCGGAAAACGAGATTCGCGTTGCGGGTCTTTGCTGTTACTTCACCGAGTTGATGAGGTCGGGCAGCCACATCGAGAACGCCGGCACATAGGTCACGAGCATCAGGCAGATCAAGAGAGCACCATAGAACGGCCAGATCGACCGCATCACCTGCCCGACAGATACCCCTCCGATCGCACAGCCTATGAATTGCGTGGTGCCCACCGGAGGCGTGTTGAGGCCGAGCGCGCAATTGATCAGCATGACGATGCCGAACTGCACCGGGCTCATGCCGAACTGCATGGCAATGGGCAGGAAGATGGGCGTGCAGATCAGGATCGTCGCGGCCATGTCCAGGAAGGTGCCCAGCACGAACAGCAGCACGTTGATCATCAGGAAGATGACCCACGGATCGCTCGAGACGCTGGTCATGAGCTCGCCGGTCTTCTGCGGCACTTCGTACAGCGCCATGAAGTAGCCGAAGGCGGAAGAGATGCCGATCAGCAGCAGCACCACGCCGGTCGTCTTGCATGCCTTGGCGCAGGCCTTGAGAAAGTCTTTGCGGCTGAGAGAGCGGTAGACGAGCACCGTCACGCCCAGCGCCCACAGCACGGCCGTTGCGGCCGATTCGGTCGCGGTGAAGACGCCCGACAGAATGCCGACAAGAATGATTGCCACGATCATCAGGCCCGGCAGTGCGCCGATGAAGGCCGAGAGCACTTCGCCCCAGCCCGGAAACGCGCCCCGGATCGGGTAGCCGCGGCGAATGGCCACGTAATAGGCGGCGCCCAGATTGCACACCGTGAGAATCAGCGCGGGAATCAGGCCCGCGAGGATCAGGCTCAACACGCTGACCGAGGCAATGCCGGTGGTTGCGAGCGTGAAGATGATCAGGTTGTGCGACGTGGGCATCAACGCACCCACGAGGGCCGCGTGCGTCGTGACGTTGACTGCGTAGTCAGCGTCGTAGCCTTCCTTCTTCATGAGCGGAATCATCACCGAGCCCATGGCCGAGACGTCGGCCACCGGCGAGCCGGCAACGCCGCCGAACAGCGTGCAGCCGATCACGTTGCTCATGCCCAGGCCGCCGCGCACGTGGCCCACGAGGCTGTTGGCAAAACGCACGATGCGCTGCGCAATGCCGCCGTAGAGCATCAGCTCGCCGGCAAACACGAAGAACGGAATGGCCAGGAAGGAAAACACCTGCATGCCGCCGACCATCTTCTGGAATACCACGGCAACGGGCAGGCCCGCATAGAGCACCGTGGCAACGGAGGCAAGGCCGATCGAGAAGGCGACCGGCACGCCCAGCACCAGCAGTGCCAGGAAAACGAGAGAAAGGACAGTCAGTTCCACGCGGGCACCACTTCTTCATCGCGCAGCAGGGCGACGATATGTTCAATCGAAAAAAGCACGATCAGGAGACCCGCGATCACGAGCGCGAGATAGTCCAGACCCACCGGAATGCCCATCATGGGCTTGATGTCGGTCCACTTGAGCGAGGTCCAGATCCAGCCGCTCCACGCCATGATTGCGCCGAAGAGCGCAACCAGCGCATGAATCAGTATTTCGATCTTCAGGCGGATCGATTCGGGGAGCAGCACCACCAGCGAGTCGAGTCCGATGTGGCCGGCATCCCGCACGCCGACGGCAACGCCGAGCGCGGTGACATACAGCACCAACTGCAGCGCAAGGCCTTCGGCCCAGGTTGGCGTGTCGTTGAAAACATAGCGGCCGACCACCTGGTACTGAACGCACACGATGATGGTGATGAGCATCGCCACGGCGAGCATCAGGCTGGCCTTGGAGAGAAAAGCGCAAAAGCGCGAATAGGCGTGATTGGACGGCGGTCGTCCATCAGGATTGACAAGGTCTTCGAGCTCGACGGGCACGCCGGTCGCCATCGTGTCTACCGCGGGGACGGTAAGTGTCATGGGAATTTCCCTGGATATGGAAAGAGGCCCTCCCTCGGGAGGAGAGAGGGCCGGGGCACGTTACTTGTTGTCTTGAACGGCCTTGACGAGGCGCTGCAGATCAGGCGTTGAAATGAACTTTGCATAGACCGGAGCCATCGCCGAGCGGAACGAGGCCTTGTCCACATCGGCAACGATCTGGGCGCCACCCTTGGTCACCACTTCGAGCGACTTGGCTTCCTGCTCGTCCCACTTCTTGCGCTGGAACGCGACCGATTCCTTGGCCGTGGCACGGAACAGATCCTGGTCGGCCTTGGGCAGCTTGTCGTAGATGGCCTTGGACATCACGAGCATTTCGGGCGCCATGGAGTGTTCGGTGCGCGAATAGAACTTCACTGCTTCGTAGTGCTTGAAGCCGTCGTACGAAGGAATGTTGTTTTCGGCTGCATCGATGAGACCGGTCTTGAGCGCGGTGAACACCTCGCCCGCGGGCATTGGCGTGGCGTTGGCGCCCATGGCGCTTACCAGGGCAACC